>NZ_JAQJCG010000012.1:0-174361 GCF_030182565.1 Rhizobium centroccidentale | reverse complement strand
GTTAAATTGATTTATACGTCGCATAACTATAAATTTTATGAAGAAAATTACAACCGATACGAATAACACCGCCAATCTGAACAAGTAAAACTATACTCATCCTATCCTATCCCTTCACTCGCGACTTGCGGGCCCCATCTCACTTACGGTAGGTCGACGGATTGATGCCGTGACGCTGCAGACGGGCATAGAGACTTCTGCGCGGCAGTTTGAGCGCCTGCGCGACCTCGGAAATATCTCCCTCATATCGCTCCAGCGTGGCACGCAGAATGTTTGCCTCGAAGTGATCCATCTGATCGGAAAGGCCGAGCTCTATGGAAGGTTGGCTGCGAGCGGAGGCGAGGCCAAGCGCCGCTTGCGTTGCATAATTGCGCAGCTCGCGAACATTGCCCGGCCAATCGTATGTCAGAAACCGTGCCTCCATCGCGGCATCGATGGGTGGACGCGGCACACCATGCAGGCGAGCGGCCTCACCGAGGAAGGCGCTGAACAGCAGGCCGATATCAGCGCGGCGCTCCCGCAAGGGCGGAATGCGGATGCGCACGGTTTCCAACCGATAGAGCAGATCGGCACGAACGCGGTTATCGGTGATCGAGCCATGCGGATCGTTTTTCGTCGCGGCGACGATGCGGAGATCGACAGGGGCCGGCTCGCCGCTCGCCGAGGGCAGTTCGCGCTCCTCGACGACCCGCAAAAGCCGGCCCTGCAGCAGAGGTGACATGCTGTCGATTTCGTCGAGAAAAAGCGTGCCACGATCGGCCTCGGCAATGCGCCCGCGCCGGACGCGGTTCCCGAACAGGGTCTCGTCGGCGATCGCATCCGGCAGAGCGGCGCAATCGACCGCGACGAAACTGCGAGCGCGCCGCCTGCTCCAGCGGTGGATGAGCCGGGCCACAAGCTCCTTGCCGGTGCCCGTTTCGCCTTCGACCAGAACATCCACGTCGGCGTTTGCGACCTGGCGGATCGTTTCACGCAATCGTGCCATGACCGCCGTCTGACCGAGGAGCGGCGATGCATCCTCCGCCTCGGCGGCTGCCTGCCGCAAGCGCCGGTTTTCCAGCACCAGGCGGCGCGTTTCCAGCGCCCGGCGCACCGATGCGATCAGGTGATCGGTGGCAAAGGGCTTGGCAATGAAATCATAGGCGCCCTGTTTCAATGCACCGACCGCCATGGCGATATCGCCGTGGCCTGTCATCAGGATAACAGGCAAATCCGGATCGCGCGCCCGCACGGCCTCCAGCAGATCGTGCCCATCGATGCGCGGCAGGCGGATGTCGCTGACGATCACGCCAGGCAATGCGGTTGCAAGGCTTGCCAGGGCCGATTGCCCATCACCATGCGTCTCCACGTCGAAGCCCGCTATGGCGAAGGAATCCGTAAGTGCGGCATTGAAGGGGCCATCATCCTCGACCAGAAGAACTTTCTGCGACGCTTCCAGGGTCATGCTCGCCTCATTGTCATTATGAAAGCCGCGCCACCGAGCGGCGAAGCGCCGATGGTCAATGATCCGCCGAGATCATTCATGATGTCCTGGGCAATCCCGAGCCCGAGACCAAGTCCATCGGGCTTGCCGGTAACGAACGGACGGAATATTTCCTTGGCCAGTGCCGGATCGATACCGGGACCATTATCGGCGACAGTCAGTTTCACCATATCCTTTTCGGCAGCGTCCACGAGCAGAGCAACATGCGGATCCTCGATACCGGCAACGGCATCGATAGCGTTCTGCAGCAGATTGACGATGACCTGCTCCAACCGCACCCGTTCGGCAAGCACATGCGGCTGGCCCTGCGCCGGCAGATCCAGCCGCACGCCGGCTTTGCGAAACCGGTTTCCGACCAGCAGCAAGGCGCCCGCGATAATGGCATCGAGCGGCTCCGCTCCGGCTGCGCGCCGCCCCCGGCGTGAAAAACGCCGCATCTCCTGCGTGATCTTGCCGATGCGCGCCGTCACTTCGACCGCGGCATCCAGATTGGCGCCAACGCGATCGAGGCGATTGGCCGCGAGATGATGGCGAGCATTCTCGGCGAGAGTGCGGATGGTCGCGACAGGCTGGTTGATTTCATGCATCAACCCCGCGGTGATCGAACCGACGGAAGCAAGCCGGTTCGCCTGGGCAAGTTCCTCACGCGCATCGCGATATCGATCCTCGGCGCGCGCACGTTCAGCCATCTCATCGTGCAGCTCAGTCGTGCGTGCGGCGACGGCCTTCTCAAGCGCACGCCGATCCTCCGCTGCCCTGGCTGCGCGGGTCATCCGCCACCAGATCGCAGCGAGGATGGCGGCCAAACCCACAACGACGGGCAAAGCCAGCAGCCAGGCCCGCGCCTGCGCCTCCTGCAGCGCCGCGCGGGTGTCGAGAAGATGCAGCAGACGCAAATGCGTCCCGGCCACCGGCTGCTCCGCAGCGATCATGATGCGATCTCGCGGGCCGCGTATGCGACCGGCATCCTCGGCGTGATAATTCCCCTGCCCCAGCGCGGCGTCGCGATATTGCCCGCTTGCGACGATGCCGGCCCGGACTTCGGGCGATAAAGGTGCGAGCGTCGTCAGCACCTGTGACGGGTCGGATGCGGCAAGGATGATCTGATGCTCGTCGACCACAAACGTTTTTCCGCGGTCGTTCGCCCAGATCCGCGATACCGCATCGAACTCGAATTTGACCACGATGACTCCCACCGGAGCGGCGGCATCGCCGACCCTGCGGGCCAGAAACAGACCTGGCCGGCCGCTGATCGCTCCGGCGCCGTAATATTCCGCAGTACCGTCTTTCAGCGCCTCGGAAAAATAGGGACGAAAGCTAAAGTTCTTGCCGACAAAACTGTCTTCTGTTCCCGCATTCGACGCGGAAATGACAAGTCCCTTCTGATCGACGAGATAGATGATATAGGCGCCGGTTTCCCGCGCCAGAAAGCCAAGCTTGTCGTCAAGCCGGCGGGCGGCATCCGTTGTGGGGCTCGCGAGGGCCTCGCCAAGATCGCGATATTCGCCAAGCACGATTGGAAGAAGCCGGAAGCGCACCAGCTCACTGTCGAGCAGTCGGATATGCTGTACCGCAAGCCCGCTCGCCTCCGCATCCAGCCGCCTAAGTGCGTCCTGACGCGAAAGGGAAAGCGCCGCATACCAAATGCCCGCGGCAGCGGCTAAACCACCCACCACCAGCAGCACAATTCGCTTCAGACCCTGCCCACTCATTTGTGCAGAATATTGCACAAACTCCGAAATAGCCATGCAGAATCTTGCGCGAAATTTTCCAAGAGCAACGATCTCATCCTGAGAAAAATGAAATATATCAATAGAATATCCTGAGTAGCCCTCAAATCTCGTGCACCGCGCTTTCCTCACATATCAATAGCATCACTGGGAGAGTGGACCTTCAATACGCACAACAGTCGGACGTCGGCCGGGCAATGGCATTGCGGATATCGCCTTGATGTCAGCCGCCAGCCACGCCGAATGCGCAAGGCCTCTCCGGCGAACCTGTCGTTTGCAGCGCCATCGCTGTGTAGCGACGATCCGAAGCAAGAACGGGAGGAGAGGAACAATGCTGAATACACTGGATCCCATCACGACGACGGCGGCGACGGACGCGGCTGAGCGGCGTCAACGTCTGAAATCGATCATCGGTGGCTCCACCGGCAATCTCGTCGAATGGTTCGACTGGTATGTCTATGCTGCCTTCGCGCTTTATTTCGCACCACATTTCTTCCCGGCCGGCGACCAGACCGCGCAGCTGTTGAATTCGGCAGCGGTCTTTGCCGTCGGTTTCGTCATGCGGCCGATCGGCGCCTGGATCATGGGGCTCTACGCCGACCGCAAGGGCCGCAAAGCCGGCCTCGCCCTTTCGGTGACGCTGATGTGCGCGGGGTCGCTGATCATCGCGCTGACGCCGGGATATGAAACCATTGGCGTTGTGGCCCCGGCACTTCTGGTCCTCGCTCGCCTGATGCAGGGCCTCTCCGTCGGTGGCGAATATGGCGCCTCGGCGACCTACCTTTCCGAAATGGCCGGCCGCCAGCGTCGCGGTTTCTTCTCGTCCTTTCAGTATGTCACGCTGATCTCAGGCCAGCTTCTTGCCATCGCGCTTCTGATCCTATTGCAGGCTGTGATGACGACGGAAGCGCTGAATGCCTGGGGATGGCGCATTCCCTTCTTCATGGGAGCAGCACTTGCAGTCGTGGTCTTCTGGCTGCGGCGTGGCCTTGCCGAAACCGAGAGCTTCAAGAATGTGCGCGCAAGCGATACGCAGAAATCCGGCTTCTGGATGCTGATCACCCGGCACCCCAAGGAAACCGCGCTCGTCATGCTGCTGACGGCCGGCGGTACGCTCGCCTTCTACGCCTATTCGATCTACATGCAGAAATTCCTGGTCAACACCTCCGGGTTCAGCCGCGAAACGTCGAGCGAGATCAACGCAATCACGCTGTTCATCTTCATGCTGCTGCAGCCGGTCGCAGGCGGGCTTTCCGACAGGATCGGCCGCAAGCCGCTGATGATCGGCTTCGGCCTTTGTGGCGTCCTGTTTACCTACCCGATCTTCTCGGCGCTCGAAACCACGAGGGATCCATTCATCGCTGGCCTGCTCGTCATGGGCGCATTGGTCATTGTCACCGGCTACACATCGATCAATGCGGTCGTGAAGGCGGAGCTGTTTCCTGCCCATATCCGTGCTCTCGGTGTCGCATTGCCTTATGCCCTCGCCAATACGCTCTTCGGCGGCACAGCCGAATTCGTGGCGCTGAAGTTCAAGAGCAGCGGCTGGGAACAGGGTTTTTACTGGTATGTGACGGCGATGATCGGCATTTCGCTCATCGTCTATCTCTTCATGCGGGATACGGCCCGAGACAGCGCCATCCAGGAGGATTGAGATAGCAGGGGCGGCGAAAAGACTTCTGCCGACACAAGCACAACAAGACAGGAAGGGCGGGACATCCATGATGTTCCGCCTGAGGCTTTTAGCACGGTATTTTACGCGGAAATGCTTCGCCACCTCGGCCGTTTTCGACCTGACAAGCAACCAAGGGCTCGACCTTCATCGGTCGCAACCGTCAATGCACCGGCGTACGGCTTTTCTTGCGTCCGTTCAGCAGGTGAATGAAAGTGATCCCCTGCTCCAACAGCAGTTCGGCCGCTTTCAGATCCTTCGGGCCAAGATCGGACGAACAGCCGCGAAGATTGCATGCCAGGAACAGCGAATTGGTGACGGCGAGCGTATCGCCATCCTCCTCGGCCTCTTCGGCGGTGGCTTGCAGTACATCCGCGACGGCCGCCATAAGATCGGCGCGCTCCTGCAAGTTCATTTCGTCAAGACTTTTCGTGATCTCACTCATGACGTCTCCTTGGCGCGCCAGACCATTCACGACATCCGTCGGGATCGGCGCGGCTCGCAACTTAAAAATGATTGAAATGCGGTTGGTAAGTGAAATATGGCAATGAAAGCCGAGACCGGCAAGGCATGGCTTCCATGTTGGAAACGCATGGCATTGCGGTTGGTTCAAAATGCGCGAGATGACGATCGCAGGATCTAGCCTGAAGCCCCATCTATGGCTCAACAAGTTTCAAAGTCGCGGTATCCAGTCGTGATCCGGATGCAGACTTTCAAGCCTAAGACGTAAGTCAGCTCTTTCCGAAACCGAGCGCCTGGGATCGATCGACGATTCCAGGCGCAGGACGTCTGCTTTGCCGCCATTCAGCGCGGACGGCGGATGGCCCGCAGCTTGCCGCTGCCGCCGCCACCCGCATAGAAACGGTCCTTGCCATCGGATTCCAGGCCCGAAACGCCGGTACCCTCCGGCATTTCCAGCCGCTCCAAAACCTCGCCGGTCACCGGATCAACCCGGCGGACATCGCTTTCGTCGCCCTCCCAGGTGCCGTGCCATAGCTCGCCATCGACCCATGTCACGCCGGTGACGATACGGTTGGATTCGATGGTGCGCCGGATGGCGCCCGTTTCGGGATCGATTTCATAGATCTTGCGGCCGCGATGCTGCCCGACCCACAGGCTGCCCTCGCTCCAGGCAAGGCCTGAATCGCCGCCGTGGCCGGGCGCTGGAATGGTGGAGATTATCTTGCCGGTTTCGGGGTCGACCTTATGAATCTGGTCTTCGGCGATCTGGTAGAGGTAACGGCCGTCGAAGGCGGTGCCGGCGTGCGAGGCAACATCGATCGTGCGCACTTGCTTGCCGCTTTCGGGGTTCAGAGCATGCAGCTTTTCGCCGGAAGCGAACCAGACGTGCTGCCCGTCGAAGGTGACGCCGTTGACGCGCGGCGCATTGTCGAAGGGGCCATATTCGCGAATGATTTCCGCTTGGGACTTTTTCATGGATGCATCCTCCAGTCGGGATTGGTTGAGTTTCGATGATGAAAAAGCTTAATCGCTCGGCAGTGGTCCCGGGAGTAACAATGTTGACGGGAAGTCAATAACCGGCGGCATCATCCAGCGGCGAGCCCGGCCATTGCCGACGCCCTGCACCATCCCGTCCGCGGCAAGTGCATCGAGCGCGCGCTGCACCGTGCGCGGGCTTATCGCGAGCGCGATCGATAGCGCCGAACTCGACCAGGATTCTCCATCCGACAACAGGGCAAGCAGGGAGCCATTCTCGACTTCGACAGGCGGCGCCAGCACCACGACATCTCGCTTTCCTCGCGGTATCAGCGCGAAGCCGTGCTGTGTCGCGTTGATATCGGCAAGGGGCTCCAGGGCGACGCGAAGCCTGCCAATCTCGACCCTCAGTCTGGCTCTATGGGATTCGTCGATGTGACGGGCGCGGAACGCGCGGGAAAGCAGCAGCGCCCGCGGCGCATCGTCGGGTGCCGCCTCGGCCAGCGTGCGTGCCAGCGCAAAGAGCACCGGCCGGCCCGCAAGCGAGATGATGTCTCCGCCGCTGCGCACCACATTGCGGCAGGCATCGACAACCAAGGTATCGGACGTCAGAAGCGTCTCGACTTCGTCGAGCGACAACAGCTTTTCCCTCCCCTGCACAAGCAGTCGCGCCGCCGGCTCATCGAGAGCGCGCGCCGCATCGCGGACCTCGACCATAAGCGCGGGGATCCCCGCTTTGCCGGCCGCCTCCGCGGCGCGCGCCAGAGCGGCGCGTGCCGGCTGAATGCGCAGGCGGCGGATGGCGATGCCGGCAACGGCCAGTTCATGACTTGCTCTCGCAGCGGGCGGCAGGGGCGACGGATCGAGTTTTGCGAGCAGCCGTTCCGCCTCGTCCAAGTGACCGACCAGCAGCAGACGCCGTAGCTGCAGATTGCGGGCATGGGCAGCGTTGATTTGATCGCCATGTTTTTCGAGAGCGGCTCGCGCCGTCTCGAGCGCTTTCTCGGGCCGGCCGAGGTCGCGCGAGACAAGGGCGATCTCGGCTTCGGCCACAATGCAGCGGGCGCGCGCAATCGTCTCGCGCGGGCCGAAGGCGCGCGCGGCACTCTTCAGCAACACCTTCGCACGCGCAAGGTCGCCCAGCTGCGCCATCGCAATCCCACGCAGTGCCAGCGCCGGGGCATCATCGCGCAGCGCGACGCGCTTCAGCGCACCCAGCACGTCGCCGGCGGCAAGCGCCTGGGCAGCAGCGACGATCAGCGAATCCATCGAAATCCCGTCACACTTGTAACTCCCACCCCTTACGCCTCAAGCGGTAAGTTATCGCATATCGGCTGGCAAGATGCAGCGCCGACAAGGACAGACCTGACAGACAAGAGGAGATGAACCATGACGACGCATAAGACAGGAACACGCAACGAGTGGCTTTCGGCACGGCTTTCCCTGCTGGAGCAGGAAAAGGAGCTGACGCGGCGCAGCGACCAGATCGCCGCCCGCCGCCAGGAGTTGCCCTGGGTGAAGGTGGAAAAGGACTATCGTCTCGAGACCGACCAGGGTGTCGTTCCGCTCTCGGGCCTCTTCAAGGGGCACTCGCAGCTTCTCGTCTATCATTTCATGTTCGGACCGGACTATACGGCCGGTTGCCCGTCCTGCTCGTCGATCGCGGATGGTTTCAACGGCATTGCGGTGCATCTTGAAAATCACGATGTTGCCTTCTCGGCCATTTCCCGCGCACCTCTCGCGAAGCTGCAGGAATTCAAACAGCGCATGGGCTGGACCTTCGACTGGGCCTCTTCTGCCAACAGCGATTTCAACCATGATTTCAATGTCTGGTTCACGCCGGAGGAACAGAGCGGGGGCAAAATCGAATATAATTATCGCCGCGAGCCGCCAATGCTCGATGCTCAGGCGGGCAAGACGATACAGCAATGGGAGCTACGCGGCAGCGAAGGCCCGGTCGAACTGATGGCGTCAATGACGGGGACGGATATCGCGACCTACACGCGGGATCGACCCGGCGTCAGCGCCTTCGCCATGCAGAACGGTGACATCTATCACACCTATTCTTCCTATGCCCGCGGCCTTGATGGTCTCTGGGGCATGTACCAGTGGCTCGACCGCGCGCCGCTCGGCCGAAATGAGACCGGCGTGTGGTGGAGACATCACGACCGATACGGAGCCAACTGATGTCTGTCTCGTCCGAAATCGGTAAAAGGGGCGGCCGCATCGCCCCTGCCCTGCCCATCATCGCCGGCCGTCTGCTGGCTTTGGCCGCCGCGCCGAGCTTCGCCCTGATGACCGTGCTATCCGCGTATGGTTCAGCCGGCGACATGATCTGTTCCACACAGGGCAGCTCGATGCTCGGCGGGATGGTGCCGATGTATCTGCTCATGACCTTCTTCCATTGCGGCCCCTGGCTGAGGCTGCTTGCGAGAGATGGAAATGGCACCCGTATGTTGGGCTAGAGTCTCGACCGAACTATGCGAGATTCTTCAGGTAGAGGGAAAGCAGCTGGGTCTGGGATGAAATGCCGAGCTTGCGATAGACGTTGCGGCGGTGAACCTTCACCGTTCCCGTCGAGATATTGAGCTTCAGACCGATCGATTCCGACGAATGCCCCTGTAAAACGAGCTCGACGATGGCAGTCTCCCGGCTCGTCAGATTGAGATCCCGCCAGACGGTTTCCGCTGGCGGGATGTTTCCGTTCTGACCCGGCTTTCGCTTTGTCCTGCTGCCGGCAGCCAATTGCGCGTCGAAGCGCGAGGCGAGGCCGGTCCAATAGTATCTCACCATGCTCGCGACGATCGGCTCGACCTTCTTCAGCGTCGCAAATTCCGCAGGTGGAAAAACCCCGGTCTTCTCGCGCCGCATCAATGACAGAACGATGGTGACATCCTCGTCGGCATTGACGAAGAAACCAATCTCCTCGGCCAGTCCGGTCTGCACATAATAGGTGCGGTAATATTCGCTGGAAAAGAAGCGATCCGGCGCCAGCTCCCGCATCCTGAGCACGCCTTCGCGGCGCTCGCGCGCCGTGTGATAGAAGGGATCCAGCAGATAGGGACCGGCCTGATAGAGCGTGACGAAAACGACATGTTCCTCAGGATCGAAGGTACTGTAGAGATCGATCGGCCGCTCCTTGCCACGATAGGCGAAAACGACGACGTAATCGAACCGCACCAGCGCCGCCATCATCTGACGGAACATTTCTCCGAACTCGGCATCCGCCATCGCCGATCGGCCGATCGTGGCGTTGAAGGCGGCAAACAGCCCTTCAAGGTCGGTGCTCATGTGACGGATCCCCTCTGCCGCCCTGCGCGTCCAGCGCAGCCCCTATATACACCTCCCATGAAGCGTTTTGCGCGAAAATACCTCTTTCGGGGTATATACCTCGCGGGAAGCCCAGGCTTACTCTTTCCTTAACGACGGTGGCAATAAGGCAGATCAAGACTGCCGACCAACCGCAGGGAACAGACGTGGCATCCGCTTCTACGAACGATATCGAATTCCGTTCGGTCACGAAGAACTATGGCGCCGTGACCGCCGTAACGGACATCAATCTCAATGTGCCCAAGGGTGCATTCCTGGCGCTTCTCGGCCCTTCCGGCTGCGGCAAGACGACATGCCTGCGCATGATCGGCGGTTTCGAGCAGCCGAGCGAAGGTACGGTGCTGATCGACGGGCGCGAGATGAACGGCGTTCCCGCCTACCGGCGCCCGGTCAACATGGTGTTCCAGCACTATGCGCTGTTTCCGCATTTCACCGTCGCGCAGAATGTCGCCTACGGGCTGAAGCAGATGCGCCCGAAGATCGGCGGTGCCGAGATCGACCGGCGCGTTGCCGAAGCGCTTGAGATGGTTCGCCTCGGTGGATTCGCGAAGCGCCGCATCCATGAAATGTCGGGCGGGCAGCAGCAGCGCGTGGCACTTGCGCGCGCCATCGTCAACCGTCCTTCCGTGCTGCTGCTCGACGAGCCGCTGGCGGCCCTTGACAAGAAGTTGCGCTCGGCCATGCAGATCGAGCTTCAGACGCTGCAGCGCGAGCTCGGCATCACCTTCGTTCTCGTCACCCACGATCAGGAAGAGGCGCTGTCGATGGCCGACATCGTCTGCGTGATGAGCGCAGGCCGCATTCGCCAGCTCGGCACGCCTCAGGAAGTCTACGACCGCCCGGCCGATCTCTTCGTCGCCGATTTCGTCGGCAAGACCAACCGCATCGAGGCGACGATGGAAGCCGATGGCGAAACGCTTCGCCTCGCGGATGGCTCGGCGCTTTCGACCGGCAAGCGGCTCGCACCAGGAGCGGCGATTGCGGCCTTGCGCCCGGAGGCGATCCATCTCAGCCGCGACATGACTGTTTCAGGCATGTCCTTCAAGGGCACGGTGACGCATCGCATCTTCCTGGGCTCGTCAGCCGAATATGCGGTCACCGTCCCCGGCCTCGGCGATTTCCTGATCACCTCGGATCGCCGCAGCATGAACGAAAGTGATCTCGTGGGTCCGGGCGAAGAGGTCTTCCTCGGCTTCGACCCCACCGCCTTACATGTCTTTCCAGCATCGAATGCATAAGCCAAAACAAGGGAACAGCATCATGAGCAAGGATTACAAGGACAATCTCCCCATCTCAGCCGAAGGCTTCATGGATGAATTCATGCGCCTGAAGCGCGGCTCGATCAGCCGTCGTCACTTTCTGAATATCACCGGCCTCGGCCTTGCAACGGCAGTCCTTTCGCGCGTCCCGGGCGCGCTATCGACGCCCGCCTATGCCGCCGGCGAACTCGGCACGCAGATGTCCATCGCGACCTGGCCGAACTATCACGATCCGGCAACCTTCGAGAACTTCAAGGCAGCCACCGGCGTCGCCGTCGAGGTCAACGTCTTCGGCTCGAATGAGGAAATGCTCGCAAAGCTCCAGGCCGGCGCCTCCGGCTGGTCGCTCTTCGTGCCGACCAACTACACGATCTCGACCCATCACAAGCTCGGCCTCATCGAGGAGCTCGACCTTACCAAGATCCCGAACTTCAGCCAGGCGAGCGAGAGCCCACGCTTCACCAAGGAAGGGCAGATTGACGGCAAAACCTACGCCGTGCCGAAAAATTGGGGCACTACTGGCTTTTCCGTCAACACCAAAAAGATCAAGACCAAGCTTTCAAGCTGGAAGGATTTCTTTGAGATCGCCCAGACCGAAGCCGACGGCCGCGCCATGGTCCACGACTATCAGCTGACGACCATCGGCAGCGCACTGGTTTCCCTCGGCTACGACTTCAATTCGATCAAGCCGGAAGAGCTCGCCAAGGCCGAGGAACTGCTGATCAAGGTCAAGCCGCATCTCTTTGCCATCAATTCCGACTATCAGCCGTCGATGCGTTCGACCGACGCCTGGCTGACCATGTGCTGGACCAACGACGGCGCGCAGCTCAACCGCGACATGCCCGAGCTTGACTATGTGCTTGGCAAGGACGGCGGCGAGATCTGGACCGATTATTACGCGATCCCGAAGGATGCGCCAAACAAGGCGGCCGGTTACGCTCTGCTCAACTATCTGATGGATCCGAAGAACGCGGTGAAGGAGCACATCGCCAACGGCGCGCCGACCACCGACAGCCGTGTCATCGAGCTCCTCCCGAAGGAGATCACCTCGAACAAGATCGTTTATCCGGATGAAGCCTCGCTGACGCCGCTCGAATTCGGTGCCGCCGTCACGCTTACCGATCCGAGCCGCGCCGAACTGATGGCACGCTTCAAATCGGCCTGATCGTTTCTTCGACCCGATCCCTTCCGCCGTGACGGTGGCGAGGGGTCGGCTTCCTTCCCAGCACCGGCGGACAAAGAACCTCTCGATGCCCCTTACCCCTGCCACCAAACGGCGCCTCGTCACTGCTGGCCTTGTCGGGCCGGCAAGCATCTGGCTGTTCGTTTTCCTGGTGCTGCCCTTCATCGCCATTATCGTCTTTGCCTTTGGCGAGCGCGCGCCGGAAGGCGGTTATCAGGCAGCTTTCACCTTCGCGCAATTCGCCAATCTCGGCTCGCGGTCGGCCGCCTTCGTCAACACGCTGATCCTCGCGCCGATCGGTGCGGTGGCCTGTCTGCTCGTTGCCTATCCGGTCGCCTATTATCTGGCCGTCAAGGCCAGCCCGCAGCGCCGCCTGCTGCTCGTCTCCCTCGTCGTCGTACCCTTCTGGACCAGCCTGCTGGTGCGCACATACGCCTGGATGTATCTGCTCGGCGCGCGCGGTATTCCGCATCTTCTGGAATTCTTCGGCATAGAGAATATCAGACTCATCAACACGCCCGGAGCCGTGCTGCTTGGTATCGTCTACGGCTATCTGCCGCTGATGATCATGCCGATCTATGTCAGCCTGGAAAAACTCGACCGCCGCCTCCTTGAGGCTTCTGCCGATCTCGGCGCCAGGCCCATCTCGACCTTCTTTGGCATCACGCTGCCGCTATCCCTGCCCGGCGTCATGACCGGCGTTGCCTTGGTGACGATCCTGCTGCTCGGGGAATATCTGATCCCGCAGCTGCTTGGCGGCGGCAAGGTGTTCTTCATCGGCAATGCGCTTGTCGACCTCTTCCTGCAATCGCGCAACTGGCCGTTCGGATCGGCGATTGCCGTGACGCTGGTTGCCGTCGTCGTCATCGTGCTCCTGGTCGCGATGCGCATTGCCTGGCGCGTCGCCGGCACCCGCCAGGTGGATCTCGTCTGATGCGCGCACTCGTCACTTTCGTCTATCTTTTCCTTTATACGCCGATCGCGCTTGTCGTCCTGTTCTCCTTCAATGCCGGCCGAAATGCCAGCGAGTTCACTGGCTTTTCGACGCAATGGTACGGGCGGGCGCTGTCCAACACCTTCCTGATGGAAGCGCTGCGCAATAGCCTCATCATCGCCTTTACCAGCGCGGCACTTGCCGCAATCTTCGGTACGATGGCGGCGATCGGACTGGAGCGGCTCGGCCCTCGCGCTCGCGCCGTCTTCGACGGGCTGTTTGCCGCTGCGATCGTCGTTCCTGGTGTCGTCATCGGCATTGCAACGCTGGTGGCACTCGTCGAGGTCTTCGGTATCATCAACCCATTGATCGCAGCCGTCTGGCCCGGCGATCAGCCTCCGAAATTTGCGCTCGGCTATGGCTCGATCATCGCGGCGCACGGTCTCTTCACCATGGCGCTGGTGACGATGATCGTGAAAGCGCGCATCGCGAGCCTTGGCCGTGATATCGTCGAGGCATCCAGCGATCTTTATGCCACGCCGCTGACCACGTTCCGGCAGATCGTGTTGCCGCAGATCATGCCGTCGATCCTCGCCGGCTTCCTGCTCGCTTTCACCTTCTCCTTCGACGATTTCATTATCGCTTTTTTCGTCGCGGGATCGAACACGACGCTGCCGATCTATGTCTTCGCCTCGATCCGCCGCGGCGTCACGCCGGAGATCAACGCGATCGCGACCATGGTGCTGATCGCGTCACTCTGCCTCATTCTCATCGCGCGTTTTCTGATGCGCGAAAAGACAACGACAAACTGACCAGGAAAAACACATGATACTCAAGGATCGGGTCGCAATCGTCACCGGAGCCGGCTCTGGCATCGGCCGTGCCGGAGCGCTGATCATGGCGCGGGAGGGCGCGCATGTGATCGTCGCCGATATCGACTTGGCAAATGCCGAGGAAACTGTGGGCCAGATTGCCGAGGCCGGTGGCAACGCCGAAAGCCTTGTCGTCGATGTCATGGACGACCAAGCGCTTGAGGCCGGTGTCGCAAAGATCGCCGCGCGGCATGGCCGCATCGACATCCTGCACAATCACGCAGGCGCTCAGGTTGCAGGCAATCTGGAAGAGGTCGCGGTTTCCGGTTTCGATGCGTCCTGGAACCTGAATGTCAGGGCGCATTTCATGGCTTCGCGTTTCGTCATGCCGGTCATGAAGAAGGCCGGCAAGGGTGTCATTCTCAACACCTCATCATCATCGGGCGTGCTCTATGACCGCGAGATGATCGCCTATACCACCTCCAAACACGCGGTCATCGCCATGACCCGCCAGATGGCCGGCGACTATGCCCGCTTCGGCATTCGCGTCAACGCGCTCTGCCCCGGCTGGGTCGACACGCCGTTCAACGCGCCGTTCATCACGCAGATGGGTGGACGCAGCGCCATTGAAGATTACATCGCCGAGAAAGTGCCGCTCGGACGATGGGCCGATGTGTCGGAAATCGCCGAACCGATCCTGTTCCTGGTTTCCGACCGTTCCTCCTACATGACAGGTCAGATCCTGGTCGTCGATGGCGGCGAAACGGTCGTCTAGAGCCGTTTGTATTGACGCATTTCCGGACGGAAAACCAGTTCGCACTTTTCCTGGAATTGCTTTAGGCTTACGGACGTAGACGTCTCACCGATGCGTGAAATCCGTGCGCCGTCGTTCCTCTCAAAGCCAGTCCGGCAGCCCCGCCGCCACGCGCCCGGCGACAGCTGCCTCGACGCAATCGGCAAGGCTGCCAAAGCGCACGGCGCGTCCGCTGAGCCCCGGCCCGTAATGCGCATACTTGCCCGAATTGGTCATGACCGCACGCGTGCCGGGCGGAAAGACCGGCTCGGAGATCGAGCACCAGCAAAGATCGGGTAAAACCTGCACGCCGCAGTCGCGCAGCCGCGCGAGCGTGCCGTCAGCCTCGGCCGCCGCGATGACATCGCGTCCTGCCGTGACGATGACCATTACCTCAGGCAGGCGGCGCCGGCCGGCAAAAGCATCGGCGAGCGCATGACATTCGGCAAGCGAGGCATGCGGGCTGCCGATGGCGACAAGCTCGATGGCTTCCGGCCCCTCGTTTAACATCTTCCAGGCGGCAGCCATGTCGGCGCGTGTGATGGCGAGGCGATCGGCATTCGGATCGAGAGCATCGACGGCCTCTGGCGTCACGCCTTCGACATGCAGCATGGGAGCGGCAGACGTTGTGCCAAAGGCAGCGCAGAGCGCCTTCAGGTCGTCGCGCGACGGGTGCCCGGCGGCCAGACCGCGCAGCAACGGAATGCGATCGGGAGACGCCTTTCCGGCGAGATAGCCGACGAGCGGCCAGAAAGCATCGTCGCGACCTTCGGGAAGTTCGACATCGAGGATACGCGTCGCCTTGCGATTTTCATCCAGATATACGCCCGAAAGCGGCGCACGGCCTGTCAACGCGATGCAAAGATCGAGGAAATCTGGATGCTTGGCGGTGCGCGCACCAAGCACACTGTTGGCGAAGATGACGGCGTTGGATTCCGCCCAGCCGACGGCCTCGCCGGCGCCCGGTGCGCTATCGAGCAGATAGGGAGAGCAGGTGAAAGTCGGACGGCAGCCCATGCGCACATAGGCATCCGCCAGGCGTGCCGCCGGGTTGCCAAAGTCCTCCGGCACACCCTGCGACCGCCAATTGGCGTGATCGACGGAAATAGCGTTCATGGTGGTCGGCACGCGCACGCGTCCACCAAGCTCCGCCATTTTTTCGGCAAAGGTCAAGTTGGCCGGGCTTGCATAGATACATCCATCGATATGCGCTTGCGTCACGTCGATAAGGGAAGTGGCACCTTGCTGAGCCGCCATGGCGGTCAGGATGCGCATGGCCTGAGCGACCGCAACGCCTTCGCCTCCCTCCAGCATGGACCTGTCGGCTTCCGTCAAGGAAAGCCCGGAGGTGGCAGGTGGCAAAAGGGGAATGGTCTCGCCATCCGCGACGACGGCAGCGGTTTCGATCCTGACCGTCTTTGCCTGCGCCAGACGGGCAAAGATATCCGGCGGAAGGCGCACGACAGGCAGCTGCCGGCCGAACATCTCGGCGGCGACAAGCGCGCCGAGCGTCAACACATCCTCGGTCTCGCAAAAGATCAAGGCAGCCGGCGCGCGGCCTGTCAGCGCGAAATCGAGCAGTACGCCGGAGCCACTGCAGGAGCCGCGGCTCGAAGGCATCATCAGGATTGCGCCGGTGAGACATTCGCCATGCAGCGGATGATGGCTATCAATGACCTTGCCGGTGGCGGGATCGACTCCGCCCCAGAAGCTGAGGGCCTCCTGCGTGGCGGCGACGCGACCCACTGCGGTGCCACCCATGATACTGCGAGCCGATGCCGTGTCGTTCATGTCACCATAGATCCATATGCGAGAGGATCGTAAGCACCGATGTGGAAATCCACATCGGCATGCTTGTTTGCATTAGAAGCGTTGCGGCGAGAATGGCGTCAGATCGATCGCCGGCGCCTGCCGTGTCAAAAGGTCGGCGACAATACGCGCCGTGCCGGCCGATTGGGTCAAACCGAGATGACCATGGCCGAAGGCATAGATCACGTCCGGCGTCGCCTTGGCGCTGCCGATCGCAGGCAGGCTGTCGGGCAGCGATGGCCGGAAGCCCATCCATTGCACGCCACCTTCCGGCTTGAGACCGCTCAGGAAAGTGCGCGCCTTCTGCAGCATGGCTTCGGAGCGGCGAAAATTCGGCGGCAAGGCCAATCCGCCCAGCTCCACCGCACCGCCGACACGAATCCCGGTCGAAAGCTTGCTGACGACGAAGCCATGGCCGCCGAAGGTGATCTGCGTGCGCAGGTCGAAGGCATCGGCCGGCAGCGTCGTGTTGTAGCCGCGTTCGGTCTCGAGCGGTATATGTTCGCCGAGTGTTTTGGCGATCCGATGCGAGAAGGCACCGGCGGCCAGGACGACCTTGCCGGCCTGGCGCAGCTTTCCATCCGCGGCCACTACCTCGACACCAACCGGAAGCGCTCGAAGCGACGAGATCTCCGATGTCTCGATGACACCGCCGCGGCTGCGAAAATGCGCAGCCAGCGCCAGCGTGTAAAGCTTGGGATCGGCAATGGAATACCAGCCGGGCGTGAAGGCGCCGAGGATGAAACGCGATGCCAGCCCGGGCTGGATCGCTGCCATCTCGTCGGCTTTCAGATGCTGGAATTCGATGCCGTGATTGCTGCGAGCCTCCCAACCGGGCAGAGAGGCTTGGAATTCCGCCTCGCTCTCATAGACCTGGAGATTGCCCTCCTTGCGCAGCATCGAGAGCGTGTTCGTCGCGGCAAGGAAGGGTTCCAGTTCTGTCTTGGAAAGATCCATCAGGCTTGTCTGTGCCGCCGTAGAGTGGGCAACGCGCGACGGCTGGCAAGCGCGCCAGAAGCGGAACATCCAGGGCGTGATCTTGAGCGCATAGGCGGGCGGCACCGAGAGCGGCCCAAGCGGATCGAGAAGCCATTTCGGAGCCTTCTTCAAAATACCAGGGGACGCGAGCGGCAGGATATCCGTGAAGGCAAAGGCACCGGCGTTACCCGCCGAAGCGCCAGCGGCCGGTCCCTCGCGGTCGACGACGATGACGCTCAAGCCGCGCGCCTGCGCCGCGATCGCGGTGGAAAGGCCAACGACACCGGCCCCGATGACGATAACGTCTGGTCTTGCCATCAACATACACTCGAGAGAGATTTCGGCTGATACCGCGCTGCGCCGAAAATCTTTTCGGACTTGCCGATCTCAGTCATGACGTTCTGATGGAAATAGGCAATGCGATCGGAGACATCGCGAGCAAGCGCTGGTCCAAGCGTTAGGCAGATCATGGTCACCCCTACTCCCGGTGCGGGATCAAGCGCAGATATTACGTCATCAAACAACATATGTTCCGGCGACATAGCAAGCGTTCTTGTCGGAGGGATCGGGAACGTCTGGGCAAGGCCGGTGTGGGTCCGTGTTACCGTCATTTCTTCAGCTGCAGCGACCTGATATTGCGGGTGGCGGTAATTCACTGGCCTTCCTCAGCTGAAGCCGAAATGCGCGACGGCATAGCATGTCGATTTTTTGTATTCTTTTTGTATTTATAATTTTCAAGTCTATGATGCAAGCGAGCATAATATGGGAGAACCGAAATTGACTGATGTGATCACCCTGACGCCTGATGCGCTGCGAGACCGTGTCGAAGCGATCCTTTCAAAAGCCGGCGTCAATACGCAGCAGGCCGGTGCAATCGCACGGGTGATCGTCGCCGGCGAACGTGACGCCTGCAAGTCGCACGGCATCTACCGCATCGAAGGCGTGTTGCGTGCGGTCAAGGCCGGCAAGGCACGGCCGGATGCGGTGCCGGTGTTGGAACAGCGTGAGGATTCCGCCATCGTACGAGTAGACGCCAAGAGCGGCTTTTCCAATGCTGCCTTCGAGCTCGGCATGCCTGTGCTTGCCGAACGGGCTCGCCGCTTCGGCATTGCCGCACTCGCCATCAACGACTGCACGCATTTCGCAGCGCTCTGGCCGGAGGTAGAAGCCCTGACGGATCGAGGCCTTGCCGCCTTCGCCATGTGCCCGAGCTATTCCACCGTCGCGCCCGCCGGAGGTACAGCGCCGCTCCTCGGAACCAACCCCTTCGCCTTCGGCTGGCCGCGCATCGACAATCCGCCTTACGTCTTCGACTTCGCGACCTCGGTTGCCGCCCGCGGCGAGATCGAGCTGCACCGGCGCGCCGGCAAGCCCCTCCCCGAGGGCTGGGCGATCGATGCCGAGGGCCAACCGACCACGGATCCGGAAGCTGCTCTGGCAGGCGCAATGCTGCCGTTCGGCGGACACAAGGGCTCGGCCATCGGCACGATGATCGAGCTTCTGGCCGGCATCATGATCGGCGACTTCACCAGCCGCGAGGCGCTCGATTATCTCGGCTCCACGGCCTTCGCACCGCGGCACGGCGAACTCGTCGTCGCCTTCTCGCCGGAGGCTTTCGCTGCTGGTCGACCTGGAAATCCGCTCGCTCGTGCCGAAGTGCTGTTTGAAGCGATAGTCGGCCAAGGCGCGCGCCTGCCCTCCCAACGTCGCTTCGCTGCCCGGGCTCGTGCAGAAAAGGACGGTATCCCGCTGACCACAGAGGAAATCCGCCAACTCGATCGCCTAGAGGAACTCGGCCTCGACGCCGTGGCCTGAACGAAACGTAAGTGAAGGCCGACGTAAGACGATAAAAAGAGGCCCCGTCGGGGCCTCTCGCATCTTGCGCCTAAGCTATCGCAGGAGCTTAGGCCTTGTACTTTTCCACCGCGCCCGGAAGCTTGCTCCACTCGGCATACCAGCTATTGAACAGCTTGAACTGCGCCTCGACATAGCCGCGCTGGCTGTCGTTCAGCACGTCGCTTTCGTTGAAATGCAGCTCATATTCCTTGTCTCCCTTCAGCACCATCATGTGCTTGAAGAAGAGAACCAGGTCCGGACCTTCATCGAAGGATGACAGGACAGCCAGCGCCTGCTCCAACTCGAGCGCGCGCTGGCGCGCGTCGACGTCGCCCTTGGCGGCAGCCTGGGCAAGGTTGCAAAGATGGATAACTTCCTTGGGCAGGACGTTGCCGATGCCGGTGATGGCACCCGTCGCACCGCAATTGACGAAGCCGTGGAAGACCGCCGTGTCGACGCCGATCATCAGCGATACGTCGTCGTCGCGGCTGGTGATGTTTTCGGCGGCATAGCGCATATCGGCCGGGCCGCCGAACTCCTTGAAGCCGACGAGATTGGCGTGCTCGGCGCGCAGCGCGAAGAACAGGTCGGCGCGGGTGGCAAAGCCATAATAGGGGCTGTTGTAGATAACAGCCGGAAGATCCGGCGCTGCCGACAGGATCGCCTTGAAATGCGCCTTCTGGGCAGCGATCACCGAACCACGCGACAGCACGCGCGGGATGACCATCAGACCCTTGGCGCCGACCTTCTGCGCGTGCGCCGCATGGGCAACGGCCGATGCCGTATTGACGGCGCCGGTGCCGACGACGACTGGTACGCCTGCCTTGGCCAGCCGCTCGACGCCCTCCATGCGCTGCGCATCGGTTAGAAGCGGCCAATCGCCCATCGAGCCGCAATAGACCACAGCCGACATGCCCTCGGCGATCAACTGCTTGCCCTTGCACACCAGCGCATCGAAATCGGGGCTGCGATCGGCTCTGCATGGGGTCATCAAGGCCGGGATCACCCCGGAGAAAACGCTTGCAGTCATCTTTCTATCCTCTTGGGCCGTGGGTGGATCGGCTACCAGCCCAGCAGCATCCGCGGCCGCGCCGCACCGTCTTGCAGCATTGATACACCTTTGTATTTATTTTGTCGACAAGAAATATGCAAATTAAAGACTGATATCGAGCCGATCCCCGCGCATCAGCAATTTCTGTATCTGGGCGACGATCTGCTCGGCATGTTCGCGCGCGAGGCGCTCGGCAAGTTCCGTGTCCCGTGCCTCAACGGCGGCAATGATTTCATCATGCTCCTCGACGAAGCGGCGCGGCAGACGATCGTTGTAGGATTGGTAATAAAGGCGCAGGAGGCGCCGGCCCTCATTCAGCAATCGCGAGAAGAGACTGGCGAAATAGGGGTTGCGGCCAGCCTCGGCGATCGCAAGATGCAGCGCGGCGTTGGTGGAGATCATGGCGAGCGCATCTTGCGCTTCGACGGCATCGGCGAATTCAGCCTGAAGCGCGCGCACCCCTTCGAGATCTTCCGGACGATGATATTTAGCGGCAAGCTGCGTTGTCACCCGATACATCAGCACCAGCGCATCGAAATAGCTGTGCATGTTGAGGAAGTCGATCTGCGACACCATGGTCGAGCGGTTCGGCAGCGTATCGATCAGCCCCTCGCCTGCCAGCCGCACCAAGGCTTCACGGATCGGCGTGCGCGACATGCCGAAGCGCTCGGAAAGCTGCACCTCGTCGATGGGACTGCCCGGCGGCAGTTCCAGATCCAAAATCTCGTCCCGCAAGATGTCATAGACCACCTTCACGCCGGAGCCGCGCTTGCGCTCGTTTCGGAGGCTTGTTTCATTATCCATGGCTAACTGACCTCTTCTTTCAGCGTGAGAAATAAAGGGGCATACCAGCTAAATCAACGCTGCTTCCCGGCATTCCGGGCCTTTGCCAAAAATCGAGGATTACGCCGAGCGAACGTAAACTTCAGCGATAAAGTCGCTGCTCGCATCACAGACCCGGTTTCGTCCGCCTGCCTTCGCCAGATAGAGGGCACGATCCGCTTCGCGACAAAGCTCGGCAAGCGACCTGCATTCCCGCCTCACCTTCGAAATGCCAATGCTCGTCGTCACCACCACATCAGCACCGAGATCCGGAAATCGGGTTTGCTGAACAGCTTCCCGAATGCGCTCGGCATGGATAAGCGGCTCTCCCGCTTTCAAGGGAAGAAAGACTATGAACTCCTCTCCTCCCTGCCGCGCAAAAATGGCAGACGCCGGCAGGATCGCCTCTATCGTTCGCGATACTGCAACGAGAACTTCATCTCCCGCCGCATGGCCCCAACGGTCATTGAAATGCTTGAAGTGATCGATATCGAGATAAAGAATGGCATCTCCATCCCGAAGCCGTCCGGAAGCGTTCTCATTGAAGAAGCGGCGATTATAAAGACCGGTCAGGCCATCTCGCTCGGCCGTTTGTCTGAGTTTTACCTGTTGGCGCTCGCTTATGAAAATGACGATCGACAGCGCCAGCACGAACTTGGACAGGATCATCAGTAGGAAGCCGCTCGCCACATCGAGAAGGACGAAGGAATGGAACGAAAACTCGAGGGCCATTATCAGCGATAGCAGGCTGCAGGCCGATAATATTGCAGCAACGAATTTTCTGATCGGCAACGGTTCGCGAAAGGAGTCCCTGAATATGACGATCCCGGCGCCGGCAAGCATCACGCAGCCGAGGAAATTGAAGGTCACCGCCCTATATGTATTGTTCAAATGAAATGCCGTGAAAGCTCCGACGAGCAAAGTCAGCAGCGCAGGCAGCAATGCAAGAGCCGGTATCACTTTTCTGTCGGGATCGCTGATCACCACGAAAGATGAGCCGAGCAGCGAATATCCAAGCACGGCGCAAACGAGATTGATAAGGCTGAGAGGCGCATAGAATGCCGGATAGGTTTCGGCATATCCGGCCAATGTTGATGCCGCAGCGAGAATGACGAAACTTGAGGCAAGCAGACCAACGCCGCGGCTTTCATTCGAGCTGTATTTCAAATAACCCAAAGTCACCGCACCAGCGATATAGGATGTCTTTTGGAGAAAGAGCACTGTCGGCATATCTAATTCATTGATCATCTAAAACTACCAAAGCAGCCGGAAAGCATCGCGGCCTCGATACTCCGAACGATCTAAAGATTTTGCCAATGGGGCCGCTCAAGATCTTGCCAATGTAGCATCTGCGATAAGTCTTCGCCGAAAGCAGATCACCGCCGAGGGCGGGATTTGAAACAAGGCCGCAACGGTGACGACCGGCACCGGCGAAGTCGAGGTCACGCAAGTTCCGAACCTCGTGTCGGCCTCTGGAAAGGTAAAGCTGCCCGACGGCGGCGCCGACTGGCTGACGCTTCTCTACCATTGCGCCGGATCGAAAACTGCCTAGGGTGAACGCCTCGCCTCCGTTGCAAAGGGCTTGCTGAATTCAATTTTGGAAACGCTATGAATTTTACGTCGAACAGAGATTTTCTCGAGTTTCACTCGTTGCCCCTGAGCGTTACCCTTGCGATTATCGACCGGGCGGCCCAACTTGCAAAACATTGGCATGAGCGCACCATGCCGCAAACCCTGTTCGGCAAGCGCGTCGGCATCATTGTCGATGACACCGGATGGAGAAACACGACCGCTTTCGATCTCGGCGTGAAGGCAATGGGCGGCATATCTGCTCAACCTCCCATCAGCTTCAGTACCCGCGAACCTACAGCCGACCTAGCGGGCTACCTAGATAATTGGTTTGATCTTCTTGTCGTCAGGACAAAAGAGCTTGCTACCCTGCAGGAACTTGCTGCCGCCGCCGAAGCACCCGTCATCAATGCCCGAACAAGAACCAATCACCCCTGCGAAACGCTTGGCGATCTTGCCTATATCAAGAGCGCAAGAGGAACGCTTGATGGCCTCAAGGTTGTCGGAATTGCGCCAGACGCCAATATACTGAGATCATGGGTCGAGGCATCGCGAGCGATGCCGATGCACGTCGTTCAGGTCTATCCGGAGCGCTGGCACCTCACCGACCCGGACCTTCTGAACCCGAATTTTGAAAGCAGCACAGACGTTCGCCATCTGCTCGATGCGGATGTCATCATTACCGATTCATGGCCAACGGACGCAGAGGAAGATGCGTTGGCCGAGTATAGGGTGTCGGCTTCGCTTCTCAACGACGGAAAGCAAGGCACTGTCTTTTTGCCGTGCCCGCCAGTCATGAGAGGTCAGGAACTGACGGTCGATGCAATGCTGCATCCAGCCTGCCAAAGCCGGGCGGCCAAGGCATTTTTGCTTCACGCCCAGAATGCCTTGATGGAGTGGATGACTTCGTAGTTGCCGATGGCGGCATGTCTTGCGATACGATGCAGATGGCTACCGCGGCTCTGATTGGTTTTCGAACTTTGAAGCGACGGAAAAGCTTTGGTTCTTAAAGCAGCTGTGTAACCCAAATCCTGAAAACCGGAACCGCGAACAATGATCTGGTTTGATGCCTCTCTTGAAAAGCATGCTGACGATAATCTCCTGCGGCGTTCACTTGCGGCCCTACTCAGTGTCGATACTGACAGCGTCGACGTAATCCACGACATAGCCCAAATCACGGATATGCCGGCAACATGTCTCGTGACGTCGAAATCTTTCGATGACTATTCGCAGATCATCAGCATCTATCACTCGAGTGATCTGCACCCACCACCCATTCTTGAAGCTGCCAGCCAACTAGCACGGCTACTCCAGAGATCGCTTCTAGTGGCCAGCGACGAGACAGCGAACCCCTATTCTTTCATTCTGATATCCGGCACCGGTGAGGCTTCCGTCGTCCTGGTGGATTCTGACGAACTGGATGAGAACGATCGCTATGTCATCACGAGCCATACTTCTGGCGCGAGCGGACAATCGCGAGAGTCCGACAAATAATTTCCATCCTCCTTGTCGGAATCACCTTCGGTTGGCCGTCCTTGGACTATCAACCGCGTCAACCTGGAGGGATATCGTGGAAAACGCTCAATCAATTTGGCAGACAATCGCCGTTCTCGTCGCACGACTCATCTTTGCCGCCGTCTTCGTTATGGCGGTCTCGTTCAAGTTTATGGATATGGGCGCGACCGCGAGCTATATCGCCGCTGCCGGCTTCCCGTTTCCATTATTCCTGGCTTGGTGTGCCGCGATCCTTGAAGTGCTGCTTGCCGTTGCTTTCTTGACCGGTGCTTTGTTCGTCCCGGCGATGCTTATTGCAGCCGTTTATGTCATCTTCCTTGGCTTCTCATTCCATGGTCCGGCCCGCTGGGCCGGCAACCAAGCTGAATTCGGCTTCTTCGTGGATCACTTTGTTTTTGTAGCCGGACTGCTCTTCGCCGCCGTACATGGGCCGGGCAGCGTGCTTGCCGCCAGGTGGACGCCCTGGTCGGATAGGATATGATGCAGCTTCATCATGATCTGAAGCTTGCCGCGCATTGCCAGCAGCTTGGAATTCTGCTCCCTGCCGCATTTCAGAGTTATTTATGGCTCGATTGACGGGCGGCGCTTGCCGTTCGCTCCAGCAAGTTTGAACACGCCATCCAATCTGTTCCACCTACCAATGCTACGGTACATGGAACGGAATGGGTGGCATTGCTGAACCAACTTCCCAATCTGAACTGATGCGCTAAATTGAAAGCCGATACGCCGTCGAGCAGCAAGGTAGAAGTCCAGAATGAACGACCGGCAACCGTTTGATCTCAAGGCCTATGTGCACGACAGCGAAACAAAACCATGCTTCATCTGCGGCTTGGTCAGGAATGATCCCTCTTGCTTTCACCATCGCATTTTTGAGGACGGCGAGACGATTATTTTTCTGAGCAAGTACCCAACATTGCCTGGTTATTGCCTTGTCTGCCCGAAAGAGCACCGAGAGGATTTGGCTCAAGATCTGTCGACGGAAGAATATCTCCGATTACAGGAAAAGGTGCATCTGTTGTCTCGCGCCCTCAAAAAGGTGTTTCACGCCGAGCGAATTTATGTGCTTTCACTCGGTAGCCAACAAGCCAACAGCCACTTGCATTTTCATGTCGTCCCCTTGCCTGCAGGTGTGCCGCTCGAGGAGCAGCAATACCATGCTTTGATGGCGGAGCACGGGGTTCTGCATATAGCTGATGACCAAATGGCGCAAATGGCGTGGCGGATCGCTGAAGCCTATCATCGTGAGCTGACCGCATCATAGTTCGGCTTTAGGACTCTCATGGAACTTGCGGTTCAAAGAGATGATGCGGGTATCACGTGACACGGGCGATGCCACCAATTCGGCCGACGGTGGTTTTTTGCGTCCGTCGGCTTCCAAGCCGAAACGATCACCCTTTCTGCTCCACGTATCGATACCGCGGTCCGGAAAAGTCAAATGAGAGATTTCACAATAGCTTGAGATTATAGTTAATACTTCGCTTAGCCGAAGCTATTTAAGGCTTCGTTTCCGCCAGCCGCGACCATCCCTGCAATCGGGTTCCGGGCGATGCCGAGAGAGCGGATACGGAGATAT
The DNA here is from genome assembly GCF_030182565.1 of Rhizobium centroccidentale. Lineage (NCBI taxonomy): Bacteria > Pseudomonadati > Pseudomonadota > Alphaproteobacteria > Hyphomicrobiales > Rhizobiaceae > Rhizobium > Rhizobium centroccidentale. Next base: position 148,575 of record NZ_JAQJCG010000012.1, on the reverse strand, counting down.
CCAACCGAGGGCCACTTCGGAGCGCCAGATTGCAGCTCCAGGACTCTTCTTCCGCACGAGACCATATGCCGTTGCCTTCCAACAGCAGCAAAAAGCAGGGCGCTATACCCCGCGCACTACTTCGGCTGTGATTGCATGCTCTTCATGGCTTCGAGGTCTTCATGCGAGACGAACTCGCAAGCCAGCAGGGTCTTACCTGGGAAGGCCGCGGATTCGCGGGCGACCACGGACACTACTCCCATCTCGGCCGCGGGCTGCTCAGCCTTGCGCAAAGCGCGCCCATATGACTTCGTTGCGGTGCCGAGGAGATTGCCAAGCCCATCTGATGTCAGGTGATTGGTCTTGGCCAGATCGTCCGCCCGCAAGCCGTCGACCAGGATACCGAAGCTCGTTCCGGCGAAGACGATTTCATTCGTCTTGAAGCCTTGGCGACCGAAGTCCGCGGACATTTTGTAGACAGCAGCCGTTACGAGCGACGTATCCGCCTTCGCAAGCTTTTCAGCCTCATCATACATCTTTGTCGCGCTGGCAGTCGAATAAGGCGGCTTGCAAAGGGCAGCATCGAAGAAGGAAGATTTGTCGAAGGCAAACGCACTCGAACCGAGCGTGAGCGAAACAACGGCGCCCAGTGAAAGGGATGCTGCGATGTTCAAGAATATTTCCCCCAATGACTGATGAGCCATTCGAACTTCGATCGTGCCGACTGTGCTGCTGTATTTACCGCTACGATCGCCTTGCGCCAAGCCGCCCATAACGATTATCTCCAGATTTCTCATCGAGTTCGCAGATTACATAGCGACGGCCGGCGAATGTGCCTCAATCTATGAAGCCGCACTCCGATATAAAGCAGCCCTCTTCCATGCACCGAAGGACGTCGTTTGGCTTTAACGACGCAAGACGAGATTCGTGCGTTCCCGCTCGATAGCCAACCCCTGCCCTTCGTGGCTTCATTCTCGCAGATCCCTTCTCGTCTGCAACATCGCTCAAATGCGAATGCTCGTTCCCTGCCTTGCCGATGAAAGATGCTACAGGACGCCAGACAATAGCAACGGAGACCTTCACATAATCGAAGCCAGCAGCTTGTGTGGGAATCGAAGGCGAAATCCGTGCAACACTCTCCTGCACCATCAGGCGCGCGGAACATTCGAAGGCTGTGGCTTCACCAGACAGTCTGAACAACCTCAAACATAGGGAGCACCATCGACCCGCCCCCGATTGGCCGCGACTTGCTCCGCTAGCATTTGGTTTGCAGCCGCCCCGATAAAGAGCCCTCCCCTTTGAGATACGGCAACCCACACAAACCTGAGCCCTGCGACATTTTCGCAGGCTGCTTGTTACAAATTCGGGATTGAGGGAAGATGCGCCGCGTACGCGCTACCTATCGCGGCTTTGCGAAAACTAGCCGTCCAACTATAAAAATCTCGTTAACCAAAAACTTGCTGCAGACTGCACCACCTCATATATGAACGTCGGCTTGGCGTGAGGGCGAACAAGCGGGACAGATTTCTTTGCCATCCCGTCAAAATCACTTCACAATCAATCCGTAATGGAATTGCACGCAGAGGAACGATTTGATGGAAGAACCTTGGACAACCAATCGCGAGCCGGTCGTGGCGACCGAACTCGATGTCAAGAAGGCAGCCGCGATCAACACGCTCTTGCTTCGCCCCATCGGTATCCTGCCCGTCAAAGCCGGCGATCCCATCCGTCCTTTTGCGCTCGGCCTCTGGAATGAAATCCGTCCGCTTTTGAAACCTGACGTGCCGGTCATGTCTCTGCGTCGCTCCACCAGCGCGTTTCTGCATTCCAAGCGATATTATCATGCCTGCGCCCAGCCGGATTCCATGCGGCACAATCTCGCCGGCAATCCCGTCGAGCCGCTTTCGGCCGAAGACAGGCTTGCCGCACAGCAGCGCCTGATGACCCTGCGCCAAACGCAGGTCAAGGCTGCGGTCCAACGCGAAGAACCGCCGCCACCGCCAGCCTTGAGCAAAGCAGAACTCATTCGAGCTTCCCTCCTCGGTCGACGCTCCGATCGTGCTGCTCGCTGAAGCGCCTGGGCGCATTACCCCATAGCCTCCTCGCCTTCATTATAACGACCGCAATGGAAACGCTGCACCTTTGGAGTGGCAGTACGACAACGCGTTGACGGCAATTCCGGCTGCGTTCCGGTAGTCCGCGGACTACCGGTCAATTAAGCTCCGCTCACGAAATGGAAGCCTTGGGACGCATTTCATCCCAAAATCTCGCCCGACCTTCTGCGCGAGTGGTCCGCGGACTACTCCCCATTCATCCAAAAACATCCGGCAAAGCGAATCACTTTCCAGATCGGCACTGACCAAATCGACGGGATAGTAAAGCGGCAGCAGATCGATGTCGCAACACGCTGTTGATGCGCAAAAATGCATCAAAAACTGCCTTTTATCTAAGCATTTGTAAAACGGACACGAATCGGAGCATATTGTAACTGCGTAGTTCAGTAGCATTCTGTCACAATTGCGCAGTTAATTGGGAAAACAACGATGCAGCCGAGTCTCGCGCTCCAAGAAGATCAAGAGCACCTTCCAACGCTTCTGGCGACAGATGCGCAGGAATTGTCTTATCAGCTCCAGCAACATCAAGCAAAGATCTTCCCGCCTCAGTCACAGAAAACTATGCGGATGTTTTCGCCGGCCGAAGCTGCAGCCTTCATCGGCATCGGTGAAGGTTATCTTCGCCAGATCGCAGCCGAAGGCCATGGACCAGACCCGCTTTCCAATGGGCGCCGGCTTTATGCCGCCGAAGATATGGACCGCATCCGCAAGGTACTGGACGAGCGCAACGGGACACCCAAATATGTTCCCTGGCGCCGCGGATCGGAAAAGCTCCAGATCATCTCGGTCATGAATTTCAAAGGCGGTTCCGGCAAAACCACCACGGCAGCCCACCTCGCCCAATATCTGGCGCTAAGGGGCTATCGCGTACTGGCTATCGATCTCGATCCGCAGGCCTCCTTGTCCGCCCTCTTCGGTCATCAACCGGAACTCGATGTCGGCGAAAATGAAACGCTCTACGGCGCCATCCGCTATGAAGAGCCGCGTCCGATCGCCGATATCGTCCGATCGACCTATACGCCGAACCTGCATCTGATCCCCGGCAATCTCGAGCTCATGGAGTTTGAGCATGAAACGCCGCGCGCGATGGCGGCAGGTCGCGCGGAGACCATGTTCTTTGCTCGCATCGGTGAGGTTCTGACCGAGATCGAGAGTTTCTATGATGTCGTTGTCATCGATTGCCCGCCGCAACTGGGCTTTCTGACGATGTCTGCGCTCTGCGCCGCGACGTCGATCCTCATCACCGTTCATCCGCAGATGCTCGACGTCATGTCAATGTCGCAGTTTCTGACCATGACGAGCGAGCTCATGTCCGTGGTCGAGAATGCGGGCGGGCGCACCAGCTACGACTGGATGCGCTATCTCGTGACCCGTTTCGAGCCGAACGACGGACCGCAAAGCCAGATGACCGGCTTCATGCGCGCCATCTTCGGCAATCGCATGCTACAGAATGCCATGGTCAAGTCGACGGCCGTTGCCGATGCCGGTGTCACCAAACAAACGCTCTACGAGGTCGATCGTGCTCAATTCACCAGAGGTACCTACGACCGGGCTCTGGATTCGCTCAATCTCGTCAACAGCGAGATCGAGACGCATCTCCGCCTGACTTGGGGAAGGAAATAAATAGATGGCGCGCAAAAACCTCCTTGAAATCTCGGCGCCGAACACGGCGCGCACGGATGCGCCATCAGCAAAGGACAATCGTCCGATAGCGGGTTTCCTGCCGCAGGCGAGGGGTGGCGGTCCGGTGGGCGGCATTACAAGGACGCTTGGAAATATCACGGAGAAAATGGAGCGCGCCAGCGATCTCGAACGGCAACTGGCGGAAGGACAGACGGTCGTCGACATAGATCCCGATGCCATCGACGGATCCTTCGTTACCGATCGCCTCGAAATAGATCCGATTGAGCTCGGCCAATTGATTGAGCAAATACGCGAGCACGGCCAGCAGGTTCCGATCCTCGTGCGGCCGCATCCGGAATCCAAGGGGCGCTTCCAGGTTGCCTATGGTCATCGTCGTCTGGCAGCCGCGAAAGAACTCGGCATCAAAGTGCGCGCGGTCGTGCGTCAGCTCACGGACGACCAGCTGGTAGTCAGCCAGGGTCAGGAAAACAGCGCGCGCACTAATCTCTCCTATGTCGAGCGAGCATTGTTTGCATTGCGCCTTGAGCAACGTGGTTTCGGCCGCGATATCATCATGGCTGCGCTCGGCGTGGACAAGGCAGCGCTTTCCAAGATGCTGATCGTCACGAGACAGGTGCCTCTGCCGCTTATCAGCACGATCGGGCCCGCCCCGGAAATCGGCCGCAGACGATGGCTGGAGCTGGGAGAGCGTCTTGAGAGCATTGCTTCCGAGCCGATCATTGCCGAGTTGTCCGCGGACAACTATCGGAAGATGTCTAGCGATGAGCGCTTCCAGCACGCCCTCGCTTTGGCGACAGGAAAGCCCGCTTCTGCCAGGAGCACCGCAGCTCCCTCATCCATTACCGGAGTTCCGGTAACCTTTAAGCGAACGCCGGCGCGCGCCACTTTTGTTTTCGACAGCAAGGCTGCGCCTGGTTTCGACGAGTTCGTGCAGGAGAGACTGCAATCTCTCTTCAACGAGTTTCAGCAAGGAAAGGAAACGTAACCCGCAAAAGAAAAAGGCCCCCAAACGACGTCGTCGTGGAAGCCCTTCTCTGATCTTAAGCAAATCGAGAATCGCATTTCCCCGAATCACAGTCAAGAGTCTTTGACGCCGTTTTGGTGAGCTGTCTTCTTTTGCCACAACGTAGGTGAAAGAAAATGGAAGCCGAATATGTGACGACGCCTTTTGGGCGGCGGCCGATGACGTTTGCCATGTTGATGGCTCAAAGACGAGCCGAGCATGGGAAGCACATCAGGTCCGTCGACAAATGGAAGATTTATCGTGCGCTCTGTGAAGCCAAGCCTCTTCTCGGGGTGACGGATCGTGCGCTTGCAGTTCTCAATGCGCTCTTGAGCTTCTATCCGAAGAATGAACTATCGGATGACGCCAACCTGATCGTGTTCCCCTCGAACGCGCAGCTGTCCTTGCGCGCCCATGGCATGGCCGAGCAGACCATTCGCCGCCACTTGGCTGCGTTGATCGCTGCCGGGCTTCTCGTGCGCAGAGATAGCCCCAACGGCAAGCGGTATGTTCGCCGGAACAGGGCAGGGGACCTCAATGAGGCCTATGGCTTCTCATTGGCGCCTCTTCTCGCACGCGCCGAAGAGATCGAACATCTCGCCGCCCAGGTCGCAGCTGAACGGCTCCATATCCAGAGCCTGCGCGAGCGTATCAGCCTCCACAGACGCGATATCGCCAAACTGATCGAAACCGCCATTGCCGAGGCTGTGGAAGGCCCCTGGGAAGCCGTCTACGTGGCTTTCCGTGCGTTGATCGACGGTGTTTCACGATCTCCCACCGCAATGGAGCTGGACACTCTCCTGGATAAGCTCAGCCGCCTGCACGATCAAATCATCAACCAGTTGGAAACACACGTAAAAGCCGCGAAATTAAGCGGCAATCCCTATCAAAATGAGCGCCACATACAGAATTCAGACTCCGAATCCCTAATTGAATCTGAAACCGAGACCAGGCGGCAAAAAGTGCCGCTGGATGAGACTGCAATTCCAGGAACAACTCCAACGACGCTGGAAGCGGCGGCATCTCCGGACACTATCGGACCAACATCTTCAGCATCACGCGGCTTTCGCACTGAAGCTCGCAATGAGCCTCCGGCGGAACTGAAGTCTTTCCCACTGGATCTCATTCTCCGCGCTTGCCCGGACATCATGGCTTATGGACCAGCAGGGACCATCAACAACTGGCGTGATCTGTTTGCAGCCTCAATCATCGTCAAATCAATACTCGATATCAGCCCTGGAGCCTATCAGGAGGCCTGCAGGATCATGGGCACAGAAAATGCTGCCACCGTCATCGCCTGCATCCTCCAACGCGCCCCATACATCAATTCTGCCGGTGGTTACCTTCGAGATCTGACCCGGCGAACGGAGAAAGGAGAGTTTGCGATCGGTCCCATGCTTATGAGCCTTCTGCGGGCAAATACGATCACGCCAAAGGTGGCCTAGCCGGTTCCAATTTCAATGGTGAAAGATTGATATCCGGTCCCGCCAAGGCTTCGAATACAGAGCGCTGGTTTATACAGAGCTGATCAAGTCTGCTAACACGCATCGACGACGGTTTCGTTGCTGCGAAAGATGGCGCATGGCCCTCGTATAGCTAACAGTAGGAAAGAGAAAGATAGCTTCTAATTGAGTTTTTATTTCAATGAAATCAATCGGCTAGAGACAATGTAAAATTCAGCCAAATTGGCCGAATAAGTCATGGAAGACGTTCTTATCGTCTGCCGATCCCCAGTTTTTATGCCGTTTTTGCTGGCAAATGTCTATATATTTTCGCATCTGGGTTCTCGATCCAATGCTGCGATATCCACAGGTGGAGATACTGGACGGCATAACGACGGTGACAAGAGTTCTATCCCGGCTCGCTTAAACAGGCACGAGAATGATCCCGTTGCCTGTCGAATGTCCTGACTTAACTGTTGGCCACTGTCATTGCTGGTCGCAGATCGGGATCGGCTTGGCAGGCGGAGCCGGATGGTCCTTCTTGTACTGGACGATGATCGGCTCGAGGGTTTCCTTGGGCCAGAACTTCGGCGTTCCGATCTCCTTGAGGCAGGAGTCGTTCCAATACAATCCGGATTGGGCCGGGGAGCGCCCCGCCGCAACGGCCTTGGCGATCGCCTTGATGTCCGAGGACTCCGGGTAGATATAAAGCGTCGTCGGATTGTCCTTCACCATGGAGATGATCTGATTGGCATCCGATGCCGCCCAGCTTGTGCAGCCGTCGCTACGGCCGCCGGCATATTCCACCAGCTTTCCAAGCGGAACATATCCGTCCCGGTTGGCATAGGGGCTCTGCGGATCCTTCTTCATGCAGATGCCGGCAACCTTGGCGGCCGCATGTCCGCCGATCGCCCTTTCGCGAGCATTCGCGGTCTCCCCTTCGCCATCGAACTGGAGGAACGTGCGAAGATAGGCAGCTTCCTTGGTTTGTGAGAGTTTGTAGTAGCCCTTGAAGGTCGTCTTCGTCTCCTCCGTCACATAGGAACCGCCCGTCGTCAGGTTCGAGTCCATCGCATTGCCGAAGTTCTTGGCGCACATGCGGCCGTTGCCGAAATCGGCGACGCCCTTGAGATCGCGACCGCTGCCGTGGCCGGATGAAACGACACGGAACGTCTGTGTCGCCTCGCAAACGATGTAGAAGCGGCCTGCGGACTTGCCATCATTTGGAGTGTTTGGACGGGTTGCATCCATGGCGAAATAGCAGGGATTTTTGACCGTGCCTTCGCTCACTTTTCGCATATAGAGCGCGCGGGCTCTTTGCAGAACCGGTTGGGCAATCTGCCCTTCACCGGTACCGACATAGGCTCCGAGCCAAGCCGGAATGTCCGGCTGCCGGGCCGCGGCCAGCGATTGCGATGTTACGGGAATGACGAGGGCGAGGGAGCAAAGGCTGAGCATCTGGGGGACGCTTCGAAGGGCATATCTCAACCGCACGGAATTAGTTCTCCTATCAAATATTCTGGGTCCGCATGAGCGGTTGCCGTCAAAGGCAATGTTGACAGCCTGCCTGCCCCACAAGCTCGCCTGCCTCATGCTTTGATCCAGAACTCATACTTGTGCGCTGCTTTGCTGAACGAGACCCTAACAGATGCGGGAAATCCTGGCTGACAAGGAAAATTGCTCGCCTGTCATTGATCGACTCCATCTGTTTTGCGCCAGCATTCTTCAGCGATCGCGGCGCAAATATGGCGGAGTTCGGGCGAGCACGGCGCCAAGAAAGTCCTGTGCGCTTACGTTGCGTCATCAAGTCGAGATGCGGCCTGCTTCCGCAAGCGCGACAAGGTGGTCGACCACTTACTGTGACGACAGATGCGGGGCCGGAAAATCCAGCACTCGGCTGGTATAGCTTTCGATCAGTGCGCTGAACGGTGTTCCATCCGGCAGCTTCAGCACGGCATGGTGTTCGAGAAGAAACGAAGGGAGAGCGAGAGATCCGTTCCCGGATGGCGGCAGATCGGCGCCCGTTTCCCATCCTTGCGGAAGAGGCGACCAGAGCAGCTTTGCCGACAGGTTCGTGCGGGTGAAATTGAGGGCTTGAACGGCGCGACCGAAAGCGACATCGCTCGAATCGAGCGCCTTGTTCATCTCGGCTGTGAGCTTTGCCGGCACGTACCAATTATCCGCCTCGGACAGAATACGATCCCCGCAAGCCAGGCGAACGCGACGATAGGCGACAGGCTCGTCAGGTCCGACCGCCAGCAGCTTCCGGATTGAAGCATCGACCGGCTTGTCCTGGCCGCGCACGCGCTGGGCAACGATTTTCGAGCCTTCCGGTGCAAGCCTATGCGCAGCACACCAGCGATCGAGCGTCAGCGTGGCGCTGGCATTGCTGAGGAGATCGGCATTCAGGGTCTGCAGGATTGCCAGTGCTTCCAGACGCGAGGTCGGCGTGTCGGGCCACTGAGAGGCAGCCGACATTTCCTGCGCCGTCGCCGTCTGCGCGCCAAGCGCGATGACGACGGAGCTGCCGAGGGCAATCATGCGGACGAATGACGGGGGCTTTGATGGCATGCGATGAAATCCTCTGCACTGATGATTTTACAGGCCTGAACCTAATAGCTCGGAAATGCGCCGCTGGCATAGATGGCAGGCTTGCCGCTATTGGCAAGACCTGAAAAGGCTGTTGCGGACAAGCGCGGCAACTGGCCGCAAAATCATCCGCTGTCTTCCTCACCGGATAAGGTGCTTACGATCCGATTACATTCAGGCCGGCGAAAGCCAACTGGATGAGACCAGCCGTGGCGACGAAGGCCAGTGCTGAGACGAACAGCGCCGCCAGGATCAGCAATCCGTCCCGTGCCATCAGGGCGACCGAGATCGCCACGAGGGCAATGACCGGCATATAGTTGCCGAGCGGGATCGGAAGGACAATGGCGATCGCCAGCAGGAAGATCGGAAAGGACAGCAGCCATTGCATGGTGCCGCCCGTGAAAGCGGCCAGACGGCCTGGACGAACGACGGTTTCGACCCTGGCGAAGATCGGCGCGCTGCAGCGCACGATGAGATCAATGACCGCCGGTGAAAGCCGACGCCGGCTGAGGAAGGCCGGTAGCCATATCGTCCGTCGGCCTAGCGCGATCTGTACCGCCACCAGAGCGACAGCGCTTCCGAAAACGACGCCGAACGGCCCCGGTATCGGGATAAGTGCCGGTAGCGAAAGAAAGAGGATGGTAAAGGCCATGCTCGTGTGCCCGAGGCCGCTGAGCACCTCGCCGATGGAGATGCCGCCCTGCTCATGGGCGAGCCTGGCGAGATGGTGCAGGCGAGTGGATGCCCTGTCGTCGTGCTCGGTTGTGCCGGCAGTCTGTTCTGTCATCGGTCATCACCAGATGAGGTCACCGGAATTTCTTGCTTGCACAAAGCGTCAGGCTTCATCTGCACCTTCACCTTTTCCCTGGATAAGCTTGATGACAGGCGCGCAGTCCGGATCGCTTTTGTTAAGCAGATCGGCAGGGCTGCTCCAGCCGGTCGACAGGCCGATGACCGTGGAAATCGTCCAGAAAGTGTCTTCGGAGGCGCGTTGCGTCAGTGCCGGGACCTCGGACGAGAGACATGCCTGCGATTGCCTGATGATCTCGCCGGGCTGGCCGGCGGCAGCCGCGTGCCTCTCAATTTCGGCTTGAAGCGGACCAAGGGCGAAAGTTGCAAAAAGGGATGCGAGGAGATTGGAGATCATATCTGTTCCTTGTCGAAAATCTGCTTGAAGCGGGGAGGGACGATGCCCGCACGGGGCGGGCACCTCGCTGCATCAGGCCTGTTCGGCCTTGTCGCGGGTTTTCAGCAGGCTCCAGCCGACGCCGCTTGCGATGATGGCGAAGGTGATGCCAAGCGAAAGGGCGGCAGGGAATTTTTCCAGTCCCAGCATATCGGCGACGAAGATCTTCGAGCCGATGAAGACGAGCACGATGGCGAGCGCCGGCTTCAGATACTGGAAGCGGTGGATCATGGCGGCGAGTGCGAAGTAAAGGGCGCGTAGGCCGAGGATCGCGAAGATGTTCGACGTGTAGACGATGAACGGATCGGTCGTGATGGCGAAGATTGCGGGAACCGAATCCACGGCAAAGATCACGTCTGCCACTTCGATCAGCACGAGCGCCATGAAAAGCGGCGTGATGAACCAGACCATCTTACCGGTCTGCGGATGCGGCTGCTTGATGAAGAAGCGTTCGTCGTGATGATTTTCGGTGACGTTGAAGCGATTGCGCATGAAACGCACGAGTGGATTCTTCGAGACATCCGGTTCGGCATCCTTCACGACCAGCATCTTGATGCCGGTCACGATCAGGAAGGCGGCAAAGACGTATAGCAGCCATGAGAATTCGGCCACCAGTGTCGCGCCGACGCCGATCATGATCGCGCGCAGCACGATGACGCCGAGAATACCCCAGAAGAGCACGCGATGCTGATAGAGACGCGGGACGGCAAAGAAGGCGAAGATGAGGGCGATGACGAAGACGTTGTCGAGAGCCAGGGTCTTTTCGACGACGAAACCCGTCATGTAGGCAAGGCCGGAATCGGCACCGAGATACCACCATACCCAGCCGCCGAAGGCGAGGCCGAGCGTGATATAGAGCACGGAGAGCTTGATGCTCTCGCCGACGCCGATCTCCTTGTTTTCCTTATGCAGGACGCCAAGATCGAAAGAGAGGATGGCGATGACGAGCGCCAGGAAGCTCATCCACATCCAGAGCGGCTTTCCCAACCACTCCACGAAGAGCAAAGACGTTTCCATGACGGAGAACCTCTGTCGGCGCGATGTCGGAAGAGGTCCGACATCATGAGAGCGCCGACGGCTCTCACCAGAGGGGCCCGGACCAGCGGGTTGACCAATAGCTGGGAAGCGGACGTTTGCATTTCAAGAGCTGCACGCACTTTTCAAAGGAGCAGAGGTTTAGCTTGCTCCTTTAAGCTGCGGTCCGGCCAATGTGGATGCTGTGAACGCTTGCTCTCTTCTGCGCGACGAAATCCGTCAGCGCGGATGGAATGTCAACATGGGCGCTGCGCCGCGCAAGAATACGGAACGCTTTGGGAAGACAAGCGGCGATGCGGTCGATAATCGTCTCATAATCGACAATGAGCATCTCCCGACCGGCCATGAGATCGAAGAGAAGGGGATCGGCGAGCACGCGCTCATTTTCGCAGAACCAGTACGAGGAAATTGTCAGATCGGGGAGGTAACCGATCTGCGCCGGCAGATTTCTTTGCTCGAACTGGAAATCGCCGGGCAACCCCGCGGCAGCCATCAATTCTCTGGCGAGGGACAGCTGGTGTTCGGATAAATCCAGCCCCCGAAGCTCCAGCTCGGGATTGTGGGCGAGATAGGCAAAGGCAAGGCTGAAGGCGCCGGAGCCGCAGCCGAGATCGCATACCCTTCTATATCTGTGGACGGCGTCTTCTTCGAGGCTGGTAAGCGCCTGCAGGCATTTCAGAGAGTTTCGCATGCCGAATGCACGGGTGAAGGCATCGGCGGAAAGGTTATAGTCGAATATTTCGATCTGGCGCCGGCTTTCGACAGCATTGCGCAAAGCAATACTGTCGTTGCTTGGATGGTACAGGTGGTTACACCTTAGCAGGACCTCGGAAAATTCTTCGAGATTTCGTGTCTGTACGGCCGCGTATGTCATGAAGCCTGTCCTCGCCAAGGGTGTAGTCTTTGGCGTGATTGGAAAGGCTGCATGCGCCGAAAGCAAGCCCTCAAAAATTGCCCTTGACGCTCGATAGGGCAGGGCCGCGCAACGACGACCATCGAACGCCGACGCCATGTCAGCCTTGTGGTAGCGCGATCGGAAATCCTTCGAAGGTCTTGAGGGTATCGAGGACGATCGCCGTCTTCACGTGCTGAACGGATTCATGCGGCAGCAGCACGTCGTTGACGAAGCGGGAGAGATCGGTAAGCCCGCGGGTGGCGACCTTAAGGTGATAGTCCATTTCGCCTGTCAGCGCATAGGCTTCCAACACCTCCGGCAGCCCGTTGATAAGCTGCGAAAACCGGCGGGCGTTGTCCCTGTTGTGGGTAGCGAGCGTCACCGAAATGACAACGAGCATATCCAGCCCCAGTCGCTGCCGGTCGAGATTGGCCTGGTAGCTGCGAATATAGCCTTCCGCCTCCAGCCTTGTGCGGCGGCGCGAACATTGTGAAGGGGAGAGCGCGATGCGTTCACCCAGCTCGTTGTTCGTCAATCTGCCGTCTTTCTGAAGTTCCTCCAGCAGGCGCAGATCCGTTTTGTCGAGCTGTTCATCCATTGCGCAAAACTCTCGAAATCCTCACGAAGCCTGTATGAGTTTTGCCTTTTCCTCAGAAAGTTACAAGCTTTCGGGGTTAATCCCACGCCAAGTCTTGCGTAGTTGAACGCGATGGCTTTCGAGACTTTTGGACCAAGTGAAACGGAAAGGGACTGCGCAGCCACCCCGTTCGCGCCATCTCTTTAGATGCCGCGCATACAATCAGCCTTCCTTAGCGTTTGTCCCTTTAGAATTTCCAGTTGCAGAAAGTCGACTCCTTTTTACATGATTGTCATCTGGCTTTTATAAGTGGGAGGCGGGAAGCAACCAAACGCAGGGGGTATAAATGCGTAAATTTCTTCTCGCCATGATGTCTGCGACCGTAATGTCCGGCGCAGCCCATGCAGCGACAGTCTATCCGTTGGACCGGGCAACGGTACTCGCCGGCTCGCCATTCGATTTTAAGGTGGAATTCAGCAAGGTTGTGAAGCCGGAAGACGTGAAGGTCACGGTCAACGGCGAAAGCTACGATGCGGTTTTCGGCAAGGCGGCTGATTTCGTCGCAGAAGAAAAGGGCGCTGAAGACAAGGTTCTTGGGTCCGCCCTGATCCTGCGTGGCGTCAAGCTCGCAAAGCCCGGCCAGTACAAGGTTGAGGTTTTGGCCGGCGACGAGAAGAAGTCCGTCAACTGGGATGTCTATGGCACATCGGCCATGCCGAAGGCCAAGAACATCGTCTTCCTGCTCGGCGACGGTCTCTCGGTTGCGCATCGCACCGGCGCCCGCCTCATGTCAAAGGGCATGACCGAAGGCAAGGCCAACGGTCGTCTCGCCATGGACGATATCCCGCCGGTCGCCTTCATCGGCACGTCCTCGACCTCGGCGATTGCCACCGATAGCGCCAACACCATGTCGGCCTATATGACCGGCCACAAGTCTGCCGTCAACGCCCTCGGCGTCTACGCCGACCGCACGCCGGCAAGCCTGGACGACCCGAAGGTCGAAACGATCGGCGAGGCCCTGCGCCGCACCGGCAAGAAGTCGCTCGGCATCGTGACCACGGCCGAAGTCGAAGATGCGACGCCGGCAGCGCTTGTCTCCCACACCCGCAAGCGCAGCGACAAGGCCGAGATCGTCGGCATGATGTACGACGTTAAGCCGGATGTCCTGCTCGGCGGCGGCTCGGCCTATTTCCTGGCGAAGAGCGTTCCGGGCTCCAAGCGCAAGGACGACAAGAACTATATCGCGCTCTTCAAGGATGCCGGCTATGCCGTTGCCACCGACAAGAGCGAACTGGCCACCGCTGCCGGCTCCAACCAGGACAAGCTGCTCGGTCTCTTCCACGCCGGCAACCTCGATGTCGCGCTCGATCGCGAATTCCTCAAGAAGGGCACCGTCGACAAGTTCCCGAACCAGCCCGGTCTGGTCGACATGACCAAGGTCGCGCTCGACAAGCTCGCCAAGAACCCGGAAGGTTTTTTCCTCGTGGTTGAAGGTGCCTCCATCGATAAGATGAGCCATCCGCTCGACTGGGATCGTGCACTGATCGACACGATCGAGTTCGACAAGGCCGTGGCCGTTGCCCGCGCATTCCAGGAAAAGAACCCGGATACGCTTGTTGTAGTCACCGGCGACCACACGCATGGCGTCTCGATCATCGGCACCGTCGACGATAACAAGCCGGGTACCGAAATGCGCGAAAAGGTCGGCACCTATGCCGCTGCCGGCTTCCCGAACTACGAAGACAAGGATGGCGACGGCTATCCGGATCGCGTCGACGTTTCGCGTCGCCTGTTCATGGCCGCCAACAACGGTCCGGACCACTACGAGACCTTCCGTCCGAAGCTCGATGGTCCTTTCGTTCCGGCAATCCAGAACGAGAAGAAGGAATATGTTGCCAACGAAGCCTACAAGGACGTGCCCGGTGCCGTCTTCGTCCAGGGCAATATTCCGCGGGACGAGGATAGCGGTGTCCACGCCGTTGACGATGTCGTGCTCCAGGCAGCCGGCCCGGGTGCCGAAGGTTTCCGCGGATACATGGAACAGAGCGACGTCTATCGCGTGCTGGCCGATACCTTCGCGCTCGGCACCGAAAAGATGTAAGTTGTTACAGATCGTATACCATGGACAGGCGGCTTCGAGGCCGCCTGTCTCTTCATCTTTCATGGGGGTACGCGATGTCCGGGGACAGGATCGCCACCATCAATCGTCGGGGCTTTTTGGCCGCTGCCGCGGTTTTGCCTGTCATGGGCATTGCGACACGCGCGAATGCCTCGGATACACTGGGTTTTGACGAGCTATACAAGAGATTCGGCCCGCTCGGGCTCGAATTTTCCGACAAGGTGAAGCAGCTGAGCGGCAAGGAAGTTGCCATCAATGGATTCATGGCGCCGCCATTGAAGGCGGAGGCCGCTTTCTTCGTCCTCACGGAAATCCCGATGTCGCTTTGCCCGTTCTGCTCTTCCGATGCCGATTGGCCCGACAATATCATGGTCGTCTATCTCTCTTCCAAGCAGACATTCGTTCAGTATAACGCGCCGATCGCGGTGCGGGGTGTGCTGGAATTCGGCTCCTGGACCGATCCGGAAACCGGCTTCATCAGCCAGCTGCGTCTCCGCAACGCATCGTTCAGGACTGTTTGAGCACATGCTTGCGCTCGATATCTCCGGTCTTGAAATGCAGTTCCCCGGCCTGGCCGCGCCGGTTCTCACCATCGACCGCTTCCATCTGCCGGCGGGCGGCAGGCTTGCGATCACCGGTGCCTCGGGTTCCGGCAAAAGCACATTCGTCAATGCCATTACCGGCTTGGAAGATGTCAGGAATGGCAGCGTATCCTGGAGCGGTACGGAGATCACGCGCCTGTCGTCCGGCCGGCGCGATGCGTTCCGCGCCCGCAATATCGGCCTCGTCATGCAGGACTTTCATCTGTTTCCCGGCCTGTCCGCCTTCGAGAATGCCGTGTTGCCGATCAAGCTTAAACGGCGCCTTGCGTCCAACGAACGGGAACGTGCGCTTTATCTGCTGTCTGTCACCGGTATCGCCCGACCGCAGCAGAAGGTCGAAACCTTGTCGCGCGGCGAGATGCAGCGCGTTGCCGTTGCCCGCGCATTGCTGTCGCGCCCCGGCGTCATCGTCGCCGACGAGCCGACCGCCAGCCTCGATCGTCAGGCGGGCCATGAGGTTGCGGAACTTCTGCTGCAGCTTTCGGCCGAGGAGGGGACGACGCTTGTCGTCGTCACGCATGACGCCACACTCGCCGAGCGCCTCGGCCGCCGCATCAATCTGGTAAACGGGCGGATCGAGGAAGACAGCCAAGAGGTTGCCGCGCAATGATCACCTTCATCCTTGCCGACCTCAGACGCTTCTGGAGCGGTGCGCTGGCCGTCGTGGTGCTGATTGCCCTGTCGGTCGCGCTGAGCGTGACGGTGACGCTGCAGGAACGAGCTGTCCGGCTCGGCAGCGCGCGCGCTGCGGAAAAATTCGATCTGCTCGTGGGTGCCGCCGGCAGCGAGACGCAGCTGGCGCTTTCCGCCGTCTTCCTGCAGCCGGCACCGTTGCCGTTGATGGAGGGTGCTGTTCTGTCCCGCCTTGCCAGTGATCCGCGTGTCGAACTGGCGGCACCGGTCGGTTTCGGCGATTCCGCATACGGATATCCGATTGTCGGCACGACCACGGGCCTCATTTCGTCCCTCTCGCCCTCGCTCTCGCAGGGCGCGATGTTCGCGCGCCTCGGCGAAGCGGTTGTCGGCTCCGATGTCGCCTTGTCGACCGGCGCGGAAGTCAAGCCGATGCATGGTACGGCCGAGACCGGTGGCGAAACCCATACGGCGATTGCCTACAAGGTCACCGGCCGCATGGCGCCGACGGGAACAGCCTGGGATCGCGCCATCCTGGTGCCGATCCGTGCCGTCTGGCAGTTGCACGCCATGCATGGCGCGGACCATCACGACGATGATGGCGACGAAGCCAGTGTGCATGGCGCAGCCAAGCCGCATCAGCATTCCGACGGCCGCGAAGAAGGCCATGAGCATGGTCATGTCGATGCCGATGCGCCGCTCGACGAGCAATTCGACGCGCAGACGCCTGGCATTCCGGCCGTTCTCGTCAAGCCGAAGACGATTGCCGATGCCTATCGCTTGCGGCAGGAATACCGCACGGGCACGACGCTCGGCATTTTCCCGGCCGAGGTGCTGACCAGGCTCTATGCGACACTCGGCGATGCCCGCAACCTGCTTCTGGCGATCGCGCTCGGCACGCAGGCGATCGTGATTGCCGCGATCGTGCTCGTCACGATCATGCATGTCGGCTCGCGACGCCGGCAGATCGGCGCCCTGCGGGCGCTTGGAACACCGGTCCGTTCGATCGTCGTGCTCGTCTGGGGCGAGCTCTTCATCCTGTTCGCGGCCGGCATCCTGCTCGGCATCGTCCTCGGTTATCTCGCAGCATTGACGATTTCGGCGCGGCTTGCCGCTTCCACCGCCGTCCGCCTGCCTGTCGGCTTCATCTTCGATGACCTCTGGCTTGTCGGCGGCTTCGCCGCCGTTGCGTCCGTCATCTCCATCGTTCCCGCTCTCAGCGCTCTGCGCTCCAGCCCGGCAGTGGCGCTGCGGGCGTGATGAACCGATCTTGCGGCCCTCGGCGGCAAGATGGGGTCAATGCAAACGCACGCCGTTCGTTGGATCGAACAGATGCGCTTTTGCCGGATCGATCCTGAGCTGGATCGGCTGGCCCGGAGACACCGAGGGGCGGTCCCTGACGGCCGCGACGATCGATTGCGCGCCGGCCTGCAATTGCAGATGCGTGTCCGAGCCCGTCGGCTCGATGATGATGACCTTGGCCTGCACTCCGTCCGTATCGACTGCAATATGTTCCGGGCGGATGCCGAGCTGGACGGAGCGGCCGAGATGGCGGCGGGCACTTTCCGGCAGCGGCCAATGCAGATCTTGCGTGTCTTGCAGCCCCAGGGTCCCGTTTTGGTCGGTGACGAGGCCGTCGATAAAATTCATGGACGGCGATCCGATAAAGCCGGCGACGAAGCTATTGGCCGGTGCATCGTAGATGTCAAGCGGCGAGCCGATCTGTTCGATATGGCCGCCGCGCATGACGACGATGCGATCTGCCATGGTCATGGCCTCCATCTGGTCGTGCGTGACATAGACCATGGTGGTGCCGAGCCGCTGGTGCAGCGTCTTGATCTCGGTGCGCATCTGCACGCGCAGTTTGGCGTCGAGATTGGACAACGGCTCATCGAAGAGGAAGACGGCGGGATTGCGGACGATGGCGCGCCCCATCGCCACGCGCTGACGCTGCCCGCCCGACAATTGTCGGGGATAGCGATCGAGGAGGGCGGCGAGATCGAGGATTGCTGCGGCATCGTTCACTTTCTGATCGATCTCCTGTTTGCTGCGGCGCGCGAGCTTCAGCGAAAAGGCCATGTTGTCGCGCACGGTCATGTGCGGATAGAGCGCATAGGACTGGAACACCATGGCGATATCGCGCTCATTGGGTTCGAGATCGTTGACGATGCGGTCGCCGATTTCGATCTCGCCGTCGCTGATACCTTCCAGCCCGGCGATCATGCGCAGCAGGGTGGATTTGCCGCAGCCCGAGGGTCCCACAAGCACCACGAATTCTCCATCCTGTGCGGCGATGGAGACGCCGTGTAGCACTTCGAGCGCGCCGTAGCGTTTGATGGCGTTGCGAATGGTCAGTTTCGCCATGGATTTCTCTCCCGAAATCTCGGCCGGCGCTTCAGCGCCCGCCCATGCCCGCATTGAGGGCGATGCTGTTGTAGATGAGCTTCTGCAGGATGATCGCGAGGAAGACGCCTGGAAGCATGGAAAGGGTGGCGCCGGCCATCAGATAGTTCCACTGCGTGCCTTGCTGCGTCTGGAACAGGGTAAGGCCGACCGGCAGGGTGGCATTATCGGCACCGGTCATGACGATCAGCGGCCAGAGGAAGTTGTTCCATTGCCCGATGAAGGTGAAGAGCGACAGAAGCCCGATCGCCGGCATGGATAGCGGCACGATGATGCTGACGAGGATGCGCAGGCGGGAAGCGCCGTCGATCCTCGCGGCTTCCTCGAGTTCCATGGGAATGGACAGGAAGAACTGCCGCATCAGGAAAGCACCGAAGGTGCCGAAGGAGATCGGCAGGATCACGCCGGGGAAGGTGTTGACCAAGCCGAGCCTGTTGACGATCAGAAACAGCGGAATGATGAGCATCAGCGGCGGCACCATCAGCGTGCCGATATAACCGAGCAGCAGCGCTTCGCGTGCCCTGAATTTCAGCCGCGCGAAGGCATAGCCGGAAAGGCAGGAGACGACGACAGTAATCGCTGTCACGCAGATCGCGATGATGGCGCTGTTGAGGAAGAAACGGCCAAAGGGCAGGTGGGTCCAGGCGGCGGCAAAGTTACCCCATTCGAAGATATCGGGCAGGATGCGCGGAGGTATCGCCGTCACCTCGGCATTTGAGCGCACTGCATTCGAGACCATCCAGAAGAAGGGAAAGAGAAAGGCGATGGCGACGAGCGTGATTGCCAGGTGATTGACGACATCGAGCACCAGCTTCCGACGTGCTCTGGCTTCGGATCTAAGCGTCATAATGCACCCATTTGCGCTGGAACCAGAATTGCAGGGCCGTCAGCGCCATGATCAGCGCGAACATCACCCAGGCGATGGCCGAGGCGTAGCCCATCTGGAAGTTTTGAAAACCGCGTTGGTAGATGGCATAGCCGAGCGTCGCGGTCGATGATCCCGGCCCGCCCTTGGTCATGACGAAAATCTGGTCGAAGACCTGCAGCGAGGTGATCGCCGTCATGACGGTGCCGAAGAACAGCGTCGGCGAAATCAGCGGCAGCCGGATTTTCCAGAAGCGGTCCCAGGCCGTTGCGCCATCGATGCGGGCTGCTTCGAGGTAGCTTGCCGGCACCATGTCGAGCGCGGCGTTGAAGAGAACGGTATTGTAGCCGACGCCGGCCCAGATCGAGGTCAGGACGACCGCCTGCATGGCAAGTGTGCGATCGTTCAGCACGCCCGACAATGGCAGCGATAGTGAGGCCATCAGGCTGTCGAAAAGCCCGCCGCTCGTGAAGATCAGCATCCAGACCATGGCGACCGCAATCAGCGGGGTGAAGGTCGGGAGAAAGAAGATCACCCGGAACCAGCGCTGCCCGATCTTCAGGCTCGAAATCCACGTTGCCAGCCCGAGCGAGATGATGATGTTCAGTACAAGATATTCGACGGTGAAGAAGAGGGTGTTGCGCAAGACCGTCCAGAATTGCGGGTCGGTCGTAAACAGGCGCACATAGTTGGAAATGCCGACGAAACGCGGCGTACCGAGCAGCTGCCAATTGGTGAAGCTGAGCGCGATCGACGCCAGGATTGGCAGGACGAGAAACAGGACGATGCCGATCAGGCCCGGCAGCAGGAAGAACAGAGCCGTCCATCCCTCGCCTCTGAACCATTTGCGCGAGCGTGGCCTTGATCTTGCGATCATGTCGGTGTGCTTGCCCAGCATCATGGGCCTCTCCTTTCCGGCGATGGCGCTGCGGTCGAGCCGATGGGCCCGGCCGCAGGCCGACGAGACGCCCGGTCTATGGTAGCTGGCTTTGAATGTCGCTTAATACACCGTCGGGTTTCGAGTCTCCCGTCAGTGCAAGCGGCACGTACTGCATCACCAGATTCTCGAACTGGTTCCATTTCTCGTTGATGCGGAATGGTGTGGTGTGGGCAAATATATATTGCAGCGTATCGCGGGTGCCGCTGACATTCTTGGCCGCGCCGTCATACCAGGCGGTCTGTTGTGCAAGCCGGGCCGGCAATGCGCGTCCGGCCGCACCGAGGATTTCCGCGGCCTTCGGGCTGGTCAGCACCTGCAGCGCCTTGAACGCGGCATCCTTGTGCTGGCTGGTGGCGGAGATACCCCAGCCCGAGCCGGCCGTGATGAAGCGCGAAGAGCCGCTGCCGCGCGGCAGCGGTGCGATGCCGATCTTGAAATTGACATTGGCCTGTCCGGTAATCAGTGACCAGGGACCGTCTATATACATGGCGACATTGCCCGAAGCGAAGCGGCCGCTTGCCGCGGAGGCATCGGCCGCGGAGGCAAAGACCGGCGAGAGTTTGTCCTTGGCTGTGAGATCGGCGTATTTGCTGAACGCATCGACAAAGCCGGCATTGGTGAGGTCGAATTCATTGTCAGCGTTGAAATAATCCGCACCGAGCGCGACGGGGCCGGCGATGAAATCGAAAGCCTGGGTGCCATAGCCGTATGCTCCGTCCTTGGTCAGTGCCTTGGCGTCGGCCTTGAAGTCGTCGAACGTCCAGTCCTTGGCAGGCTCCTTCAAGCCGGCGGCTGCGAACTTGTCGCGATTGTAGAAGACCATCCACGGCCCGACATCGTAGGGCAGCGCATAGAGTTTGCCGTCCTGCGAAAGGCCGGACATGATCGATGTCTCGAAGTCAGCCACCTTCACGTCGCTGCCTTTCACATAATCGTCGAGCGGCGTTAGGATCGAAGAGAAATTCGGCAGTCGCATCGACTGCATCGAGACGATATCGGCGACCTGTCCCGATGCCGCCAGAACCGGCAGCCGCGTCCAGTAGTCAGTCCAACCCGAAAGCTGCAGCTTGACCTTGATATCGGGATACTGCTTGTTGACCAGATCGGCCAGCTGCTGCCAGAGCTCCGCATCGTTCGGCGCGCCCCACATCTGCCAGGTAAGGGTCACGGCGGCATCCTGCGCTTGCGCGCCGATACCGGGTAGTGAACTCGCCGCAAGGGCGGCGGCAAAGATCAATGAACGCTTCATGATTGTTCCTCCTCCTTAATGACTTTCGTTGCAGTGACGTTGATCACTATCCGGACGCTCCCCTCCGGCTTGGTCTTGCGGCTCGTTCACGCCGCGATCATGGCCTCCAGGTCGGCGATCAGGCCGATCAGTTCGCTTCGTTGACGCTGCCACGTGTCCGGGCCTTGCTCGGGCTCCAGAATGGCCGTCATCCGCTGGAGAAAGTCAGGCGGCAGCCGTTCAAGTTCGGCCGCCATGGGCAGGTTCCAGCCGTCGCCCGGAAAATAGACACGGTTGAAGGCAAAGACGGTCTGCAGAATGGCGTTGGCAAGCTTGCCTGTGAGACCGACGAGAAAGACGAGGTCGCGGCGAACGACCTTGCTCTCATAGTGATAATCCCTGGCCCATTAGCGCAGGACATCCATATATTGGCTGAGCACGGAGTCCCGCAGCGCTTCCGGATATTGCGCCAGCTGCTGCCTCCAGCCAGCCAGCAAACCCCTGGGATCGGCGATGATCTGCTGGTTGGCGAGATCGGTCGGCAGATGATAGCCCCAGATCGTCCATTCGAAGCTCTTCGGCACGACGACGCCGGCAAGCCAGGAATCCAGGTCGCGCTGGACGCCGGCATACCGCCGCATCCAGACGCCATCCATGCGGATGCCTTCGGCCTGCCAGTCTCGCAGCGCGGCATCGAAACGCCGCCACGCCGCGGTTTGCCGGACCTCCGGTCCGCGATAGGTGTCGGCATAGACTCTGAAGTCGAAATCCGATTGCGCATCCGACCATCCCTTGCCGCGCGATCCGGCGAGCGCGACGGCACCATTGCCGTCTTCTGCCAGATCGGCGATCAGGGGGGTCATCGCGGCAATGAGTTCGGTTTCGCGGCTCACGGCGGCACAGGGCGGCTGGGCTTCGCTATCTCCCTTAATCCTTGAGGATCAGTTCGATGACCGGGGTGACGACGTCAGGCTTGAGCACCGGCAGTTCCAGGGTCAAAATGCCATCCCCGACGGCGACGCCGATATTGGAGTCGACTTCGGCATCCGGGTCGAGCCAATGAAGCTCGCTGGCATCGTGCAGGAACTGTGCATATTTGACCTTGCGCCCCAGCCCTTCGATATGGATGTGGCGGAAGGGCCAGGTCTGTATATGCAGGTAGAGCCGATTGCCCTTCTGGGTGAAGCGGCATCCGTTTGGCGCCTTGTAGGTCGAAGGTCCTGCACCATAGATCGCGCGGCCGTTCAGCCGCAGCCATTCGCCATAGGTGTCGAGCGCCTTGATGGCGCGGGCGTCGAAGGTGCCGCGGCCGGTCGGACCGACATTCATCAGCAGATTGCCGCCGAGCGAGACCGTGTCGACCAGGATGTTGATGAGCTGGCCGGCATCCTTCCAGCTGGTCTCGTCGCGATAATAGCCCCAGGAGCCGCTGAAGGTGTGGCAAGCTTCCCATCGTACCGGCAGGCCCGCAACGGTCGGTGCGACGCGCGGCGTATATTGCTCCGGCGTGACGAGTTCGGGCATGTGATCCGCATCGCGCGGCAAGTCGAGGCGGTCGCCGACGATGATATCGGGTTGCAGCTGGCGCACCAGCTTCATCAGGTCGTCGCTCTCCCAATCGGCTCGGCCCTTGCCCGGCAGGCCCTTGTAGACGCGCTGTGGGTAGCTGAAATCGAACCAGATCACGTCGATCTTGCCAAAATTCGTCAGAAGCTCGGTCACTTGGTCGCGCATGTATTTGGCGTAACGCTTGACGTCGCGGCCCTCGTTGAGCTTGGCGGCGTCGGGATGGTTTCGCTGCGGGTGATGTCCGTCGATCGGGAAGTCGGGGTGGTGCCAGTCGAGCAGCGAATAATAGAAGCCGACCTTGAGCCCCTCGGCGCGAAGCGCTTCGACATAGGGGCCGATTAGGTCCTTGCCATAGGGTGTGTTGGTAACTTTGTAGTCGGTGACCTTGCTGTCCCACAGGCAGAAGCCTTCATGGTGCTTCGCGGTCAGAACGACATATTTCATGCCGGCTTCGCGAGCGCGGCGTGCCCATTCGCGGGCGTCGTAAAGGTCGGGGTCGAAATTGTCGAAATACTTCTGATAGGCCTCGGTGGTGAACTCTTCGCGGTTCTTCAGCCATTCGTGACGTGCGCCGAGGGCGTAAAGTCCGAAGTGGATGAACATGCCGAAGCGGTCGTGTCCAAACCATGCCTTGCCGTGGGCCACATTCTGGCCGCCACTGATCGCTGCGTCGCTCACACTATCCTCCCAAGTGTTAAGGCTTCATCGAACCGGTTCGATTTGATAATTGATCCACATGCCCAGTATGTCAAGCGCACTGTTGAAATCTCTTTCCGCATATTGCTTCATGGCCGGCGAATGTTAGATTTGTGACAAAGATTCATGGAAGGGAGTCCTTTCGATTGGAAGGTTTGAGGCGATAGAAACGGTTCGAAAAATTCATGGCCACCATTCGTGACGTCGCCAAACTCGCTGACGTATCCGTCTCGACGGTGTCGCTGGCCTTGAGCAATCCGGCGCGCGTTAGCCAGAAAACGCTGGAGAAAATCCGTCAGGCGATCGCCGCGGTCGGCTTCGTTGCCGATCCGCTTGCCCAGAGCTTGGCGCGTGGGCGCAGCCGCATGATCGGCTTCATCGTCGGAAATGTCGGCAACCCGTTTTTCGGGGATATCCGGCGCGAGCTGGAAAATTATGCGCTGGATCATCAGCACTTCGTCGTCGTCACCGATTCCTCGGGCAAAACGGATCGCGAGAGGGCCATGGTCGAGCATCTGATCGGCCTGAAGACCGCAGGCCTCGCACTTGCGCCGTCAGGCCATGATCGGGATTATATCGACTTCATTGCCGGCCTGAACCTGCCGATCGTCTGTTTCGACCAGAAGGTTGCCGGCATCGAGCGCGATTTCGTCGGCTCCGACAACTATCTGGCCGGGGCGATGCTGACGGAACATCTCCTGCAGCTCGGCCACAGGCGCATCGCCGTCATTACCGGCCCGAGCCATATGCATACCGCGATGGAGAGATATCGCGGCTTTGCCGATACGATGGCCAATGCCGGCGTGGACATCAATCCGAATTTCGTCGTCGACGGCCAGTTCACGCGCACAGCCGGCTATGAGGCTGCCATGCGTCTGCTGATCCAGCCCGAACGCCCCACTGCGATCCTCGGCACCAATAACGCCGTTGCGCTCTCGGCGCTGCAAGCCATGCAGGAGCTGGGCTTCCGCTGTCCCGAAGACATCTCGCTCGCCATGATCGACAATGTCCAATGGAGCTCCGTCATCACGCCACGCATCACCATGGTGGTCCAGGATACGCTGGCGCTCGGCGGCATCATCGCTAGACGCCTGATGCACCGCATCACCAATCCGCAAGGTGCGGTCGAGCCGCCGCAGGATTTCGTGCTGACGCCGAAATTCGTTCCGGGCAATTCCTGCCGGAGAATTTAAGGCTCCGTGCCCGCGGCGTAGCTGAGATTGATCACACCGAATGGCAAAGCACAGATTGCTGATCTAGTCTCGCGCAAGGTCCGGTTGCGATAATTTATGCGGGGCGAATATCGATGAACTGCGCTGTGGGGGCGATCTATGATTTCGACGTATCTCGGCTACGTGTCCGCGACAAAGGACATGGCATCGACGCTTGCACGCATCGCCAAACAGGCGACGGTCAAAAGCGACCAGCAATATTACGATGCGCATATCGGCAAGATTAAGAATGTCGATGAGTTTCTGAGCGACTACAAACTGTATAGCTATGCGGTGAAGGCCTATGGCCTCGAGGACATGACCTACGCCAAGGCCTTCATGAAAAAGGTCCTGACCAGCGATCTCAGCGACACGAGCAGCTTTGCAAACAAACTGACGGACAGCCGCTATCGTCAATTCGCTGCCGCTTTCAATTTCGGCGGCACGTCAAAAAATCAATCGGCTCAAAGCGATTCGCAGAAGAGCGATACGATCGGGCTCTATGAGCAATCCTTCGCCAATGAGACGGCCTTGGCCAAGAAGGAAAGCAAATTCTACGATAGCTGGATCGACAAGGTGTCGAACGTCGGCGATATCGTCAACAGCAGCAGGATGACGGACTATATCCTGCGGGCGCATGGTTTAAACCCGGATAATATCTCGAAGGCGTTCTTGAAGTCGGTTCTGACCAGCGATGTCAACGACCCTAACAGCTTCGTCAACACGGCGAGCAATTTTTCGACGGCATCGCTGCAGCCGACATACAAGCTGATCGCGTCGCAGTTCAGCTTCAATGCCGACGGAACGCTTTCCGGTGCGACTGCGCAGACGGCGGAGCAGAAGGAGGCCATGATCTCGCGGTATGACAGCATGGTCCCGAGCCTGTTGAGCCCGGCTGCGGCCACCAGCAATGACGATTACTATCGTCAGGCGATCACGAAGGTTCAGTCGCTCAGCGAGATCACCGGCGACAACAGGCTGTTTTCCTATATCAAGACGGCATTCAATCTCAATCCCAAGCTCACTCCGGTCCAGTTCAATCTTGCTTTCACGAACTCCGACTATGCTGCCGTGACCGGAATGGCGGATATGGTTTCGCACTTTCAGTTTGCGTCCGATGGTACGCTGCCGGCCGGTCAGCCGGCGCAGACGCAGCAAGCCATCGACGACATCTCGGCCAAATATTTGAACCAGGCGAAAGATGCGAAACAGAACCTGTTCGGCGATGCCGAAAAACACTACAAGACCGCGGTCGGCGAGATAAAGACGATCGCGGACTTCTTTGCCGCCAACGACACCAAGAACAAGAATCTTCCAACCGTGGAGGACATGGCGCTTCGCGCCTTTGGGATCGGCAAGAACGAGGTCTCCAGGGATCAGCTGCGCAAGATCCTGGAAAGCGATCCCTATGACAGCAAGAGCTATGTCAACTCGCTGAAAGACGACAGATTCGTCGAGCTTGCCAAGGCATTCAATTTTGATAGCAAAGGCAATCTGCGGGCGCCGGTCACGGCGCTGTCGCAAACCTCGATCAACAGCCTGATTTCCGCCTATTCGAAGTCGAAGACCTTCGGATTGACCGGCGAGATGCGAGACAAGGCGGTCAAGGATGCGAAGGACGCAGCGACCGAATTCAGCAAGTCGATCGCCAAGATCAAGACGGTCGACGAACTTCTGGCTGACAAGAAGCTGACGGAGTTTATCCTCGTTGCGAACAATATCGATCCCAAGTCGGTCGACAAGAATACCTTGAAGAAGGCTTTCACTGCGGATCCCGAGGATGCCAAGGGCTTTTTGAACACGCAGGCAGGCCAGCAGTTCAAGGCGATGGTGAACGTCTTCAATTTCGACGCCAAGGGAAATCTGACCACAGCCAAGATCGAGCAGGGGCAGAACAAGGGCGCACGTCTCGCCACTAACGATCTCTATCTTCATCAGACCCTGGAGACGGAGCAGGGGAGCTCCAACGAAGGCGTCCGCCTCGCTCTCTATTTCCAGCGCAAGGCGCCGCAGGTCAATTCCGTCTACGATATCATGTCGGATCCGGCGCTCTACAATGTGATCAAGACGACCTATTCGCTGCCCGCATCCATGTCGAACATGGATGTGACCCGCCAGGCGGCGATGCTTGAAAAGCTTTTCCCGATCAAGGACTTGCATGATGCCGGCAAGGTGAGCAACCTGCTCAAGCGCTTCTCGGCCGTCTATGATGCGGCAAATGGCGGGAATACGGCCTCTGCTGCATCCGCCATTCTGACGCGCGGGTCGGGGATTGGCATGAGCGCGGACCTGATGCTCTCGATTGCCCAGCTGAGATCGCGATAGCCTCTTCGTTTGCGATACTATTGATGCTGCAACACGCTCAGGCCCCCGTCCACGGTCAGGCAGGCGGCATTCATGAAGGGACACTCGTCCGAGACCATGAAGACTGCTGCCATGGCGATTTCGTGAGGCGTGGCGATGCGGCCGCCCGGATGCAGTTTCATCGTCTCGGTCTTGGCCTTTTCTGGATCGGGGAAACTGTTCCAGTAATCGATGGCCTTCTGCGTTGCGACATAGCCGGGCGCGAGCGCGTTCACGCGCACGTTCTTCGAGGCATATTCGATCCCCAGCGATTTGGTCATGCCAAGAAGCGCATGCTTGGCAAGCGGGTAGGGGAAGGTATGCGGAATGATCGTGAAGGCGTGGGTCGAGGCGATGTTGAGTATGACGCCACCGCCACGGGCGATCATCCCGGACAGCACGGACCGGCAGCAATTCCAGGCGCCTTTGAGATTGATGTCAAAGCAACGTTCCCAGTCCTCATCCGTCGTCTGCAACGGCTCGGCAAAGACGTTGATCCCGGCATTGTTGACGAGCGCATTGATGCCGCCGATTTCGCCGGATGCTCTGGCCACGGCTGCGCGCACGGCTTCGGCATCGGTGATGTCGGCGGCTTGATAGCCGAGATTGGCGCTATCTTCCTTCAGCCTATCCGCAGCCTGTTCCAGCAGAGCTTCGTCGCGATCGATCAGGAAGATGCTTGCATCTTCGGCCACGCATGCCTCGGCTATGGCCAGCCCGATCCCCTGCGCGGCTCCGGTAATGAAGATCCGTTTTCCCGAAAGGCGATTCGACATCCAGTATTCCTCTTTGTGCTGGGGCGGAAATCTCGCGGTCAGCCGGTCGCGGGCTACCGCGAATATTCCTGTGGCTGCAAGCGGATCGATCCTGCAAATGTCTCCCCGGGCTGCAGGATTTTCAAATCTCCGAGATCGGGAAGATTGTGACCGTTGGCAATGTGGGACATTGGCTCGAAGCAGAAATAGTCATGGCGAAAGGCCGGGTTGAAGTTTGTGTCGGGGACGAAGATGAAGGCGTGCCTGATCGACGTGTCGGCAGTCAGGCGCAGGCCTGCATGTCTCTCCGGCCAGACGATCTCCGCCTCACCGCTCCATCCCTCGAAGCCGTTGTTGACCCAGCGGCGGGGTAGGGGGGAAGGCGCGGAGAAATCGAGATCGGCCGGAATCTCGGTACGTTCTCCCGGAAGCCAGCCTTCCGTTTCTGTCCAAAATCGCTGCGCCGGCGCAAAGAGCGTCGCCTCAGGGGTCATCGGGAAGTATGGATGCCAGCCAAGCCCGAAGGGCAGCGCCTTCTTGCCGGTGTTCTCAACGCTCATGTGAAGCATCAGCCCTTCGGATGACAGAGCGATGATCTGCCTCGCTTCGTAATTGTAGGGCGTATCGCCCTCCCGATGATGAAAGCCGATCTGCAGTTCGTTGCTGCTGCGGGAGAGGATGGACCATTCAGCCTGCCAACCGTCGCCGTGAAGGTAATGAGGATCTGAGGCCGTGTTCGGCCTGAGCCGGTAGTCGCGCCCCTCGAACTCGAAGCGATTGTTTCGCACGCGGTTGCCGAAGGGAACGAGGGGATAGCAGGCGGAGGCGGACGCCTGCGCATCGTTCGGAGCGGGTCTCAATAGTGCAATTCTGCTGCCTTCCATCGTCCAGGCATAATCAAGCAATGTGCCGCCGAAGGTTGAAACGCGAGCCGAAAGCGAACCGTCCTGCAAATCGATAATGGTCATTAAACGGTTGCCTTCCCCTCACAACCAAGGCCGGTGCCGAACGGATGGCACCCTATATTTGCCTCATTCCATGTCAACATATATATATGATTTATTTTGGACTATCTCTGAGGTTTCTACCGTTAAATCTCGCGATTCCTCCATATGTGGTATTTCAAGCGGAGCTCCTCGCTACCGCTCAACGCTGCAATAACGCAAATAATCATACATAAATATTGACTGGTATGATGTTTTTTCATATTCAAGGTCGCGGGTCCTTAGGCTGCAAATGCAGCTTAATTGTTATACAAATAATTGACTCGTATTACAATATAACTTACGGAAATCGAGCGGTTCCCGGGAGATGGATGGGGATGCGCAAAACAAAGGGAGAGAGATCATGCGCTTTTTCAAAGCGGCAATCCTTGCAGGCACCTTTGCCGTTCTGGCGGCCGGCTCTGCTTTCGCGGAGGACGTCAAGATCGGCTTCATCGTGAAGCAGCCGGAAGAACCCTGGTTCCAGGATGAGTGGAAGTTTGCCGATCAGGCGGCCAAGGAGAAGGGCTTCACCCTCGTCAAGATCGGCGCCGAGGATGGCGAGAAGGTTCAGTCCGCGATCGACAATCTCGGCGCACAAGGTGCGCAGGGCTTCATCGTCTGCACGCCCGATGTCAAGCTCGGCCCCGGTATCGTTGCCAAAGCGGCTGCCAATCAGCTGAAGTTGATGACCGTCGACGACCGCCTGGTGAATGCCGAGGGCAAGCCGCTCGAAGATGTACCGCATATGGGCATTTCCGCAACGAAGATCGGCGAGACCGTGGGCCAGGCAATCGTCGACGAGATCAAGAAGCGCGGCTGGGACATGAAGAATGTCGGCGCGATCCGCGTGTCCTACGATCAGCTGCCGACCGCCGTCGACCGCGTCGAAGGCGCGATCTCGGTTCTGAAGGCGGCGGGTTTCCCGGCCGTGAATATCTACGACGCACCGCAGGCCAAGACCGATACGGAAGCAGCGCTCAACGCTGCGACAACGGTTCTCAACAAGCATGCCGATATCAAATACTGGGTCGCTTTCGGCCTCAACGACGAAGCCGTGCTCGGTGCCGTCCGTGCCTCGGAATCAGTCGGCATTCCCGCAACGAACATGATCGGCGTCGGCATCGGCGGCGCGGACTCGGCGATCAACGAGTTCAAGAAGCCCGCCGCGACCGGCTTCTTCGGAACTGTCATCATCTCGCCGAAGCGTCATGGCTATGAGACGGCGCTCAACATGTATGACTGGATCGCCAACAGCAAGGAGCCGCCGAAGCTGACGCTCACCTCCGGTTCCCTCGCATTGCGCGGCGACTATGAGAAGGTTCGCAAGGATCTCGGCATCGAATGATCATCCAGACAGGATGATGTCCGTCCGGCGGCCTCATAAGTGCCGCCGGACCTTCTCTCGATGGAGCAAGCATGGCTTTCCTTGAATTCAAGGGCATTTCCAAGGGCTATCCCGGTGTCCAGGCACTGTCCGATGTCTCTTTCGATGTCGAAAGAGGCGCCGTACACGGGCTGATGGGCGAAAACGGCGCCGGCAAATCGACGCTGATCCGGGTTCTCTCCGGCGATCAGGCGGCGGATAGCGGCAGCATCGTCATCGATGGCGTGGAGCAGCATTACAGCTCCGTACGTGACGCCTTTCATGCCGGCGTCATCGTCATCCATCAGGAACTGCAGCTGGTGCCGGAACTGACGGTTGCCGAAAACCTCTGGCTCGGCCGTTTTCCCGGCAAGGCCGGCGTGATCGACGGCAAGAGGCTGATCGAGACCGTTCGCACCAAGCTCAAGCAAATTGGCATCGATGTCGATCCCGCGGCAAAGGTGTCCTCGCTGTCGATCGGCGCGCGCCAGATGGTGGAGATCGCCAAGGCCGTCATGGTCGATGCGCGGGTGATCGCGCTCGATGAGCCGACCTCCTCGCTCTCGTCACGTGAAAGCGAAATCCTGTTTTCCTTGATCGACCGGTTGAGAGCCAACGGCACCGTCATCCTCTATGTCTCGCATCGCCTGGATGAGATCTTCCGGCTCTGCGACAGCCTCACCGTGCTGCGCGACGGCAAGCTCGCGGCGCATCATCCAAAGATCGCCGATACGACGCGCGAGCAGATCATTTCGCAGATGGTCGGCCGTGAGATCAGCAATATCTGGGGCTGGCGCGAACGTCCGCTCGGCGAGGTACGTCTCGAAGCCAAGGAGCTCTCGGGTTCGAAGCTGCGCAATCCCGCCAGCTTCTGGGTGCGCAGAGGCGAAATCCTCGGCTTTTTCGGTCTCATCGGCGCCGGAAGAAGCGAGTTGGCCCGCCTTCTCTATGGCGCCGATCATCGCCACCAGGGCAGCGTCTTGATCGACGGCGTTGCCGTTTCGCCCAATAATCCGAAGGCTGCCATCAGCGCCGGCATGGTTCTGTGCCCGGAAGACCGCAAGTTCGACGGTATCATTCAGGGGCGATCGATCGAGGAAAATATCGCCATTTCCTCGCGCCGGCATTTTTCGCCCTTCGGCATCCTCAATCCGAAGAAGGAAGCCTCGGTCGCCGATCAGTTCATCGCCAAGCTCAGGGTCCGTACGCCCTCGCGCAAGCAGGATATCGTCAATCTCTCGGGCGGCAACCAGCAGAAGGTCATTCTTGGCCGCTGGCTTTCGGAGCAGGGTGTCAAAGTTCTCGTCATCGACGAGCCGACGCGCGGCATCGATGTCGGCGCCAAGTCGGAAATCTATGAAATTCTCTACGAGCTTGCGGCAGGCGGTATGGCGATCGTCGTCATCTCCAGCGAGCTTCCCGAGGTCATGGGCATTTCCGATCGCATCATGGTCATGTGCCAGGGACGCGTCGCCGCCGATGTCGCTCGCGCCGATTTCGACGAACGGGCCATTCTGACTGCAGCCCTGCCCGACAAGAATGCCGCCGGCACGATCTAATTCAGGAATAGTAGTGATGAATTCGTTGAAAAAAATTCTCCTCGGCGAACAGGGCCTCGTGGTGATCTTCGCGATCGCCTTCGTGATCGTCTCGCTCTTTGTGCCGAGCTTCCTGACGGAGCGCAACATGCTCGGTCTGCTGCAGTCGGTGGTGACGATCGGCATCGTCGCGTGCACGATGATGTTCTGCCTGGCCTCGCGCGACTTCGATCTCTCGGTCGGCTCGACGGTCGCCTTTTCGGGCATGATCGCCGTCATGGTGTCGAACTCCACCGGCTCCATTCCGCTCGGCCTGCTCGCCGCACTGATCTGCGGCAGCGTCGTCGGCGTCGTCAATGGCGTCGTCATCGCCAAGTTCCGCATCAATGCGCTGATTACCACGCTTGCGACGATGCAGATCGTGCGTGGCCTCGCCTTGATCGCGTCTGATGGCCGCGCCGTCGGCATCAACGATCCGGCTTTTTACCAGCTGGCGCTGTCGCGCTTGCTGACGGTGCCGACGCCGATCTGGATCATGGTGCTGCTCTTCATCATCTTCGGCTTCACGCTCAACCGCACTGTTTTCGGCAAGAACACGCTTGCGATCGGTGGCAATCCCGAGGCATCGCGTCTTGCCGGCGTCAATGTCGTCAACATGCGGATCTGGATCTTTGCCTTGCAGGGTCTTGTCTGCGCCATTGCCGGCATTCTGCTTGCCTCGCGCATCACTTCGGGCCAGCCGAACGCGGCAACCGGGCTCGAGCTCTCCGTCATCTCGGCATGCGTGCTTGGCGGTGTGTCGCTTGCGGGCGGCCGCGCAGCGATGACCGGCGTGATCGTCGGTGTCCTCATCATGGGTATCGCCGAGAACGTCATGAACCTGCTCAATATCCAGGCCTTCTATCAATATCTCGTGCGCGGCTGCATTCTGCTGCTTGCCGTTCTGTTGGACAATCTGCGGTCGTCGGCGGCAGGGCGTGGCAGTCGCTTGTAACGGTCGGATTTCCCAGGAGAAGTTTGGGGAGAAGTTTGTCGGGCTTGCAGTTGCGCATTGATGCCGGGGCGTAGTGCCGCTCATGATCGCTGACGGGCCAGCGGAAGGGAGTGCTAGGGATGAGTACGCGTTTGGGGTCTTTACGGACGACGCAGGCCGGGGCCGCGCCCGAGCAGGGAAGGCGTACCGTGCGCGAGGAGCTGTTGAAGAAGCTCATCGGCCAGATCGTCTCCGGTGCTCTTGCCGAGGGCTCGATTCTTCCCAACGAGGCTGAGCTTTCGGAGGTTTACGGCGTCAGCCGCACCAGCTTGCGCGAAGCCATGCAATATTTGTCGGCGCTGGGGATGGTTCGCTCGCGCACTCGCGCCGGCACCACGGTCCTGCCACGAGAGAACTGGAACTATCTGGACCCGCTGGTTCTCGATGCGACCCTGGCACTCAGCAACGACCGCAGCTTCTACGATTCCCTGCTCGATGCGCGGCAAGTGCTGGAACCCGCCGCTGCCGCACAGGCGGCTGCCAATGCCACGGCCAAGCAGCTCGCACAGATTGCCGAGGCCTTCGAGGATATGGTCGCCGCCAATGCCCGCGACAACGAGGCATGGAGCCAGGCGGATCTGGAATTTCATACCGCCATCATCAATGCGAGCGGTAACTGGGTTTTCCGCCAGTTCGCTACTGCGATCCGCGCCGCTTTGCTCGCGAGTTTTCGCCTGACCAATCGGGCCAGCCAGTCGCATGATTACGCGATCGCGCGCCATCAGGATGTCCTAGATGCGATCCGCATGCGCCGGCCCGATGCAGCACGTTTTGCCATGGAACAGCTGATCGGAACGGCCAGAATGGAACTTAGCGACGCCCTGCGTGCTGCCAAGCCGAAGGACGGGTCGGAATAGGCCGGTTCGTCTGCGGCAAGGAAGTCTCGCTATCCGCTATGTCCGGCATGACGGAGCGCACTATATTGTTAACTCGGATATTAAACCTGGCCGGATGATTAAGCATGCGCGATGCCGACTTTCTCCGTCCAATAGTTCTCGCCTCATGAGTTGAAACGCAGCCGCTGTTGCAAGGCGGGGCTGCCTATGGAGGAGATTCGGAATGACGGAGGATGAAAAGGCAATCCGGAAAGTCGTGGAAACCTGGATCGCCGCGAGCAAGGCGGGCGATGCGGCAACCGTTTTAGGGCTGATGACTGATGATGTCGTCTTCATGGTGCCGGGCCGAGAGCCGTTTGGCAAGCAAGCCTTCGCCGCGGCCTCCAAGGGCAAGGACGGCGTGAAGATGGATGGCTCCAGCGAGATCGTCGAATTGCGGGTGCTCGGCGACTGGGCCTTCATTCGCAACCACATCGACATCACGATGACGTCGCCTGGTGCCGATGCCATCAATCAATCGGGTTACACACTCACGCTTCTGCGCAAGGAAGCCGATGGCCAGTGGCGCCTTGCGCGGGATGCGAACCTTCTGACCGTGCACAGCTGATCGTTGCAGCGTTCATCCGCGCCGTAGATCGCGGGATTTCCATCATGCAACTTCGAGCGCGGCTGCCAGATCGGCAATCAGATCGTCGGGATGTTCGATCCCGATCGACAGGCGGATCGTCGATTCCAGCACGCCGATGCGGTGGCGCACATCCACAGGCACGCCGGAATGCGTTGTCGTTGCCGGATGGGAAGCGAGTGATTCCGTGCCGCCGAGGCTGACGGCGAGCTTGAAGATCTGCAGCGCGTTCAGGAATTTGAACGATGCCGGCTGGCCACCCTTGATGTCGAAGGAGAAGGTGGAGCCCG
Organism: Rhizobium centroccidentale; assembly: GCF_030182565.1. Taxonomy (NCBI): domain Bacteria; kingdom Pseudomonadati; phylum Pseudomonadota; class Alphaproteobacteria; order Hyphomicrobiales; family Rhizobiaceae; genus Rhizobium; species Rhizobium centroccidentale. The sequence continues at coordinate 114,076 of NZ_JAQJCG010000012.1, read as the reverse complement.
CACCGCTGCACTGGGCGGCGAAGGTACGGCCCGTTGCCGAGGACGGATCCGTGTAGGGCAGGTAATGGATCTGCTCGACCTTCGGATGATCCCGCAGGAAATCGGCGACCGCCAGGGCGTTGCTGTTTGCCCGCTCCATGCGGATCTGCAGCGTTTCCAGCGACCGGCCGAGCATCCAGCAGGAATGCGGATCGAGCTGAGTGCCGATCGCTCCGCGCAGCGCCTTCACCTGTTTGATGACGGCTTTTGAGCCGAGGGCGGCGCCCGCGATCAGATCGGAATGGCCGCCGACATATTTGGTCAGCGAATAGAGGGAGATATCGGCCCCGTGCTCGATCGGCCGCTGAAAGACCGGGCCGAGCAGCGTGTTGTCGCAGGCGATGATCGGCGTGTGTCCTTGCCTCTTGCCGATCGCATCGGCAATGCGGCGGATCATGGCGATATCGACGAGGCTGTTCGTGGGGTTGGCAGGCGTTTCCACGAGAATGACCGAGACACGGCCTTTGGCCATGGCCTCCTCGGCTGCTGCCCTCACCGAGTTTTCGTTGACGCCATCGGCGAAGCCGACGGCGGCTACTCCGAGATTGAGGAATGTCTTGGCGACCAGCGTTTCCGTGCCGCCATAGAGCGGCTGCGAATGCAGGATCGCATCGCCCGGTCGCGCGAAGGTGAGAAGGGTTGTCGCGATGGCCGACATGCCGGAGGAAAACAGCGCGCTGCTTTCCGCCTTTTCGTAGACAGCAAGGCGATCCTCGACGATTTCGCTGTTCGGGTGGTTGAAGCGTGAATAGACGAGACCCACCCCCGTGCCCGCCGGCGGCTCGGTGCGGCCGGAGATGTAATTGAAGAAATCGCGCCCGTCCTCTGCCGATTTGAAGACGAAGGTCGAGGTCAGGAAAACAGGCGGTTTGACCGCGCCCTCGGAGAGCTCAGGGTCATAGCCGTAATTCAGCATCTGTGTTTCGGGATGGAGGGGGTGGTTGCCGATATGCGTTTTGGACGGATGCGGCGCAGTCATGACGGTCTCCTCGGCCGATGATGTGAATTTTAGACTCACATTATACATCACTTAGGATGCCGGCTCGCAATTCGTCATCATCTGCGATGCGGTTTCGGTACTGGCCCAATATAGGTTGGACTATCCAACTAGCGCATGACTATCCGGAATACGACAGAAAGGTCGCTATATCCGTGAGTGGCGCTCGCCGTGACGCCCTACCACCCCAATTTTCGAGAGCTTCCGGCTTCGCTGTAGCGGTCATGCAGAAATGGGGCGTTTCTTAATCGACCAGTCCTAACCGATGAGCAGGCTCGGAGGCGAAATGCATGAAGAAAACCAATGAGGTTTACATTTGAAATCGGGCGTTCGAAAATTTGTGTTTCGTGATCTTCAGAAAATCGATGGTTATATCGATCCGCCAGATGCGCTTGTCTTTCTGTCGTTGATCGAAAAGCAAAGACAGGAGAAACTTTACGGCGGCCTCGCCGAAATCGGGGTCTATTACGGGCGGTCGTATTTTTTGCTGCGCAAGATCAGTGCACCCGACGACAATGTGCTTGCAATCGACCTTTTCGACATAGAAGCGGATGGTGCGCAATATCAACGCTTTCTCGACAACGGAAGATCCCTCGGCATCCCCGTTGATGAGGACCTTGTCATAACAGGCGATAGCACTGGGCTCGATCCGCAGGCCATCATCGATAGGGTTGGGCAGGTTCGCTTTTTCAGTATCGATGGAGGACATTTGCTTCGCCACATCGTTGCCGACAGCCGGTTGGCGAAGAGCGTACTGGCCGATCACGGCATCATCGCCTTCGACGATACGTTCAATCCGGCCTGGCCGGAGGTCACGGTCGGCGTTTCGGATTTTCTGCGCAGAAACAGCGATACCTTTGCCGCCTTCTGCATGACGAAGTATAAGACCTACGTCTGCCGGCGGGATTTTCATGAGTTCTATCGAGCCGCGCTTGGCAGGGCACGACATCTCCTGCCGTTCGAGCATGCCGAGATGGATTTTCTTGGCTCGAAAGTCCTCAGGCTGCACGATCCTATCAACCGGAGGGTTGCCTATGAGCTCTTGCGGCGGCTGGGCTTGGGCGCCATATCCGAATGGGCCTATCGCTCAGCCTGACCTTGAGCCGGCCCGGCTTGCCGGTTGGCGGAATTAGCGCGATTTCGTTTTTCAAGTAATTCGAGGGGCCTGCCGGAGGCGGACCCCTCATCGGTCCCTGATCAGTAGATTTCGGGCACATACATCTCCGGCGGGACCGGCGTACGGTGATAGTCTGCATTGCGCATGCGTTCCGGCAGCACGATTTCCGGCTTCGGTACGCTTTCGTAGGGGATCTGGCCCAGAAGATGGGCGATGCAGTTGAGGCGCGCCTTCTTCTTGTCGACGGCATGGACGACCCACCACGGCGCTTCCGGAATATGGGTGCGCTCCAACATCTCTTCCTTGGCCTTGGTGTATTCTTCCCAATGCACGCGGCTCTGCAGATCCATCGGTGAAAGCTTCCACTGCTTCAGCGGGTCCTGAATGCGCATGTTGAAGCGGAATTCCTGCTCCTCGTCGGTGATCGAGAACCAGTATTTCAGAAGAATGATGCCGGAGCGAACCAGCATGCGCTCGAAATCCGGCACGGAGCGGAAGAACTCTTCCAGCTCCTCAGGCGAGCAGAAGCCCATGACGCGTTCGACACCGGCGCGGTTATACCAGCTGCGATCGAACAGCACCATTTCGCCTGCCGTCGGCAGGTGGGCGGCATAGCGTTGGAAATACCACTGGTGCCGCTCGCGTTCGGTCGGAGCGGGGAGTGCGACCACGCGGCAGACGCGCGGGTTGAGGCGCTGGGTGACACGCTTGATGGCGCCGCCCTTGCCGGCGGAATCGCGGCCCTCGAACAGCACGACGACCTTGAGTTTCTTGTATTGCACCCAATCCTGCAGGCGCACGAGCTCATGCTGGAGGCGGAAAAGCTCGCGGAAATAGACCCGCCGGTCAAGCGTCGCCTCGCTCTCGCTGATGAGGCCTTCGGCGACCAGCTCGTCGAGCCGATCCTCTTCGAGCTGCATCTCCAGCTCTTCGTCGAAGCTGTCGACGATCTCATCCTTGATGCGGCTGAGCGGGTCCTGGTTCTCTTCGGTCATTGTGTGCCTCCTGCGCTATTTTCATCTTGTCTCCGCAATCCTGGGGCTGCAGAGAGCCGGCACCCGGCTCAAGCATGTGCCGGCCGTGGCTTCGGTATTATTCGGCAGTCCAGCCGCCGTCGACGGAAAGCGTCGTGCCGGTAATCTGCTTGGCGGCATCGCCGCAGAGAAAGACAGCAATGGCAGCCACTTCGTCGACGGTCACGAATTCCTTCGTCGGCTGGGCGGCCAAAAGCACGTCATGCTTGACCTGCTCTTCGGTCATGTTGCGTGCCTTCATGGTCTCGGGGATCTGCTTCTCGACGAGCGGCGTCCAGACATAGCCGGGCGCGATGGAGTTGACAGTCACGCCATTCTGAGCGGCCTCGAGAGCGATGGTCTTGGTGAGGCCGGTAATGCCGTGCTTGGCCGAGACATAGGCAGACTTGAAAGGCGAGGCGACGAGGGCATGCGCCGAGGACGTATTGATGATGCGGCCCCATTTGCGTGCCTTCATGCCGGGGATGGCGGCCTTGATGGCGTAGAAGGCGGCAAGCAGATTGATGCGGATGATCGCTTCCCACTTGTCGTCGGGAAACTCTTCGATCGGAGCCACGAACTGGATACCGGCATTGTTGACGAGAATATCGAGGCTACCGAAGGCTTCCTCGGCTTCACGCACCATGGATGTCACTTCTTCGCCATTCATCATGTTGGCGGCGGAGTAGCGGCACTTCACGCCGAAATCGGCTTCGATGCCAGCGCGTTCCTTTTCGATCGCATCGGCATCGCCAAGGCCGTTGATCGTCACATTCGCGCCCTCGGCGGCAAAGGCGCGGGCGATCGCAAGCCCGATACCGCTCGTCGAACCGGTGACCAGCGCATTCTTCGAAGTCAACGAACCCATGATGCAACTCCTGCAATGTCTATGACATGGTTGAGTAAATGAAAAAGGCTGAGATGAGCGCACACTGCCAGCCTCGTATGTCGCTTTGATAACAGTGCGGTTTCGCCTCTCGCCGCAACCCTTCGACAGCTGACACTTCACTGTCATGCAACCGTGCAAGTTTTCGCTCCGGTACCGGCGATTTCCTCCAACGACGGAATATACGATGAAGGTCGAAGACATTCTCAAGCATGCCTATGCGATGCCGCTGACCAACCCCTCCTATCCTCCAGGACCCTATCGGTTCTTCGATCGCGAATATATCATCATCACCTACCGGACCTCGCGCGAGGCGCTTGAGGCCGTCGTGCCCGCGCCGCTCGAAATCGACGAGCCGCTGGTGAAATACGAATTCATCCGCATGCCGGATTCCACCGGCTTCGGCGATTATACCGAGACCGGGCAGGTCATCCCGGTTACCTATCGCGGGCAGAAGGGCGGCTATGTTCACTCCATGTATCTCGACGACGATGCGCCGATCACCGGTGGCCGCGAGATCTGGGGCTTTCCGAAGAAGCTCGCCAATCCGAAGATCGTCAACGAGGGCGAGGTCATCGTCGGCACGCTGCATTACGGTAGTGTCCTCTGTGCTACGGGGACGATGGGCTACAAGCACAAGCCGGTCGACCAGGGACCGCTTTTGTCCGCTCTCTCGGAGCCGAATTTCCTGATCAAGATCGTGCCGCATGTCGACGCCACCCCGCGCATCTGCGAGCTGGTGCGTTACTATCTGACCGATATCACCATCAAGGAAGCCTGGACTTCGCCTGCCGCCCTCGATCTCAGGCCGCATGTCATGGCCGATGTCGCGCGGCTGCCTGTGCTGGAAGTGGTTTCCGCGGTTCATTTCACCGCCGATCTGACGCTCGGCCTCGGCGAAGTCGTTCACGACTATCTCGCCGAGCGCAGATAGCCGCATCCTATTTTCATTTCATGCTGGAGACGGACCGTGCTTGAACGAAACACCAAGGCCGCAGCCCCGACCATTTCGGAAATTGCCGCTCAATATGATCGCGTCGCCCTGGTATTCCAGGGCGGCGGCGCGCTCGGCGCCTATCAGGCCGGCGTCTACGAGGCGCTTGCCGAAGCGGGATGCGAGCCGACCTGGCTTTCGGGCGTCTCGATCGGCGCGGTCAATGCCGCGATCATCGCCGGCAACGAGCCGGGCCGGCGCCTTCAGCGTCTGGAGCAATTCTGGCAGATCATCTCCGGCCGCAAGATCTGGGCCTATACGCCCGAAGGCGATTTCTTCCGCGATATCCGCAACCGCACCAGCTCGTGGATGACGATGACCATGGGCCAGCCCGGCTTCTTCAAGCCGCGCTTTCCCAATCCCTGGCTGGAGCTGCCGGGTGCGGAAGGTGCCACCAGCTTCTATGACTCGGCAGAGCTCAAGAAGACGCTGGAAATGCTGATCGATTTCGACGTGCTGAACGATGGCAAGAAGCGCTTCAGCGTCGGTGCGGTGAATGTCCGCACCGGCAACTTCGTCTATTTCGACACCGACAATATCCGTATCGGTCCCGAGCACATCATGGCGAGCGGCGCCCTGCCGCCGGCACTCCCGTCCATCCGTATCGAGGGCGAATATTACTGGGACGGCGGCATCGTCTCCAACACGCCGCTGCAATATCTGCTCGATCAGGAAGAGGATCGCAGCTCGCTGGTGTTCCAGGTGGATCTGTTCAGCGCCCGCGGCGTCCTGCCGCGCAGCATGCCCGACGTGCTGTCGCGTCATAAGGACATCATGTATTCCAGCCGCACCCGGCAGAATACCGACAATTTCAAGCGAATTCACGGGCTGAAGATGAAGCTCCTGGGTGCGTTGAAGCGTGTTCCGAAGGATCAGCTGACACCGGAAGAAGAAGAGCTGATTGCCGATTATTCCGATGCCGGCGTCGTCAACATCGTGCATCTGATCTATCAGCACAAGAATTACGAAGGTCACGCCAAGGACTATGAGTTCTCCGGCACGTCGATGCGCGAGCATTGGGACATGGGCCTCGAAGATACCAAGCGGACGCTGCGCCATACCGACTGGCTGCTGCCACCCTTCAGCGACGATGCCGTCGCCATTCACGATCTTCACAGGGAAGATCCGGCCTGAGCCGATAGTTGCCCTTCGGCCCGACTTTAGCGATGATCAGGCTGGAACGAGCTGCGCTTAGCTCCGGCTGATTTCATGGTTCCGACAAAACCCCTATCTTTTGCAGGACTGGTGTCAGCTCTGCTTGAGCCGGTGCCGATGAGCCGCCTGCTTGGCGCGATTGCCGCACATCGCCATGCTGCACCAGCGTCTGCGGTGACCGCGCGTGTGATCGACGAAGAGCAGGGTGCATGCGTGGCCTTCGCAGGCCTTCACATCGGAGAAATCCTCGGTGCAGACAAAACGTCCTAGCGCTTCGCCGATCGGCAACAGCAGCGATTCCGGCGATCGCCATTTCCGCATCGGCTGAAAACAAAGCCCCTCTTCGCTCGATTGTCTAGTGACGATCCGACCAAAACCTTCGTCGCGTTCCAGCAGGTGATTCAGCGGCTCTAGATCGTTCAAGGCATCCGATGTCAACGGCTTTCCCTTATGGGAGTTTACGAAAGCCCTGAACCATTCGCGCAGGTTTCTTGCCTGATCGGCGACCTTATCGAGCTCGCCAGGCAGGGCCCGTTCGCGCATGGCAGCGAGCGTCTCATGAGGCACCAGGCCCGCCTGTTCCAGCCAGCGCAGCAAGCCTTCCCCATCGTCAATCCAGTCGATCGGCACATCCACGGGCGTTGCGACCGAATTGAGGAAATCCAGTCCCAGCGTATCGCCGACGAAGATGGCGGGCGAGTGGTTGTCCATGGACTACTTCCTTTCCGGCCGTCGACAAGGATGCTGAATGGCCATTCGAAAACATGACAGGTGTATAACCTATTAAAAGCCGCTTGACAAGTTACGCATACCGGTAATAACCCTATCAACGTCATTTGAACGGTTACGAGCTTCGGGCCGTAAGGAGAAAGCTGATGTCGTCGCAAAATGCAGATATTATTCTTGTCCATGGCGCCTGGGCGGATGGGTCGGGTTGGGCAAAAGTGATCGTGCCGCTGGCCGTGGCCGGCTTTTCGGCAACTGCCGCTCCATTGCCGTTGACCTCCTTTGACGAAGATGTCGCCGCGCTTGAACGGGCGCTGGAGCGGGCGAAAGGACCGGTGATCCTGGTCGGCCACGCCTATGCCGGCGCGGTTATCTCAGCCGTTCGCGGCGAAAAAGTAAGGGCGCTGGTCTATGTTGCTGCACTTGTGCCGGATGAGGGCGAGACGGTCGCCGATGTCTTCTATCGCGGCGAGCCTCACCCGCAGGCGCCGAAACTCGCGCCTGACGGCCACGGGTTGATCTACCTTCCGCATGGCGCCTTCGCGACCGCCTTTGCACAGAACGCCAAGGCCGATGAACTGGTGGTACTGGCTGCCTCGCAACGGCCGATCTCGCCGGCATGCATCACCGTCCCCGTCGCCCGCCCGCTCTGGAAGGACCGTCCCACCTGGTTCCTGATCGCCGAGGAGGACCGGATGATCCGGGTCGACAATCAGCGCTTCATGGCAGCGCGCATGAAGGCAAAGCAGTGCTCCGTCCCCGCAGATCATATGCCGATGGTCACGGCGCCGGCCGCTATTGTCGACATTATCCGAGACGCGGCCGTCGCTATCTGAATTCTCTATTTTGTAACTCTATAAGTTCAATCAGAAAGGTTATGAAAGGACCTTATCATGACTGATATCAGCTATCGCACTGTCAATGTCGAAGGCGTCAAGGTCTTCTACCGCGAGGCAGGCTCTCCAAGGGCAGACAAGCTGCTGCTCCTGCACGGCTTTCCGACTTCCAGCCATATGTTCCGCGATCTCATCCCGCTGCTGGCCGATCGTTATCACATCATCGCACCGGATCTTCCGGGCTTCGGGCAATCCGACGCGCCGAAGGGCGGCAACACATTCGACAGCATCGCCGAGACGATCGATCGTTTCACCGAAATCGTTGGTTTCGACCGCTATGCCGTCTATGTCTTCGATTATGGCGCACCGACCGGCTTCCGCCTGGCCGTGAAGCATCCGGAGCGGATCACGGCGATCATCTCGCAAAACGGCAATGCCTACGAGGAGGGCCTGAGTGAGGAGTGGAATCCGATCCAAGCCTACTGGCGCGAAGCCTCGGAGGAAAACCGAAATGCGCTGAAGGCGGCGCTCACGCCGGAGGCAACAGCCTGGCAATACACGCACGGCGTTCCGGATGTCGCTAAAGTCTCACCGGACGGCTATTCGCTCGATAGTCTCTATCTGGCCCGCCCCGGTGCGGAAAAGGTGCAGCTCGATCTCTTCGGCGACTATAAGAGCAACGTCGCGCTCTATCCGACTTTCCAGAATTACTTCCGCACCCATAAGCCGCGTCTCTTGGCGGTTTGGGGCAAGCATGATCCCTTCTTCCTGCCGCCCGGTGCCGAGGCTTACCGCCGCGACATTCCCGAGGCGATCGTCAAGCTTCTCGACACCGGCCATTTCGCCCTCGAAACGCATGCGGGCGAGATCGCAGCCGAAATCCGCGCCTTCCTTGGCTGACATCAAGCCCTACCGCATCGACAAGGATCGGTGCGGTAGGGCGTCAGCTTTCTTCGAAATCAGGAGAAACATCCTGTCCGACGCTGTCGTGATCATCACCGGTGCAAACATTGGGCGCCGCTGCACGATATGACCGTCGAAGAGGCCACCGCCAAGTTCCCGCGGGAAGCGGGAATTGCCCGCTATGGCGAGCCGGAAGAGATCGCAGAGCTGATGGCGTTCCTGGTCTCGCCAGGAGCGCGCTGGATGACCGGCTCGGCCCTGCGCATGGATGGCGGCGAGGTGAAGTCGGTCTGATCGACGCTGGGTGACAAACGTCAGCGAGCCTTGTAGCTGACGGAGATCTTCGCGCTCGCCAGCGCTGTTTGCGCGAGTTGTGCCGTGTCCAGACCGAGGGTGCCGATCGGCAGCGGCTTGTCAAAAGCAAGGTCGAGCGTGAAGAAGCCTGTCGGGTGCGGCAGATCCTGTACGAAACGCAGCAGCGCCTTTTTCGATTCCGCATCGATACGGCTGTCGGGCAGAGCCTGCAGCGCGGTGACCGTCGTATCACGCAACTGGTTGATGCCTTGGGCGGGATCGTCCGAACCTGTCATCTGCTGCAGAAAGGCAGCCAGCGACGGCACGGCCATGCCCTCGAACAATCCTTGATTGTCGAGCCGGAAGCGCAAGTGCGAGAGTCCGGCAGATCCGTCCTGCATCAGAGCCGGCACGCCAGCATTTTTGGGCAGGTTCAGCTCGGCCGAGAGCGAGGCTTTACCGAGGCGCAGATTGGTGAGCTCCAGCTCCTGAATATCCAGGTAGCCATCCTTGGGATCGAAACGGAAGGCGCCGGACATCTCCATCGGCCATTGCTGGACCGTCGTAATGTAATTCGCCATGGCGTTGTCGAGCATCGGCGTGAAGCGCACGCCCTCGACCGAGAACCGCCCCCAGGTCGGCAGATGGTCGGGCTTGCTTGCGATGGACTTGAGGAAGTCGGCCAATCCGTCTCCCTTGAACTCGGCGCGCTCGAAGGTCCATCCCACTCTGCTGCCGGATTTGAACAGGCCATTCGTAACCGCGCAGCCGTCATGCAGGTCGGAAATGGCAAAGCCGTCGGCATGCTGGATCACTGCACTCCCCTCAATGAGATCGGTACATGGCGTCCCGGCCGTGGCGGTGAGGGGCGCGAATGAGACGAGCAATGGGAGCACGAGGGAGAAGCGCATCTTTCAGGACTACCTGTTTGAGTCGATCGGCAAATAGCCGCCACGCCATGTTTGCGGCTATGCCGCTTATGTCAAGGCGTGAGATCTCCGTAAGCCGTGCGCCGCCGATGCGGGTCGGTAAGCCGGCGATGCCCTCTATGTGAGGATGCTGTTAGCATCGGTCGCGCGGATCAGGTCTGCGGCCTTTTCGGCAAGGCAATAGGTGGCCGCGACCGTATTGGCCGAAACGATGCCCGGCATGATCGAGGCGTCGACGACGCGCAGGCCCTCGACGCCATGCACCCGCATGGTAGCGGGATCGACGACCGATCGTTCTCCGCGTCCCATGGCGCAGGTGCCGACGGGATGAAACAGCGTCCCGACCCGCTCGCGGATGAAGGCGTCAAGCGCGCCATCGCTTTCGATATCCGGCCCGGGGTCTATCTCGGCGTCCAGATGCGATTTGAACGGAGCCTGCGCCGTGATCTGGCGTGCCAGCCGGACGCCCTTGCGCAGTACGTCCATCGTGCTGTCGCCTCGGAAGAAATTATAGAGGATCGACGGCTTCTCGTTGGGATCGGCGCTCTTCAAGGCGACGCGACCGATGCTTCCGGGCCGCAGCTGGCAGACATGCATGAGGAAGCCATGGCCGGTGAAGCCCGATGCGGCCTGCGTATTGGCCCGGCCGGTGCAGAAGAAGAGCTGGATATCAGGCCGGTCGCTTTCAGGATCTGTCGAGATAAAGCCCCCGCCCTCGCCTGTTGTCGAGGAAAACAGGCCGCGTTTATTGAAAACCCAGTTAAGGACATGGCCGACATTGCGTGGCAAGGCGCGCCAGGAGACGCCGTAGGGCGCGATGGATTTCGCCCGATATTCGATGGTGACGTCGAGATGATCCTGCAGGTTCTCACCGACCCCGGGCAGGTCGGCGATGACAGGAATGCCATGGCGAGCAAGCTCCTTGGCGCTGCCGATGCCCGATAGCATCAGCAGATGCGGCGACACGAAGGAGCCGGAAGATAAGATGATTTCGCGGCCGTCGAGCATGCCGTTCTCCCCGTTTCTTCGAAAGGCAATACCGGTTGCCTTTCGGCCATCGAACACGACGCGCGTTACTTCGGTTTCGCTCATCACCATGAGGTTCGGCCGATGCCGCACCGGATCGAGATAGGCGCCTTCGGCAGTGACGCGCTCGCCGTTCTTTTGCGTGAAAGTATAGAGGCCGACACCGTTCTGTCGCGCGCCGTTGAAATCGGCGTTGAGGGGATAGCCAGCCTGTTGCGCCGCTTCCAGAAACACTTCCGCCATTGGATTGACGCTGCGCAGCGGCGCGATGTTCAGCGGTCCTTTCGTGCCGTGATAGGTTGGGTCGATCTGTTTCTCGAGCGGCGCGTTGCCGAAGCGAATGTGTCCGGCGGAGCCCGGCTCGGCCAGGATCTCGAAGCGCTCCAGCTTACGGAAATAGGGCAGCAGGTCGTCATAGCCCCAGCCCGGATTGCCGAGGTCGCGCCAATGGTCGAAATCCTCGCGCTGGCCGCGGATGAAGATCTGGCCGTTGACATTCGTCGAGCCACCCATGCCCTTGCCGCGCGGCAGGGCGATCGAGCGACCCTGCAGGCCGGGCTCGGGTTCGGTTTCGAACCAGGACATGAATTTCGGCCCACCGAGAAAGGCGAGCGCCGGCGCCATGAAGGTGACCATGGCGAGCGGAATGCGCACGATCGCCTTGCGCGCATTGCGGTCCATGCCCGCTTCGACTAGGCAGACGCGTGTGGCCGGATCTTCGCTCAGGCGATTGGCCAGCACGCAACCCGCCGCACCGCCACCGACGATGATGTAGTCGAAATCGGGCAAGGCTCAGATATCCTGGGTCTGCGGCAGGATCACCAGATCGCGGATGGTGACATTGGCGGGCCGCGTCAGCATGAAGAGCACGGCATCGGCCACATCTTCCGACTTCAAGCCCTCGCGCGCCGCAACCTTGGCATCGATAGCGGCGGGATCGGTATAGCCCCAGAGTTCGTTCAGCACGACGCCGGGCGCCACAGAGCCGACGCGGATATTGTGCTTCATGGTTTGCCGCCGCAGCCCATGCACGAAAGCCTGGATCGCATGCTTGGATGCCGAATAGATCGGCTCCCAATGGATGGCCTGATGCCCTGCCACCGAGGAGGTGACGACGATCTGGCCGCCGCCCTTGGCAATCATGTCTGGCAGCACGGCGCGGATCAGCCGGAAGACTGAATTGACGTTGATCGAAATAAGTTCATCCCAAGCGTCGGGATTGCCTTCGGCAACATCGCCGGGAATGTAGAGGCCGGCATTGGGCAGGAGAATGTCGATCCAGCCGAAGCGCTCTATCGCTGCATCGACGACCTTCTTGACTGCATCCGGTTCGGTGAGATCCGCCGGCAGCACCAGCGCGTCACCGCCAGCCTTGTCGGCGACCGCTTGCAGCCTTTCGGCGGAACGGCCGACAAGTGCGAGCTTCGCTCCCTCTTCGCCGAGCGCCAATGCAATTGCGCGCCCGATACCGGAGCTTGCGCCGGTAACCAGTGCGACCTTACCTTCAAGCTTTTGTCCCAAGATATCCTCCCCATTGGCGGAGCCTTGGAAACTCTCCGCCACGGGAGCCTAGGTAGGCTACTTCTACCCGTCAATGAAAAATCTTTTCTCACGTAAAATTTTGACCAATGCAGCAGACGTGCAGGCGGCGTCGGCGGACAGGACTCGTCAGGCCGACAGCTTGTATCCGTCTGTTTTCGCCTGTGCGGTCACTCGGCCGCTATAGGGCAGGATGCGACGCAGAACTTCCCGGGCAAACGTCTGGGCGTTCTGCTGCGCCTTGTCGAGATTGCTCACGGTTTCGGGATTGATCGAATAAGGGGCTGGCCATAGCCGAAGACTTCTGACCATCGGATTGACGCGCGTCAAAACCACCGAATGCGGGTCTTGCCCAGGACTTTCCCGGCGGCGCGGGGGTGCGGCTGCAAGCTGGCGCCCTGTTCGTCCTCCCCGTTAACTCCATGTTTTTCTGTTCGCTTTAGTTTCCCGGGGATAGTCTTGGGCGGGATCCGAATAGTATGGCGTATGCAGCGACAAGCCGGCAATTTATCCCATCGACGGATAGTTTCGTCGATCGCTTGGAGAGCGCCCGATTGCAGACCGCGAGACCGCAGAGATCGTCGACAACATCCGTAGTTTCAATGATGATATCGGCACTCTGCTCGATCTCTACCGAACAATGATGTCGCAGAGCGGGCAGGATGGCAAAAGCCCGATCAATTCGCTGCGCGGCGATCTCGCCGCCGCGCGGATCGTTGTCGATCGCATCGACATCGCCGCAGCCGGCACCAATCGGCTTAGCGAAAAGACGTCCGAGATGGTCAAGGAGCTGACGACGAGCATCCTGACCATCCAGCTCGTGCGGCGCGACATTCAATACATGGCGCTCAATACCAATCTGCGCTGCGGCAAGCTCGGCGAGGAAGGGCGGGCGATCAATGTGGTTGCCGGCGAGCTGCGCTCGTTCGCATAGCTGCTCGATGAAGATGCCGAGAAGATCCTAGTCGGGCTCGGCAAGCTCGAGATGCAGGCGACCGGCCTCAAGGACTGGCGACAGGCCGGCGAGGAGGAGAATTCCTCCGGTCTCGGCACGCATATAGACACCGCTCTTGCCCATATCGGCGAAGTCGGCGCGTCGATGGATCTCAACGTGCAGGAACTTCGCCGTTGCGGCGAGGCCAGGACTTCGCAAGTGGCCGATGTGATCAAGGGTTTGGACTTCCGCGCTGGGGTAGTTGAGACCTTGGCGTCCTGTATGAAGGAGGCAGGACGTACGCGGAGTGCGTTTGTCGATACGACCGGGCTGGAGGCTCCAGTAGCGGCGATTTCCGAGCGCATCTTCAAGATCTACACCATGGCTGCCGAACGCGAGATACATGCGGCCATTTTCGGTGCGGTGAACTCCCCCGCCGAAAGCGCGCCGGCTCCGGCCGGTGACGAGGATCTTTTTGCGGATGCTCTCTTTTAGCCTCCTGGCAGCTTGGTGCGGCGAACAAATATCCCATCGCCTTGCAAGTTGGCTTCAGCCTTTCATGACACGGCCCACGAAAGGCTGACGCTGCCTTGACAATTCCAATGCAGATGGTTCGGCGAAACCATATTCGCCGGGCCTTTGCATGAATCGAAAGACATCGATCGCCGTGACGCCAGAGGGCGTCATATCCAGTATTTCTCCTTCTACGATGGTCGTGCCGGCAGCTTCCAGATCGCAGAGATCCCGGTACGCCCTGCTCTGGAGAATATTGACCTTCAGCCTACGGGTGCGCTGGAAGCGCGCTCTTCTTTTCTGGTGCCGCTTTGCCGCCAACCCGCTTCTGACCATCCGGTGGTGGCGCTTTACTGCTGCATTTGCGGCTGCGCGCGAATTGCCGCTGCCCCATGACGAGCTGCTGCAGAAACCGCTGTCGAAATTTCTGGTCCACGGAATGCCCAACGCCCGGCGGCTCTCCCTTCTCGTCGAGCATTTTTCCATTGCGGAAACTATTTTCTCCGGGGACAGCATGACGCGGCTCTGGCGCGGCGAATGGCTGGAAATGGGCCTTGTTCAAGGCAAGAGCGAAGCATATGCATGCTGCATCGCGCTCGCCGATCGCAGCGGCGGCCGGCATGAGGGCGCTTTCGCGATCAAACTCCTACGCGTGAGCGATCAGGCACTTCTCTGCACGGCAAGATTCACCTTCGTCAATCAAGGGATGGAGGGGCGCTATACATTCGTCGTCGGCAGCATGCAGGGGCCGCGCAATGCCAAGCAGCGTATCGTCGAGGTGACCCGCGATCTTGCGGGCCTGCGCCCGAAAGAGGCGATCCTCATCGTGCTGCAGGGCCTTGCGGCGGAAGGCGGGATGCAGCACTTCCTGGCCGTCTCGCAGGCAAGGCACCCGATCCAGTATCGCCGGCATGTCCGGCAGTCGATGTTGCTGTCGAACATCGATGCTTTCTGGCTCGAGCGGTCCGCCGAGCCGGAAGGGGTCTACGGCTTCAGGGTTCCCTATTCGACGATCCTGGGAACAGACAGGCGCAGCCAGAGCAAGTCATGGTTCTATAATATCGGCGAACTCTTCCATTGATCGCCTGCCGGCCTCTTCCGGCGGCGATGGCTTTGGTCAACAAAGCCGGCATTGCCCCTGCTGTCCGGAACCGTGCGCTTCTTCCGGCACGCTGTCCGTCAAATGGATTGCGGTCATGGCGCCGCCCTCGGGCCGATTTGCGAATTCAAGATTTCCGCCGTGGGCAGCCGCGATTGCCTGCACCACGGATAATCCCAGTCCGGTGCCGCCGGTCGCCCGCGAACGCGAGGGGTCGCCGCGCCAGAAAGGGTTGACGGCAACGGCGTCCATATCCTGCGGAAATCCGGGACCGCGATCGAGAACGCGAATGGCGATCCTATCGTCCGCCAGCTGCTCGGTTTCGCATCGCAGCCATCCGCCCTCGGCAGCGTAACGGCACGCATTTTCGAGCAGCGCCAATACGGCTTGCCGAATGCGGGGGGAGTCGGCCGAGATCCAGGCGGGTTTCAGCCCAGTTTCGACCTGCAGCTTGCTGGCTTCCAGCATGGGTTTTGCCGAGGCGATGACAGTCTCGACCAGCAGGGATGCGTCGATGCGCTGACGGTCCATCACGAGTTTCTGACCGATGGCGAGCGACAGGGTGCGCAGATCCTCGACAACCCGCCCCAGGCCTTCGACCTGCAGGAGGAGATCGGAAATGATCTTCTGGTCCATCGGAAACACGCCGTCGAGCATACTCTGCAGGGATCCCTGCAGGATGGTCAACGGCGTGCGCAGCTCATGTGCAACCGCCATGTTGTTGAAGCGCAATCTTTCCTCCATCGTCTCCAGGCTGGTCGCAAGGGCGTTGAAGGTTTCAACGAGGCTCGCGACTTCGCGCGTGCTGCGATAGGAGGCTGCGACGCGGGCGGAGAAGTCGCCGGACTTCAGGCCTTCGGCGGCGGAAGTGAGATCTTCGAGCGGGCGCGTAAGCCGTCGCGCCAGGAAGACACCGATTACGGCGCAGAGCAGAGCCGACAAGAGGCCGAAGACGAGGACGGAGAGCTGCACCTTGAGATCCGTCGGCTCCGTCAGCGAATTAAGATGCTCGACAAGCAGCTTAAGCGAATCGCCGTCGGGAACCTTGTTTTCGCTCAGCATCTTGTAGGCTGTTGCGGCTCGCGGCGGCAGGGCATCGCTGATACCCTGCTCCAGATAGGTCGCATACCAGTTGACCCCCAGATAGGTCAGGCCGACGCTGAGCAGCAGCATGATCGTGGTGACGACGGCTGTGAGCGTTGCAAGCGGCGCGCTGGGAAATCTCGGTTTCTTCATCGAGGGTCCGAAAAGCGATAGCCGATGCCGCGCACGGCAGGAAAGAAGCCGATCTGCCCCATTTCCTCCAGTTTGCGCCTGAGGTTGGAAATGTGCGTATCGACGGTCCGCACAAGGGCATCGCTTTCCGGCAGGCAGGCATCGAGAATATCGGCGCGTGCGAAAGCCTGGGTCGGATGGCGGATCATGTAGGCGAGGATTCGGAATTCGCTAAGCGTCAACGGCACTGCAACGCGGCCTTCCTCCCTGTTGATGAAGACGGTGTAGCTGCTGAAATCGACCTCCAGCGCGCCGAAGCGCTTGATGGCGTCTGCGCGCTCGCCCTGCGTCCGGCGCAAGACCGCTCTGACACGGGCGACGACTTCCTGCGGGTTGAACGGCTTGACGACGTAGTCGTCGGCACCGAGGCGCAACCCGCTCAGGCGGTCGATGTCGTCAGCGACGGCCGTGACCATGATGACCGGCGTCGAGCCGGCCTGGCGCAGCCGGCCGAGCACGCCGAAGCCGTCCAGTTTCGGCAAACGAACATCCAGAAGCACGAGATCGGGCTTCAAAAGCGCATGGTGCTGCAGCGCGGTTTCGCCGTCGCCGGCGCGAACCGTGCGAAAGCCGTCCCGCGTCAGATAGCCCTCGAGTATCTGTGCGATTGCCGGTTCATCCTCCACGATGAGAACGAGACTGTTATCCACCCCTAGCGCCCTGTGTTCTTCTGTTTTTCCGTTCGGCTTTGTCGTCCGAACCTTACTATCGCGGACAAAGCCCGCTTCCGCAATTTCCAAACAGCTTTTCGTTCGTCCGATGGCCGATTCTGAACACGGCCTTCATGCGATCTTCGCCATTTCTTGACAATCGGGCTTCAGCTTGGCGCCGTTCCTCCTCTGGAGACATGGCATGTGGAAATATGCATCGAATTTATGGAGCTCCGGCTCCGGTCAAATGCGGCCGCGTCAGCTGCAAGCAGCTGCGGACAGCGAATTGGCGGTCATAGGCATGCTGATCGTCTGGACCAGCTTCGTCTTCGTGGTCTTTCCGAAACTCGATCTGGCTGTTGCGCGCTTGTTTGCCCACGGGCATGTCTTCTGGCTCGCAGAAAATCCCTGGCTGAAGGCGGTGAGGGATATTGCCCGTCAAAGCCAGCCTTATATTCTCGGCACCATGGCTGTCATCATCGTCCTGCATGTTTTCCTGCCGCGGCGATTGCGGTTCTGCTCCCCTCATAAGCCGCTTTTCGTGCTCCTGAGTTTTGCCGCCGGGCCGCTACTGGTGGTACAGACGCTGAAAGTAGTGATTGGACGCGTGCGCCCTCGTCAGCTGATCGAGTTCGGCGGCACAGCGGATTTTACCCCGGTGTGGCAGTTTTCGGCGGCGTGCAGCCGCAATTGTTCCTTCCCTTCCGGCGAAGCAGCCGCTGCCGCTGCGGCGCTGTCCCTATTGATATTCGTGCCCGCGGGGCGAAGATGGATTGCTGCGGCGATCCTGGTGCCATGCTCGCTGTTCGTGGCATTCAACCGCGTGATCTTCGGCGCTCATTTCCTGTCGGATGTCATGCTCGGATGGCTTTTGACCATGTTTGCCATGGCCATGATCTGGCACCGGATCGAAGCGAATTCGCGGGTGATCGATCGCCATGTCACGCGCCTGATGTTCAGATGATCCCATTGCCATGGAAGCAGGCGACGACATCCTCATTCAGTCCGGTTTCCGATCCTCGCGGAGCGGATTAGCTGCCGGGTGTCGCTGCAATGCGACAGTCCCAAGCAAACCCATGTTACAAACCTTAATACAACGTTTCTTCACCTTTCCTTCGATCAGGGGTTACCTATCTAGCGCTGGCCATGCTGTCGGACGCGATTGAGGCCGGTAGAGCGGATGGTGAAGGGACCTTTGGCGGGTGAGAGTGACGGGATGGGGTTGGTAGATTGGGCGTTGCGTGGAATGCTCGACACGGATGGCCGACGCAGGATGCGCTCCCGCAGAGACCATTACGAGCCATGGGTCGTGCTTGCCGTTGAGAGCTTCGAGCGGGAAATGCTGGCTTTCTACAGGCGTTCGCAGTTTACGGTAATCAAGAAAGCCGCATGAAGGGTAATTCGATACCGGGTATGGTCGCGCTTCTCCCGCAGCCTGCCTGACGAGCATGCGTAGCGCCGATCTTGCCGGATCGGCCGGTTATGCTACGCTAACATGGTCCTGCCTTTGCGGAGAACTTTCAAATGGTTACGCTGCGCGAACCGATCCTGCATCTAGTTCCCATCGAAGAATTGAGACCCACCCAAATCACTGTCGGCATGCGCGAGGTCAAGGCCAAGCGCAAGGCGTGGCGTCTCAAGGCGGAAGCGGCAGGCGATAAGGCCGGCGAGTTCCTCGGAAATCACATGGTGCCAGCCATTCGGGGACCGCGCGGAAAATACTACGTCATCGATCATCACCATCTTTCCCTCGCGCTTTATGAGGAAGGGGTGAAGGATGTTCTCGTCACCACAGTGGCCGATCTTTCGCGGCTTGATCGGGAGTCCTTCTGGTTCGTCATGGATTGCCATGACTGGATGCATCCTTTCGACGAAGAGGGGAAACGCCGGGGCTATGAGGACATCCCGAAGAGCATTAAGGATCTGGTCGACGATCCCTATCGTTCGCTTGCCGGCCAGTTGCGCCATGTCGGCGGCTACGCCAAGGACACGACGCCGTTCAGCGAATTTCTCTGGGCGGATTTCCTGCGCCGCCGCATCAAGCGCAAGGATCTCGATAAGGATTTCAAGGCCGCACTGGAAAGGGCGCACGACCTTGCCAAGGGCAAGGAGGCCGATTACTTGCCCGGTTGGTGCGGTCCGGTCGCTGAATAAATCTGAGTCGATCTCGCAAGCCTGAAGCTTCGCTGACCGACCGCTCAGCTTCGCGAGCCCGGGGTTGACACCCATTCGGCAAGCGCCTATTGCATAGGCAGCCGGCGCTGCTGGCCGTAAGCGTTTGACGTCAAGCAACGCACTCAACGATCCTCGTCGGTCGGAGTGCGTTTTTTTATGCCTTCGCCGATTGAGAAAAAGCCTGGAGATTATCATGGCTTTTCAATCGACACCCGATCCGGCGCGCGGCCGGCTGCTGCTGCTGAGCGCCATTCTCTTCATTTCCTATCTTTGCATCGGCATCTCGTTTCCGATCGTGCCGCTTTATGCGAACGGACAGCTCCGGCTCGGCAATGTCTGGGCCGGACTCGGCGTCGGCATCGCCTTTCTGGCAACCATCCTCACGCGCGGCTATGCCGGCGGGTTCTCGGACCATCGCGGCGCCAAGGTGGCTGTGACGCGGGGACTTGTATTCTATGTCGTCGGCGCTTTGACGGCTTTGGGTGCCGGCGTCCTCACCGACATGCCGTTGCCGTCCTTTCTGCTCCTCCTTCTGGGACGCTTGGCTTTGGGGCTGGGCGAAAGTCTGGTCGCCGTCGGCATCATCGCCTGGGGCATCGGTGTCGTCGGCCCGGCGCGTTCGGGTAGGGTCCTGGCGCTGGTCGGCGCCGCCATCTATGGAGCGCTCGCAGCGGGTGGGCCGATCGGGTTGATGTTGTTCAGCCGGCTCGGTTTTGCCGGGACAATGGCGATTAGCGCTGTCCTGCCATTCCTGGGCCTGGTGGCGATCTGGCAGGTTCCCGGCGTTGCGCCTCATCCCGGTCAACAGCGCCCGCCATTTTGGACTGTCGTCGGCAAGGTCTGGCTATATGGGGCGGTCGTGTGTTTTCAGGGCATAGGCTTTGCCGCGATCGGCGCCTTCTTTACGCTCTATTTCCTCGACCGGGGCTGGAACTATGCCGGACTGGGCCTGACGGCCTTCGGCGTCGGTTTCGTTCTGGTGCGCGTGTTCTTCGGCCATCTGCCTGATCGTATCGGTGGCCTGCCGGTCGCGCTCGGATCCCTGGCCGTCGAAGTGGCAGGCCAATTGCTGATCTGGTGTGCCGCCGATCCCATGCTCGCCCTGACGGGTGCCTTTCTGACCGGTCTCGGATGCTCGCTGATCTATCCTTCCATGGGCCGCGAGGTGGTCCGGCGGGTGGAGCCGCATCTGCGCGGCACGGCGCTTGGCGGCTTCTCGGCCTTCCAGGACCTCGCCTACGGGCTGACCGGGCCATTTGCCGGCCTCCTCGCCGACCGGGCCGGTTATGGCAGCGTCTTTCTAGCAGGCACCGTCGCCGCGATCGCCGGCCTGTTGATCGCGCTCTCGCTCCGCAGGATACGCGCGGTTGCGTTCAGCTGATTGATATGGCGGTCCCGGCGTTCGGCCGGGACTGCCAGAAGCGATTGGCAATATGCCCAGCGCCATCCTTGGCACAGCTACAGGGCAGCGAAAATCGCGCCGCCGACAAGACGTTGCGGCCTGCGCTGAAAGTAAAGCGGGGGCCAATCCGAGCGTGTTGGCGAGCTTAGAGGGCTCGCGGCGCATTCTTCGGCAGGTTTTTGAGAGCCCAGGACGCGATGGCCTTGTCCGCCAGCCTCTCCGTGACCTCGAATTCGCTGATCATCAGGCTAGGCAGAAGCGAAGCGCTGCGTGCTTGTGCGGCAAAATTCCTTTCGTAGTGCGCCGGCTCCAGCACATATGTGGCGAAGGCGGCAACCCTCCGCCCTCCAAAATCCGTCCGTTCGAGGAAGCTCATGACAGGCGGCGTGATGGTATTCCACCACACCGGGCCGCCGACGAGGATCAGATCGTATTTCGAAAGATTGGGAAGGCCATCGAGCAAGGGAGGAAGCTCTCCCGTTTCCAGCTCGTATTTGGACTGCTCGGCAGCACGCTGTATGTCGAGAGGATAGGGGTTGCGCATCTGGATTTCGAAGAGTTCGGCCCCTAGGAGCACGCGAAGCTTTTCGGCGACCGCTCCGGTATGGCCGGTATAGGAATAATAGACGACCAGAGTCCGTCGCTCGTCTGCGGCGAAGCTCCATCTGGGTGCGGCGGCCGCGGCCACCATCGATGTCAACACGGTGCGGCGGGAAAGGTGCATGGGTTTGCCTTCCGATTTCTATGAGGCTTTTGGGTGCGGAAGATGACCGGACAATTTCGATGGCGGACAATCATTGCTGCCGCGCCGATGAAGCGCCGATTGATGCCCCGGCCCTCCGGGCCGGCAGCATAGGTCCGCCGGAAGTCTGCATTGCCTCGTCGAGGCGCTGCTCGAGAACCAGGGGATCGGTTTCGCCCTCGTCGGCGAATTTCATGAGCTCGCGGGCGGCGATGATCGCCGTTCGGTCGGCAAACTCCAGGTCGTGCCGGGCGCAGAAGATTTCGAGAACGCGGCGAAGCGTTGCGATCTGTGATAATTCCATGGCCAATTCCATATCCTCCTGTCAGCGTCGATAGTCTCGACCGGGCAAGTGATTTTCGAGCAGAAGGTTAGGACGGTCCTGTCGCAGCTTTGTGCCGGAGATGTAAAAGCCTGTCGCCGGCAATGGCAGCGCCGGCCATCGGCTCTGGAGCGGGCCGGCGCGGCAATGATTGTTGGGCGGCTACCGCAAGCGGCCTATTTTGCAGAGCGCGCGGCAGGATTTGATCATAGTTGAAACCGGTCGATGCCGCCGTCGCATTTCGCCGATACAGGGCACATCGGCGGTGCGAGAGCTGCGACAGCTTGTTACAAATTTGCCGGCATGGGGCACATCCATGTGACAACAAGCTTATAGTTTGTCAGCTGCAGGGGGGTCTCTTCGCGCAAAATATCGATTGGATTTCGAGGACAGTTTCGATGAAATTCGTATCCTCGCGATACGGCCTGCACCGGCTGTCGTCAGATTTTCAAGTGGGGCACCGCTTGTGGCGCAACCCTCCGGTCTATGTGAAACTTTGATACACTTTTTTCGATGCGGCTCGGAGCGGCCTTCTGTAGAATGGCTTGAGATCGTGGAAACTGTCATGCAAAAAGCTGCGCACATCGCCGTCGTCGATGATCATTCGGACATAAGGGACCTTGTCGGCCAATATCTCGAGCAGCAGGGCTACAAGGTCAGCGTCGCCGATAGCGGGCTGGCCCTGAGACGGATTCTCGAGCGCGGTGCCGTGGATCTGATCGTTCTCGACGTCATGATGCCGGGTGAAGATGGTCTTTCCGTCTGCCGTCATCTCAGGGCGACAACGGATACACCCATCATTTTCTTGACCGCCATGAGCGAGGATACGGACCGCATCATCGGCCTTGAACTGGGGGCTGACGATTATCTGGTGAAGCCGTTCAATCCGCGCGAATTGCTGGCACGCATCCGGGCTGTCCTGCGTCGGGTCAATGGCGTGCCGCAGCAGCAGCGAGAAACGCTGAAAATGGCTAGGGTGGTTCGTGTCGGTCAATGGCGCGTCAATATGGGGCGGCAGGAGCTTTCGGGCGATGATGGCGTCGGCATCCCGCTCAGCACCGCCGAATTCCGGCTTCTGAAGGTCTTCCTCGAACGTCCGGGCATGGTGCTCAGCCGCGAGCAGCTTCTGGACCTGACGGTTGGCAGGGTGGCCGACATCTTCGACAGAAGCATCGACAATCAGGTGAGCCGCCTGCGAAAGAAGATCGAGCCGGACCCAAAGAACCCTTCGGTCATCAAGACGCATTGGGGCGGCGGCTACAGTCTCTCGGCGGATGTGGGGTTCGAATGATCTACTGGTGGAGGAGGAGCCTTGCCGCGCAGTTCATCGGCTTTACCCTGCTTGCCCTTGTCGTCTCGCAGTGCCTGACATTTTCAATTTCCTGGGACGAGCGCACCAAGGCGCTGCATGCCGCCATGAAGAGCGAATTCTTCAGCCGGTGTGCCTCCGTCACGCGCTTGATGGAATCCATGCCCAAGCCGTTGCGTGAACAGGCTCTGTTGGCAAGCGAGACCAGCTATTCCCGTTTCTGGCTTTCGCAGACGGAACCGACGGATGAAAGCGCATGGCGCTCGCGTGCGGCAAACGAACTTGCGCGGCCGATCGAGAATTTTATCGATCTCGGCGCGAAGTACGGCATGCGCTCGAACTCCGATGTCGATCATCTGATGTCGAAGGGGACAATGACGGCAAATGCTGCCGAGGGCTGGGCTACACCGCCGCCAGTTCTCTGGAGCCTGCCGCAGCCGGCAAAATTCGTTTATTTCGGGGATCGCAACGGATACGGCCTTGTCGTCAAGCTCAATGACGGCATGTGGCTGAACACCGCGTTCTATAAGAATGTCGGCGACCGCTGGTGGGATGTGAAATCGCTCACCTCTCTTGCGACCACCGCGCTCATCCTGTCACTTATCGGAGTGTTCATCGCCAGCCGCATCGCGCGCCCGCTGAGACGGCTTGCCGTTTCGGCGGAAGCCTTGGGGCGCGGCGAAAATCTTCCGCCGCTGCCCGAAGAAGGACCTGACGACATCAGGCGCACGGCCGAGGCGTTCAACAGGATGCAG
Source organism: Rhizobium centroccidentale (assembly GCF_030182565.1). Taxonomy (NCBI): domain Bacteria; kingdom Pseudomonadati; phylum Pseudomonadota; class Alphaproteobacteria; order Hyphomicrobiales; family Rhizobiaceae; genus Rhizobium; species Rhizobium centroccidentale. The sequence continues at coordinate 90,446 of NZ_JAQJCG010000012.1, read as the reverse complement.
GAACGCCTGCATCGCTTCGTCGACGATCGCACCCGGATGCTGGCCGCAATCGGCCATGATCTCAGGACGCCGCTGACTTCGCTTCGGTTGCGGGCGGAATTCGTCAAGGACGCCGATATCCAGCAGAAGATGCTATCGACCATCGACGAACTTCAGAGCATGACGGAAGCCGCCATTTCTTTCGCACGCGGCGAATCCACGGCCGAGGAAACGCGGGCCATCGAACTGGAGGCGCTGGTCGGCAGCATTTGTGACGATCTTGCCGATCTCGGCCTGCCGGTGGAATATATCGAAGGGCCGAAGACGACCTATCGCTGCCGGCCCGATGGCTTGCGCCGCGCCGTCCGCAATCTCGCGGAAAATGCGGCGCGCTACGGCGGCTATGCCAGGGTCCATATTCACCATTCCGTCAGCACCATCGATATCGTCGTCGAAGACAATGGCCCGGGCATACCTGAGGATATGAAGGAAAAGGTATTCGCGCCCTTCTTCCGTCTGGAAGCTTCGAGAAACAGGGGCACGGGCGGCGTCGGACTCGGCCTGTCTATTGCAAGGGCAGTGGCCCGGCAGCACGGTGGCGATATTTTGCTTCAGCCCAACAATCCCGGTCTGAAGGCAATCATTTCCTTGCCCCAGGAAGGGCAGGTCAAGACGCCCTCGTCGCGGGTGAGCAGGAGAAGAAGGCGGGCGCAAGCTCTCAAGCTTGCCGGGCAGGAACAGTAGATGCTTGATCCCGGCTCGTGGCAGGGCAATCGCATGGACTGAAGTCGTTACGGCGTCCCTTCTGCCCGCTGGGGAGAACGAATTTCCAGTGCTCATCCGCCCCATATGCGATAGCTCTGAGGCTTATGGGAAGACAATGCCGTAAGTCACGCGTAGCGGCACGGCAACGGTCAACGGGCAACCAGGACTACCGCATCTGCAATATGATCGGGCTGCTGCTTGCCGGATCCGTGTGCTCGCGCAGGGCCTGCACATCGTTTGCTGTAACCGCTCCGCCATGATTTCCCCAGGAAGAGCGCACGAATGTCAGGACATCGGCAATCTGCTGGTCCGAAAGCTGCTGGCGGAACGGCGGCATGCGATAGGCATCCGGGATTCCATTTGCGACGACGCGGCTGGAGCCGTTCAGCGTTACATTGATCTGCGACGCGTTTTCCTTCGCAAGCGAAGCGGCAGAGCCGGCGAGCGGCGGAATCCATTGCTGCTTTCCGCGCCCGTCGACGCCGTGACAGAAGCTGCATTTTGCAACGAAAGTCTGGGCGCCCGGTATCTGCTCACGGTTGGAAATCGATACGTTCTGGGCCGTGGCGCCGTCATATTGCCAGGGGGTGCCGTCGCGGGCGGGATCGCCGGGCAGGGATTTCAGGTAATGGCTTATCGCCTTCAGGTCGTCATCACTCATGAACTGTGTCGAATTGTTGAAGGCATCCGCCATAGAACCGAAGACGACGGCATGACCGTTCCTGCCGGTCTTTAGGAAGGCATAGATATCGTCCTCGCTCCAGCGGCCAAGGCCGGTGTTGGGATCGCCACGCAGGCTTGGTGCATACCAGCCGTCGAGAAGAGCGCCGGAAAGATAGAACGGACTGCTCTCATCCAGCGCCTTTTCCGCCATGGTGATTGCGCGCGGTGTATGGCAACTGCCGCAATGACCAGGCCCCTGCACAAGATAGGCGCCCCGGTTCCACTGGTCATCGCCGGCCGTTTTCGGCTGATAGGTGCCGCCTTCGGTGAAAACGGCGTTCCAGAGCGCCAGAGGCCAGCGCATGTTCATCGGCCATTTGATGCCGGAGGGTCTGTCCGCCTGCTTCACAGGCTCGACCCTATTCATGAAATAGGCATAGAGCGCACGAATGTCGTCGTCGCTCATCTTCACATAGGAGGGATAGGGCATGGCCGGATAGAGGCGATGCCCGTCGCGGGCAACACCCTGGCGCACGGCGCGGTCGAAATCGGCGAGCGCATAGTTGCCGATCCCGGTTTCCTTGTCCGGGGTGATGTTGGTCGTGAAAATGGAGCCGAGCGGCGTCCCCATCTCCAGCCCGCCGGCAAAGGGGGCGCTCTTCGGCGTGCTATGGCAGGCGACGCAGTCGCCGAGGCGCGCGACATATTCGCCGTGCTGCAGCAGATCCTCCGAGGGCGCCTGTGTCGCGGCGACATTATCGAAGGGAGAAGCCGGCGTGCGCGTGACGAACCACGCAATACCGCCGGCCATAAGCACGATAATCAGGAGAAGAACCAGAAGAAGTTTCTTCAAGAGTGTGCCCTCATGTCTTTGCTTCGGGATTTCGTATTCTGTCAGGCGGAAGCCAACCAAGCCGGCTCTCGGACCAGAAATGAGCCGAGAGCCGGATATGTGCCTGGCGCAGCGAGTGCTGCGCCTCAGCTTTCAAAGGTGTAGTTGGAGAGAGGCATGCTGCGTATCCGCTTGCCTGTCAGCGTGGACACCGCATTGGCGACCGCCGGCGGGATGGCTGGCAGGCCCGGCTCGCCGATGCCGCCCATTTCCGCCCCGCTTTCGACGATGCGGACGTGAACGCGCGCCATGCGATCCGGCGGCAGGATCGGATAGAGGTCGTAGTTGCGCGCCACCGGCTCGCCGTTCTTGTAGACGGCCTCCTCCATCAGCACTTGCGACATGCCGAGTGCGGCCGCCGAATTGACCTGAGCTTCGATGATTGCCGGATTGACGATGCTGCCGGGGTCGATCGCTTCCCAGACGTCATGGACGACGACCTGGCCGTTGCGGATGGAGACCTCGGCGATCGCCGCCGTATGGCTGCCGAAGGGAGAGGCCATGGCAACACCACGTGCCCGTTTGGAGCCATCCTCCGCCGTGAAGGGACCCCGCTTCCAGCCGCCTGAGAGATCGCCGGCCGCTTTCAGGAGATTGCTCAGCCGCTCGTTCTTTTCCAGCAGCTTGAGGCGCAGCTCATAGGGGTCCTGCCCACCTTTATCGGCCAGCTCGTCCAGGAACGTCTCGTAGAAGAAGTCGTTCATGGAATTGCCGACGGAGCGCCAATAGGCGAGCGTCGTCGGGTTTTTGACGTAGATCTGCGCGATGCGGTAGTTCGGGATTGCATAGGATTTGCCGGCCAGGCCCTCCAGAGCCGTCGGATCCAGCGAATCCTCCTTGTGACCGTAGACGCCTTCCGTCGGACCCTCGCAAGCGCTGATGGCTTCGAGCGCCACTGGCATGCCGTTGGCATCGAGCGCGCCGCGGAAGCGCACTGCGGCCATCGGGCGCATCGGATCGCGCAGGAACTCCTCCTCGCGGCTCCAGATGAGCTTGACCGGCTGCCCGACCTCTTTTGCAAGCTGGATGGCTTGCGGATAGGGATTGGCTGACGGATACAGGAAATGCCGTCCGAAGAAGCCGCCCAGAATGGGGCTGTGGATTATCACCTTCGATGGATCGAGCCCCGTCAGCTTGGCTATGTCGGCCTGGAATTGCTCGGGTGCCTGGTTGGGCATCCAGAGTTCGAGACTGCCGTCCGGATTGAAGCGGGCCAGGGTCGATGGCGGCTCCAGCTGCGCATGATGCAGATACTGGCTGCTGTAGGTGGCGGAAACGACGGTCTTGGCGCCGTCGAACGCTTTGGCGATATCGCCGACATTCTCCGCTTCCTTGCCATTGCCCGGTTCGTTGGCGAGCTTGTTGTTGAAAGCTGTGGTCGAAAAATCGGCGGGCATATAGCGGAGCGCAGGATTGGCATCCGAGCCGGGCTCGCGCCAATCGACCTGGGCGGCCTCGGCTGCACGCTTGGCATTCCACCAGCGTTCGGCGACGACTGCGACGGCGCCGGGCAGGCTATGGACGGAATGAACGCCCGGCATTGCCTTGAGCTGGTCTTCGTTGCGGATCTTGCCGATGGTCAGGCCAAGGCGTGGCGCGTGCTGGACGGCGGCATGCAGCATGCCGTCGACCTTGCAATCTATCGCGTAGATTGCCTTGCCCGTTGACTTGTCATGCATATCGAGCCGTTCGACCGGTTTGCCGATCCAGCGGAATTTGCTTGGGTCCCGAAGCGCGACGCTATCAGGGGCAGGAACCGGCAGATCCAGTGCTTCGCTCGCAACGTCGCCATAAGCGAGGCTGCGCCCTGACGCGGCATGGATGACCCGGCCGGGTTCCGTCGTCAGTTCAGTGATCGGCGCATCCAGGCGCTTTGCGGCGGCTTGCAGGATCATGTTGCGGGCGAGCGCGCCGAGCCGGCGCATGGTCTCATAGCTGGTGCGCACCGACATGCTGCCGCCGGTAATGCGCATCTTACCGTGCACGACCAGATAGTCGCTGCCCGTCGGCGCATTTTCGACGATGAAGGTCTTCGGATCGGCATCGAGTTCTTCGCCAACGATCTGGGCCATCGCAGTGAAGACGCCTTGCCCGCCTTCGACGAAGGGGCTCATGAAACGGATGCTGCTGTCCGGGCGGATTTCGAGAAAGGCCGGGACGCGGGTGCCTGGAGGCATTGGGCTTGCCGCCTGCTGGGCTCGCGCGCGGCCAACCGGGACGCCGAAGCCGAGGACGAAAGCGCCTGCTGCTGCACCCGCAGATGTCAGGAGAAAGTGCCGGCGTGAGATGTTGATAGGAGATCCTGTGGGAAACTCATCTTCAGGAACGAGATTGCGGCTGGTCTCGGTCACAGCGTTTCTCCTTCTTTCGACGAGAGATCTTTGACTGCCGCCTTGATCGCGTTGTAGGTGCCGCATCGACAGAGATTGATCATCGCCGCGGCGATCTCGTCATCGGAGGGATTGGGCGTTTGTTTAAGGAGCGCAGTCGCCGCCACGACCTGCCCCGATTGGCAGTAGCCGCATTGCGGAACCTGATGCTTGACCCAGGCGGCGACAACACGCTTTCCAACCGGGTCGGCTTCGATCGCCTCGATCGTCGTGATCTGGCGGCCGGCGACGCTCTCGAGCGGCGTCACGCACGAGCGCACCACTTCGCCATCGACAAGAACGGAACAGGCGCCGCATTGTGCCAGCCCGCAACCATATTTCGTGCCGGTCATGCCCAGCTCATCGCGAATGATCCAGAGGAGCGGCGTATCTCCTTCCGAATCGACTTGGTAGGATTGGCTATTGATTTGAAGATTCATGAGGCGCCTCCTGAGGCTTTCGATCGCGAACCTTCAATGCCAGTCGATGATCTGGATGCTCAACGAACGGATGATGCATAGCTCCGGCTCACAACCCGGACTATAACACTGAACCGACCGCATCAAAAAGATTAGTATGTGAAACGCGATAGAAGTTAGAAACCGGATTCATAAATCTGGTTTCCAGGCTCATTCGCTCGCGCGAAGGGAGACCGCCGTATCGAAGAGGTGATCGATGCGGCCCTCGCGCTAAGCCCTAATATACTGATTCTAATGCGTAATCGCGCAGCTATGGTCCTGCACGTCCTCGCCGCCCATGCCGGGCGGTGCGACATCCGTGAGGACGATGAAACCGGGACCGTCGGCGAAATCGGCGCCGACAACCACGAGATTGTGATCGCCCATTTCCTTCGCCGGATCCTTCAATGTCTTGGCAAGCGCCAGGAACGGATTGAAGTCGCCCAATGTCTCGCCCTTGACCCGGACCGCCGTGAACTTGTGGCCGGCGATGGTATCAGGAAGAGGTGCCCAGTCGGTCCCGATCTTGTCGGCATCGGCCTTGAGGGCTGCCCGTGCATCGGCGCTCAGGCAATCGACGTGGATATGCAGCTGGTTCTGCGAGCGCGCCTGCTGCGCGTTGACGGCCAGGCTGAGGCCGTCGCGCGGGAGCGCATGCGGCAACCGGACATTGACATCGGCTCGCTCGGCCCAGGCATCGGCAAAGAAGTTATGCGTTGCAGGATCGAGGAGTGCCGGGCTCTCCATGCCCGTGATCTTGTCGGTCGGAATCAGCAGAACTTGCGCAACGCCCCGCAGATCCTTCAGCATCGCGTAGTGCTCGGTCGTATTCACCGAAAGGCAGGGTGCAGTCTGCACCACGCACTTGTCATGAACGATCTTCCAGAGAACGTCGGAGTCGGCGAAGGCCGACGAGAAAAGGAAGGGGAGGAAGGATGCGGCAAGAGCAGTAACGCGGCGCGAGAATGTCATGGCAGGAAATTTTCCCAGTTCAAACGGTTTGGCATTGTCCGAAATTCTAGAGGGCTTAACACAGGCCTATTAGGCTGATGTGACGGCTTGACGGCGGCAAGTGTCAAATGCGGGCAAGCGCGTGCGGTAGAGATTGCGCGATATCAGCTTCGCTTCATCTTGGGCTAAGGCCGCTTTCAGTTTGGTTGCCTAAATGGCAGGAGCCGGGGAAAACCATGCCTTGCCCCGGGGAGGAAAAGGTCGCTTGCAGTGACCTTCCAAACACCCGCTGCGAGGCGTTCGCAACGCTCGATCGCCGCAACTTTGCGGCAGACAAAAAAGATCAGGAGCTTGAAATGGGTATCGGAAAGCTGATTGAAGAAGTTGCAGGTGCCGTGGCTGCCGACGAGGCCGTTGAGGCTGTCAACCCGAATGCCGGTTTCCTGACGAAGGCCGCTGCTGCCGTCGCCGGCTTTGAAGGCGTCAACAAGCTGACGGACGTGCTGAAGGAAAAAGAACAGGAACCGGCCGCAGACAATAGCGGTGACCAGAACGGCTGACGGGAAGCGGCAAGCACGCCTGCCGAAAAGAGTTTGAAAGCCGGGCATGTCCCGGCTTTTACGTCAGGCCCATTAATCTTCCACCAGTTTTACAGTTTTAGTCTCGGCCTCGACGGCGATAAAGGGGCGAAAGAATCGGGTCGGTTGCAGGATCGAACTGGCGATATTGGCAATGATCGGGCCTGACGTCTCGCTCCTTGCCAGAGCCTCCTTCCAAGCCGGATCAGCCACGAATGCTGCCCATTTCCGCTGGCGCTCCTCTAGCGATTGCCATTCGAGGAAATAGATGAGATCGTTGCTGGACGGCCCGATCATCGTCGTCCAGAAGCCGATGGGGCGGATCCCGAGCCGCTCCCAGATCGCCAGCGTCGCCGTTTCGAAACGCTCCTGGAGCGCTGGCAGCTTGCCGGGCAAGCAAGTATAGATGCGCATTTCATGGATCATGAAAAATCCTCCTTAAGCGAATTCAGAAAAGGCCGAGCCTGTCCCTGAGAGCCCGACTTAAAAGTAGTTGAGCGATAACAGCGGGTTGTGATCCCTTTAGCGCTGAATCAAAATAGGGCTTTCGATGACGTGCGCTACTATTGCTCTATTTGAGCATAACTGAAGCGGGCTTCATGTTTCAAGTGATTTTACGGACCGCGAACGGGCGTTGATCGATCCCATCCCACCGGCCGCAGTGGTGTGCGATCGAGGACAAATAGCACGGGCTCTTTCGGTCCCACCCCTTGCCATCCTCTATCTCGACCGGTTCAAAGCTAGATTCGCCCGGATGTTGGGCTTGACGAAAATAAGCCAGGCATTAATTTAAACGGAGGCGCCTCCGTTTATTCGTGGTGTCCTTCGCTTCCCAATTCAGATGAGCCGACCATGACGTTAGAATTCCACCGGTCTCGTCTTCCTGAAAGAAACCCATAGCAACCGGTAGACCGACGAAAAGTTTCTACTAGATTTCGTAGGTCTCATCTTCGTGACGATGGCAGGAGCTTATCATGACACGAACCATCCATATCGCGCTTGACATCAACGGGCAGCGCCACGAGCTCGATGTCGAGCCGCGTTTGACGCTGCTCGACGCACTGCGTGAGCATCTTTCCCTTACCGGCACCAAGAAAGGCTGCGATCAGGGACAGTGCGGCGCCTGCACCTGCCATGTCGACGGTAAGCGCGTGCTATCCTGCCTGACGCTCGCCGTGCAGGCCGAAGGCCGCGAGATCACGACGATCGAGGGGCTGACCGGCGAGGCCGGTGATCTGCATCCGGTGCAGGCAGCGTTCATCGAGCATGATGCCTTCCAGTGCGGTTATTGCACGCCGGGCCAGATCATGTCGGCGGTTGCCTGCATTCGTGAAGGGCATGTCGGTTCGGATTCGGAAATCCGCGAATATATGTCCGGCAATCTCTGTCGGTGCGGGGCCTATAACAGCATCGTTGCGGCGGTGCGCCAGGCGGCGGAGGTGGCATGATGCGCAATTTCTCCTATCTGCGCGCCGCATCGACGGCGGAGGCTGCCCAGGCGGCGCAACAGGCCGGCGCCATGCTGCTTGCCGGCGGAACGACGCTGCTCGATCTCGCCAAATGTGGTGTCGGCCAGCCCGATACCGTCATAGACATTACTCATCTCTCCGGCATGAGCGGCATCACCGTTACCGCCGATGGTGCAACGATCGGAGCGCTTGCCAGGATGAGCGAAGTCGCCGATCACAAGGATATCCGTGCGGCCTTCCCGGCTGTTTCCGAATCCTTATCTCTGGCCGCCTCTGCCCAGCTTCGCAACATGGCGACAGTCGGCGGCAACCTCCTGCAGCGCACGCGCTGTTCTTATTTCCGCGATCCCGGCGCCTTTCCCGCTTGCAACAAGCGCAATCCCGGTTCCGGCTGTTCGGCGATCGGCGGCGTCACGCGCAATCACGCCGTGCTCGGGACCAGCGAGGCCTGTATCGCCTCCTATCCCGGTGATCTGGCGGTTGCTCTGGTCGCATTTGACGCCGTGGTCGAGACGGATGGCCGCAAGGTTGCCGCCGATGATTTCTTCCTCGTACCCGGCAGCACACCGGACAAGGAAACCGTCCTGCAGCGCGGCGAGATCATCACCGCTGTCACCATTCCTGCGTCCGCCGCCTCCCGGAACTCCACCTACCTCAAGGTCCGTGACCGGCAGTCCTATGAATTTGCTGCCGCGAGTGCCGCGGTCGGTCTGGAGCTCGAAGCCGACGGCAGGACGGTCCGCGATATTCGCGTGGCAATCGGCGGGGTCGCCACCAAGCCCTGGCGGGCGCGTGCCGTCGAGCAGGCGCTGATCGGCAAGGCTCTCGTTCCGGAGGCTGTGGAAAAGGCCGGCAGGCTCGCCATGCAGGGTGCCGTCGATCATGGCGGCAACCATTACAAGATCGAACTCGCGCCGCGCGTCATCGCCCGTGCCATTTTGAAGATGGGAGGTCTCGCATGACCATGATGGAACCCCGCAAACATGGCGACGCTTCCGACGGTACGGTCGGCGGTCGTCAATCGCGCTTCGAAGGCAATATGAAGGTGACGGGTGCTGCGACCTACGCGCTGGAATACCCGGTCGAAAACCTGGTCTACGCTGTCCTCGTCCAGAGTACGATTCCGGCTGGCCGCGTCGTCGAGGTCGACGCTTCGGCAGCACTTGCGATCCCGGGCGTGCTGCTGGTGCTGACACCGGAGGACGATTTCGGTCTCAAGCTTTCGGCTGACTGGGGCGGCAACAAGCCCGCCGACGGCCCCTATTATCCCCTGCCGCGCGAAGTGCAGTTTAACGGCCAGTCGATTGCCGCCGTCATTGCCGAAAGCCGGGAATTGGCGACGGAGGCCGCCAGGCTGGTGCGTATCACCTATGAAGAGAGTAAGCACGTCGCCGATCTCAACGATCCGAATGCGGGCGAAGGCAAGCTCATGGAGCCGCTTTCGGTTGCCTGGGGTAATGCCGAGGCTGCACTTGCCGCTTCCCCGGTGCGGATCGAAGCGGAATATTCCACTCCGCGCGAATATCACGTGGCGATGGAACCGCACGGGCTGACCGCGAAATGGGACGGTGACCAGCTGACCATCTGGGAACCGAGCCAGTGGTCGCATGGCATGGCGCGCATGTATTCCGAATGGTTCGACATGCCCTATGAGAATGTCCGGATCATCTCGCCTTTCATCGGTGGCGGCTTCGGTTCAAAAGGACAGCCGCTCGCCTATGGCGCGGTTGCGATCGCGGCGGCCAGAAAGCTCGGCCGGCCGGTCAAGCTCGCAGTCACCCGGCCGCAGAATTTCACAAGCTATGGCGGGCGTGCTGCAACCCGACAGAAGATCGCGCTTGGCGCGACGGAGGATGGCATCCTGCAGGCGATCGTCCATCGCGGCGCCAGCGAAACCTCGCTCGATGCGGATTGGCCGGAACAGACGGGAGCGGCAACGTCGATCCTCTACAAGGTCGAGAATTTCTCCTCGCAGCATCGCGTGGTACCGGTCAATAGCGTGACGCCCGGCGCCTTGCGGGGACCGGGCAAAAATCCGAGCGCCTACGGTATCGAATGCGCGATCGAGGAACTGGCCTACAAGCTCGGCATGGATCCGCTCGAGCTCAGGCTGAAGAACTATGCCGATCACGACTATCAGTCCGGCAAACCGTGGTCGACACGCCGACTGCGCGAGGCGCTGACCGAAGGTGCGGAAGCCTTCGGCTGGTCGCGGCGCAGCCACGCGCCGCGCTCGATGCGCGACGGCAAGACGCTGATCGGCTGGGGCATCGGCTGCGGCACCTTCCCGGTCATCCGGGCGCCGAGCGAGGCGATGATCCGCATTCTCGGGAACGGCCGGGTCGAGGTTATCAGCGGCGCCATCGATATGGGGCAGGGCACCTATACCATCCTTGCCCAGAGCGCCGCAGAGGTCTTCGGCATCCCCGTGGATCAGGTGGACGTCCATCTCGGTGATTCACGCCTGCCGGGATCGGCGATCGCTGGCGGCTCGATGCTGGCTGGATCGATCATGGGTGCCGTCCACAAGGCAGCGGTCGCGGCTCGCGACGAACTCATCGGCCTTGCCCTCAGCGATGCCAACTCGCCCTTCCGCGAGACGGGCGCGAACACGCTGAACTTCGCCGAGGGGCGCATCGTGGCACCGCGCGGCGAGACGCCATCGCTGACGCTGGCGGAACTGATGTCCGCGCTGAAACGTGAGGAGATCGAGGTCCGGCGCAATACCCTGCCTGACGGCGCAAATGCACAGGAACAGCTCCAGGCATGGACCACCATGGCTAGGGTTCAGGGGCCGACCATGGGTGATTATTCCATGCACAGCTGGTGCGCCCATTTCGCCGAAGTACGGGTCGACGAGGATTTCGGTACGGTGCGTGTCTCCCGCATGGTCTCCGCCTTCGATTGCGGCCGCCTTTACAATCCCAAGCTGGTCGAAAGCCAGTGGCGCGGCGGTATCATCATGGGCATCGGTCAAGCACTTCTGGAAGAGGGGCTGGTCGATCAGCGGAACGGACGCACCGTCAATAACAATGTCGGCGATTACCTCGTCCCGACAAACTCCGACATTCCGGATATCCAGGTGATCTCCGTCGGCGTGCCGGACCATAATGCCTCGGCGCTCGGCGGCAAGGGCGTCGGGGAAGTCGGTATCGTCGGCGTCGCGCCTGCCATCGCCAACGCCGTGTTCCATGCCACCGGCAAGCGTGTTCGCGACCTACCGATCACGCTGGAAAAGTTGCTCTAACCGCAGTTCGGATTGAGCCGCATTGTGTAAATGAATGCGGCTCAAATACCTCAAGCCTATCTTAACTCCGGTGCGTGGGTGTCTTTCAACAGATTTCCTTTCACCGGAGCGTTGCCGGTTTGGCAATCAAAAGGCCGAAAATCGGCGCTTCTTCAGAACGCTCCCTTTTGCCATAGTTCATCGAAAGCGCTCTTGAAAGCGCTGCGAGGCGACGTCATGGCTTACGTAATCACCGAACCCTGCATCGATACGAAGGACGGCGCCTGCACCGTCGCCTGTCCGGTCGATTGCATCTACGAGGGCGGGCGGATGTTCTACATTCACCCGGACGAGTGCATCAATTGCGGCCTCTGTCTTTCCGTCTGTCCTGTCGATGCCATCCTGTGGGACGAGGAAATGCCGGCGGAGCGGCTGTTCCTGCGCGACGTCAACCGCGATTTCTTCGCTGACGGTGTGACCGGCTGGGGCGCCCCCGGCGGCTGGGACAAGAGCCGCACGACCAGCCTCGATCATCCCTTCGTGACGGCTTATGATGGAGCGCCCGAAAATCGCTTGTGATGCAAGGCATGTCTCGATTGGGTCTCGCCGCTGCCCTTTGTGCAGTGGTCGTTGCCTCTCGCGATATCAGGAAATGCCGGGCCAGCTCGCATAATAGGTGCGCGTCGCTTCCGACAATGCGTTGACGAGAGGCCGTTGCCGCTCAAGTCTCGGCAGATCGGCTCTTGCCTGCGCCAGGAGTTCTGTAAGGGCAGCGTCGAAGTCGATGCCTGTCAGTTCGCCCTCGCGCATCACCTCGCGGCCAGCCACGACAAGTCCGCTGGCATATCGCGCGCTCATGCGCGTCAACAGGACCTCCGCTTCGTCGACATCATCGAACAGCGCATCGGCGATTAGAGCTTTATAATCGATGATCGCATAGTCCTCCGCACCCTTGGCATTGATGACCTGCCTCCCAACCCGGATTGCTGCGTCGAATACATTCTCGGCCGTCAACCGTCGTGTCAGGCTACGTCCGCCATGCAGCAGATAAAGGAGACGCATTTCCCGCCAGAGATCCTGATCGTCATCCAGGCCGGTACCGTCGAGGCCTATGGCGAAGGCGGGACCGCCGAGTCCGATCATGGATGCGATCGGAGCGATGCCCGAGCGGAGGCGTAGATTGGCGGTGGGATTGCTGACGATCTGCACGCCGCGCTCGGCAAGCACTTCAAGTTCGTTGGGGCGCAGCTGGACGCCATGGGCGATGGCGAGCCGCGGCGACAGGAAGCCTATTCTGTCGAGATAATTGACGACGCCCTCCGGAAAGCGGCGGTCCAGCCAAAGGCGTTGGCGCGGGCTTTCGAGCAGGTGCATGTGAATACGCCGATCATGATGCGCCGAAGCCTCGGCAATGGCCTCCAGTAGCGCATTGGAGCACCATTGCGGCCCGATCGGCCCATATTGCACATCGACCAGCGGGCTGGTGTTGGCCGCAGCGACCGCCTCGACGGCTGCAAGTTGGGTGGAGATCGAAACGTAGGCCGGAATCGTTGATTCCAACGCCTGCCAATCACCTGCGGACAGAAACGGCCTCAGGCGTTGCGGCCCGCCATCATAGGCCCAGGCATCATGGTCAAGCAGCGGGCAGGAAAGCGCAAGTCGAATGCCGATATCGCCCGCGGCCCGCATGACGGCGCTTGCCTCGTCGACCAGACGATCGACATTGAGAGAATTATGGCAGTGCATCGTCGCGCCGACACCGGTTTTGGCCAGCCGGCCGAATGCGACAAGCGCCTCGAGATAGGGATCTGTGCGCGGCCGCAGCCTCAAGCCCGGTATCCATACCTCAAGCGCGTCGTCGACCGCGCCGAAATCAAGGGTGCGGATGCCGTAGCCATGGTCATGGGCGTTGACGGGCGAGGGCAGGATGAGGTCGCCGGGTTGCGCAGTCGTAGCATCGAACTGCAATGGCAGGTCTGTCAATCTGTCGAAACGTGTGGCCGGGCCATAGCCAGGACATTTGAGCAGGCGGATCTTTTTCATGCTTTTCTCATCTGCTGACGATGGCTCTCAAATCCTCGCCGAACCTGCGCAGCTCGGTATTAAGCAGCTCGATGACTGCTTGGCTGGCATGGGTTAGATGCCGATCGCGCGGCACGAAAACAGCGATATCGACAGTGCTGAGCTTGAAGTCCCGAATCGGGATGGCAACGATTTCGCCCGTCTGGATTTCGGGCCAGAGTCCAACCGGGGTAAAAAAACCAATGCCGTCACCCGACATGATGAGTGGTTTGAGGAGGATCGGATTGTTGGATGCGACCAAGGTTCGCCCTACGCGATTGAGCCCCGCAAGTTCGACTGCTATCGCTGAACTGACGACTTCGCTGTCGAGCGCCAGAAGCAGCTTATATTGGGCGCATTCTGGCAGCGTCACCGATTTCGCCCGCGCCAATGGATGCGATGAAGCGACCATGGCCATGAAGGCTGTGCGGATCGAGCCCACAAGCTTCAGGTCATGTGGGGTCGCAAGGTCAAAGCTGATGCCGATATCAATGTCGCCAGCCGCCATGAAATGGAAAATATTGTTGTAGGCTCCCGCTCGGACGCGAAAATCGACCGCAGGATGCAGCTTATGAAACCTCTTAATGAAATCGGGAAGAAACGTGACGAGCAGGCTGTCGAGGGCGGCGATATGGACGCGGCCCGTATTCTTTCCCTGAAGATCGCCGAGATTGGACTTCATGACCTCGAAGTCCTGCAACGTCTCCTTGGCGTGGCGCAGCACGATTTCGCCGGCAGACGTTAGGCGCAAACCGTCGGAAAAGCGCTCGAACAACGGTGTTCCAAGCTCGTCTTCCAATTTCTTGATCTGGCGGCTGACGGCGGAGGTTGCCACATGCAGCTCTTCGGACGCCTTCCGGATCGATCCGGAGCGTGCGACCTCGGCGAAATACTTCAGGATGCTGGCATGCATAGAAAGCCCTCGGCAATCTCGAAGCTATAGCATGCCTATCTGCCGCGCCAAACGGGCGCCCGCTTCTCGCGGAAAGCCGCCACACCCTCCAGGGCATCCTCGCTTTTCAGCGCCTTGATGAGCGCCGGCGTGCGCAATGCCTGAGCCTCAACCGGGCTCAAATGGGCGGTGCGATTGACCGTCTGCTTGATGGCCCGGAGCGATAGCGGCGCACAGGCGACGATGTCCGAGACCCAGCGATCGACAGCCGCATCCAGCCCTGCGGCCGATACGACTTCGTTGACGACGCCATAACTTGCCATCTCATTCGCACTGAACTGCCGCCCCGTCAGCATAACGGCCATGGCGCGGTTGAACGGGATCTTGCGCTGCAGGAGCACCATGCCGCCATCGAGCGGCATGCGGCCGACGCGGGCTTCAGGTAGACCAAAGCGGGCCGTTTCCACCGCAATGACGATATCGCAGCCGAGCACCATCTCGAAACCGCCGCCCAGCGCGTAGCCGTTGACGCGGGCGATGACCGGCACGTCAAGCGAGCGGCGGAAGGCGAGGCCGCCAAAGCCGTTTTCCCGGCCGACGGTCCAATAATCGACGCCGGAACTGCCGCTGCCGCCCTTGAGGTCCGCTCCTGCACAAAAGGCCTTCTCGCCGGAACCGGTCAGGACGACGCAACTGATATCGTCACGCTTCTCGATCTCCGCCCAGATCGACTCAAGTTCGGCTTCCGTCTCGGCATCGACGGCGTTCATCCGGTCGGGCCGATCCAGCGTGACGCGGGCGATGCGGTCCTCTACGGTGAAGGAAACGTTCATGCCGCGTCTCCCTGCACCTCGGAAAGCGAAGCCAGAATCTCGTCATTGTGCTGACCGAGCTGCGGCGGAGAAATCCGCACGGTCACCTGCGCGGCCGACATGTCGATCGGCGAGCCGATCAGCCGGATCGGACCGGCTGCGGTCTCGCCTGCCTCGAGGATCATCTTGTTGATGATCGTCTGCTCGTCCTTCAGTGCCTCGGGGAGTGAACGCACCGGCGCGCAGAGGATGTCGACGCCTTCCAGCCGTGCGATCCAATGCGCGGTGCTGTTCTTGGCGAAGTTGTCGCGGAAGATCGCCTGCAATTCCGGTCGCCGTGCCATCTGCGCATCGAAATCCTTGTAATGCGGATATTGCGAAAGGTCCTCGATCTCAAGCGCCTCGCAGATATCGCGCAAGGGGTTCTGCTTGAAGGCGCCGACCATGACGATTGCGCTGTCCGTCGTTTCGAAGACGCCCGTCAGCGGGAAGGCGCCCCAGTTCAGATCCTTCTGGCGCATCAGATGCGTCGTGCCTTCCTGCATCTGCATGGCGATCATGGAGTTGTAGAGGCTGACGGCGACCTGTTGGCCTTCGCCGGTCTTGTCGCGTTGCAGAAGCGCAAGGAGAATGCCTTGGACGAGATGCATGCCGGCCGAGTAATCGGCAAGCGGTGTGGCATAGATTGAGGTGGGGTGGCTGTTGTCGGACTTGCGGCGCATGACGCCGGAGACGGCTTGCGCCAGCACGTCCTGGCCGCCCTTGTGCTGGTAGGGGCCGGTCAGCCCAAAGCCGGTGCCGACGGCGTAGATCAGCCGCGGATTGATCTTCTTCAAGTCTTCATAGCCGAAGCCCATGCGTTCCATCACGCCTGGCCGGAAGTTGTTGACGACGACGTCAGCCGTTTCGAGCAGTGCCTGGACGGTCTTGCGGGCGCCGGCATCCTTCAGATCGAGCGCCAGGCTCTTCTTGTTACGGTTCAAGGAGCAGAAAACCGGGTTGTTGAGCCCGTCCGGATCGGAGCCCAGCGACCAACGGGAGAGATCGCCGATCTTCACCTTTTCGATCTTGATGACTTCGGCGCCGTAATCGGCCAGGACCTGCGTGCAGGAAGGGCCGAGCATGACTTGTGTGAAGTCGATCACGCGGATTCCATCGAGTGGCAAGGTCGTCATTCTGCAGCCTCCAAATATGTCGCGTTCTCCGAGGGAATGTCGCCGGGATCGGCGCCCTGGGCCCGCATCTGTTTCTGAATTGCCCTGATATCGGCCTTGCGAACGGTCGTACCGGCATTGAGGGCAACCGTTGCTGCAACACCCGCCGCTTCGCCCATCGCCATGCAGGGCGGGATTTCGCGGCTGGATTTCTGCGCCTGCGGCGTTGCCGAATAATGCCGGCCGGCGACGATCAGCTGATCGATCTCCCTCGGCAACATGGCGCGGTAGGGCGTGTAGTAATCGCGGCCGCGGCAGACCGTGTCGGCAAAATGCCGCCGGGTCATGACGTCGTCCTTCGTCACGACATAATCTCCCTGCAGCAGCCGCGTCTGGCGCACGCCGGTCTGCGGTGCGAAATCGACGACATAGGCATTCTCGAAGCCCGGCATCTTTTCCCGTGCGAAATCGAGCAGCTTTGCGATCCTTGAGCGGCCTTCCATCTCCGCCTTGGTCAGATCCTCAACCTTCAGCCCGCTCAGCGTCGGCATATGCGGGCAGTTCAGCCAGACGACGCCGGGCAGCGGTGTCTTCAGCCACCAGAAGGACCAGCAGCCGCCGATCAGTCGCTTGGCTTCATGATCGAGCGCCTTGAAGGCTTCCGGCTCCTGCTGCTCGAAACGCTCCGCCGCTTCCGTATCGACGCCGCCCCAGCGCGAGACCGTCGTCAGGATGAAATTGGATTCGACATGGGAAGCTCCCGCGCTTGCGGCGACATCGAGATCGCCCGTCGTGTCGATGACGACATCGCCGAGGATCGCCTGCATGCCTTCCTTGGTCTGGCAGATCACGCCCTTGATCGTGCCGCCCTCGACGATTGCCGAGGAGAACCAGCTATGGGTCCTGAGCTTGATCCTGGATTCCGCGATCATGTCGTAGGCGGCGCGCTTAAAGGCGTCGGGATCGAAGGCGGCCGAAAAGCAGATCGGATGCGGCATCGACTGGGTGTGGAAGTCGAAGAGGCCCCAGCGCGCCCAGCGCTGCCAGGCCTCCGGCGTATCGCGGAATTCGATCAGGCGATCGCGATCCGTCGGGGTCACGCACAGTCCCCAGCGCTTCATGCGCTCGATCATCTCCATGCAGATGCCGCGCACGGTGATTTCAAGCTCGTTGATCATGTCGTCGAGCACGAGCACCATGCCGCCGGCGGCAAGTCCGCCGACATAGGGATAGCGTTCGAGAAGCGTGACGCTGGCGCCGTTGCGTGCGGCCGAGACGGCTGCGGCAATCCCTGCCGGGCCACCGCCGACCACGACCACATCGGAGCGATCGACGACACGGATATCCCGTGCAGGCTGGTGAATAACCTGTTCCATTGGTGTTCCCTCGATGTTTTCTAAGCTTTAGTGCTGTCCAGACGGCTTCCAGCGGATCATCCTCGCCTCGGCGACCGAGACGATGAAGAAGAGGATCACGGCCAGCAGCGCGGCAATGACCACCGTCGCGTAAAGCAGCGGCGAGCGGAAATTATAGGTCGCCTCAATGATGAGGGCGCCGAGCCCGAAGCTGGAGCCGATCCATTCCGCGACGATCGCGCCCATGACGCTGCTCGTTGCGGCGATCTTCAGCGCGGCGAACAGGAATGGCAGCGAGCTTGGCAGGCGAACCTTCCACAGGATCTCCGAATTGCTGGCCGAAAGCACCCGCATCAGGTCGAGCATGGCGGGGCTCGCGGAGCGAAGTCCCTGCACCATGTTGACCAGCGTCGGGAAGAAGCAGATCAGGCCGGCGATGATAATCTTCGGGGCAACGCCATTGCCGAAGATCAGGACGAGGATCGGCGCCAGCGCGATGATCGGGATCGCCTTGACGAAGACGGCGATTGGATAGAAGGCCTTTTCGGCCGTCGCGCTATGGACGAACCAGATCGCCAGCAGTATGGCGACGAGATTGCCGAAGACGAAACCGAGAACGGCCTCGAGCACGGTCGGCAGGAAGTTTCGCATCAGTGTCGCGGCATTCTCGCGAAAGGCGTAGAGCACATCGAGCGGGCTTGGCGCCATGAAGGTCGGGATCTTGAAGATCCAGATGACCGCCTGCCAGAGCACGACGCAGCCGAGTGCCGCAAGAATCGCCGGCATATGCGAGGAGAGAACGCCGACGGTTGCGTCGAGGATGGCGACCTTGCGCGGCGCCTTGGCGATGTGGCCGATGTCGGAGTGCACGGCGTTGCTCATATGCATTCCTCCAGCAGCGCGCGCAGATGCGCGGTCACCTTGATGAAGTCGACCGTGTCGCGCATCGCAAGAGCGCGGGGATAGGGAAGATCGACCTTCATGAACTCTTTCACCCGGCCGGGGTGGGCCTGCAGCATCAGCACGTGCTGACCGAGGAAGACCGCCTCCGGAATCGAATGGGTGACGAAAACGATGGTCGTGCCCGTTTCGCGCCAGATGCGGAGCAGTTCCTCATTGAGCTTGTCGCGGGTGATTTCATCCAGAGCGCCGAAGGGTTCGTCCATCAGCAGGATGCGTGGCTTTGTTATCAGGGCACGGGCGATGGCGACGCGCTGGCGCATGCCGCCGGACAATTCGTGCGGCAGGGCATTTTCGCGACCCTTGAGGCCGACGAGGGCGAGCAGCTCCATGGGATCGTAGGAACTCTTGTCGTGCTTGCCGACTTCCAGCGGCAGGCGGACATTGTCGATGACACTCCGCCACGGCAAAAGCGTTGCCTCCTGGAAGACGAAGGCAAAATCGCGACCCTCACGTGCCTCTCGTGGCGACCGGCCGAACACCGAAACCGACCCGTCGCTGATATGGACAAGATCGGCGATGCAGCGCAGCAAGGTCGACTTGCCGCAGCCGGATGGCCCGAGCATGGTGACGAACGACCCCTCGGGAATGTCGACGGAGACATTGGAGAGAGCGGTGAACTCGTTACCCTTGTCGCCGAAGCGAATGTCGAGATCGCGAATAGAAACCGCGAGCCTCGTCGTTTCGGCTGCTGGTAGCGGCTGTTGCTGCTTGATGGTAGCGGCGCTCATCATGGCATTCATCCGATCTGCTTACGGATTTCGGTCGTCGCGTCGAGGATCGCCATGGTGGCGACGTCGTCGACGGTGGGTGTGGTGCCTGTGAATTGCTTGAGATCGGCATAGGCCTTGATCTGGGCCGCCCAATTGTCCTTGTTCATCGCACCCCAGCCGGTCTGCTTGGTGCTATCGCCGAAGGAGAAATCGATGACCGGGTGGACGGCCTCGAGCTCGCTGGCCTTGTCGAGGTTGGGATAGGCGTCGACGAGCATGTCGACCGCCTCTTCCGGATGGTCGCGAACATAACCCCAGCCCTTGGCGGCGGCCGTGGTGAAGCGCACCAGCACGTCGGAATGCTTGTCGAGCTGTTCGTCGGTCGTGTAGTAGACGTTGGCGTAGAGCTGGAGGCCTGCATCCCAAAGCATCATATCGACACGCTCGCCGCCGAGCACCTTTAGCGCATTGGTGTTCGTCACCCAGCCGGTAACGGCATCGGCCTGGCCGGTGATCAGCTGGTTCATATCTGAACCCATGTTGACCATCTTCACCTTGTCTTCCGGAATACCGTTTTTGGCCAGCAGCGCGCGCAGCAGGATGAAGGCGGTCGGCTGCGTGGCGATCGTCTTACCGATCATGTCCTTCGGCTCGCGGATCGGTGCCTTCTTCAGCGAGAAATACGTAAAGGGATGCTTACGGTATCCGGCCAGAAACGCCTTGACCGGCATGCCGGCCGAGCGGGCGAGCATGACGGACGGGCTGGAGGAAATCTGCCCGATGGTGGATTGGCCTGCTGCAACGCCGGCGACGCCATCGACATTCGGGCCGCCGGGGACGATGGTGAGATTGATGCCCTGCTCGGTGAAGAAGCCGTTCTTCTGTGCCGCGACTTCGCCGATGAGTCCGTTGGAAGCAAGCCAGCCGAGCTGCATGCGCACTTCGGCAACATCGGCGGCCTTGCCCGCGCGGATGCCGACGAAGGTCTGTGTCGCGGCGAGACCTCCGACCAAGGCGGCATTGGACAGGAAACGGCGACGATTCATCATGAATTGAGACATGCTGATAGTTCCCCTGTTGATTGGGCGACCGGACTTTTCGTCTCGTTATCCACCAATGTCAGGGATGATGGGGGAATTCAGCGTTCTAATAAAGAACAATTATGCGTACTATCGATTGCCGAAAAGGCAACGGTTAAGATGGCGCAAGTCATGCCTTAGCTGCTGTGTTCGTCGGGAGAATGCAGCCGCCGACGATCGGCGGACTTTGCGAGATCGGCGGCGAATAATGATGCATCAATGCTGTATGGGATATTCGAGCTGCAGCGCGACGATATCGGATGTTCGCGTGCCATACCGCGCGGTAATCTCGAACAGCGCCTGATCCAGCGCCTGCGCGGACGGGCGCGCGGGAACCGTCACGACCGAGGCATCGGTATGGGTCGAAAGGTCCGGCACGAGCACGAGGCCGTTGCGCGAACGGATGGATTGGGCCGGCTCCGCAATGACAGCCTTCGAACGATAGGTTCTCGACCACGCATCCGCTGTCAGCGCCAAAGCGATTTCATCGAAACCGTCCTGCACGGACAGGCGGATGATCTCGTGGTTCCAGAAGGCAAGGGTGTTGCCGGCAAAGCGCCAGAGGCGGCTCGTTGTCATGTGAAACGGTGTGGAATCATGCGCGCTGCTCCAATCGATGACACTCAGCCGGGCGGCGGCCGAGCGCGCCTTCTGCGCGCCAGCAATGGCCTCCACCAGAGTCAGGGAAGCGGGGATCGATGCCGTGACGCCCGCGGTGCTCATGACATTGCCGTCGACGATGTAACGCTGGTTATGAACCCACTCTGTCCGCGGAAAGTTACGGCGGATCTTATCGAAGGCGTACCGATGGGTGGTGGCGCGCTTGCCGTCGAACACGCCAGCCCTTGCCGCAAGCCAAGCGCCCTCAAAGATCGAAACGACCATTGCACCCTTCGATGATTGCTCACGAATCCAGGCAATGACGTTGCGGCTGTTGTCATCATGCATGGCGGGGACGATTATGATGTCGGCGCCTTCCGGATGCTCACGGTCAAAGTCCGGCATTACCGCGTCCGGCTTGATTTTCAGCGCCGGCATGAGGTTCACGATGCCGGCCTGGGTCGAGACGATCGTGACGTCAGCGACACCGGCACTGCGCAGGACGCCATAGGGGATGACGAGATCGGTCGTCTCCGTGCCTCGGTTGTCGGCGGCGATTGCGATGAGGGGCCGTGTCCGTCCGGCTTTGAACGTCGGGAGCCGGATGGCATTTTCTGCCGCTGTTGCAGGTCTCTCGAAAGGGAAAATCGCAATGCAAAATGCGAACAGGGTGAGAAGGAAGGTTTTGAGAGGATGGCGATCCATGGCACGTGTCCGGATTTTTGATGTCATGCCCTCGGAAATATTTGGTTCGCAGGCTGGCGAAAATGACAAAGATATCGCATTTTCCGCCAATGCAGGATTCTGGACATTCCCCTCGGCGCATCGTCGTTATCGGCTATGACGGTGTTCAGGCGCTCGATATCGTCGGACCGATGGAGGTCTTCGCGATGGCGAACTTCCATCTGGCGAAGGGGATGCCGCCTTATGAGGTGCTGCTCGCTTCTCCGGCCGGCGGGCTGGTGAGGAGCAGTTCCGCTGGTGGATTGGTCTTCGGCGAAACCGTAAGGCTTGAACGACTGCCTGCCGATCTCGATACGATCATCCTCGCCGGCGGCAGCGAGGATGGGCTTCGGCAGGTCATATTTCAAACGGAGCTGCTGGTCTGGCTGCATTCGCAGGCGAGGTCTACCCGGCGCATGGCCAGTGTCTGCACCGGAGCCTTCATCCTCGCGGCCGGCGGCTTCCTCGATGGCAGACGAGCGACCACGCATTGGAATTCCTGTTCCCTTTTGAAAGAGTTGCGGCCTCAGATCGAGGTCGAGCCCGATGCCATCTTTGTGGCGGAGCCGCCTGTCTTCACCTCGGCCGGCATCACGGCTGGCATCGATCTATGTCTGGCGCTGGTCGAGGCCGATTGTGGTCCGAAGACCGCTCTTGCCGTTGCGCGACAGATGGTATTGTTCATGCGCCGGCCGGGCGGTCAGTCGCAGTTCAGCACGGGCCTCGCCCTTCAGGCGAATGCGACGCCGCGCCTGCGGCAGCTCTTGAGCGAGATCATCGATGATCCGACGGGAGATCTATCGGGACCTGCTCTTGCCAGCCGGGTCGGCATGACGGAGCGCACCTTTTCGCGCAGTTTCCGAAAGGAAACCGGAACAACGCCGGCGCAATTCGTCGAAGCCGCTCGGCTGGAGCGGGCAAAGGGCCTTCTCGAAAGCTCTGATTGGCCGCTGGCCCGTATCGCCGAGCGTTCGGGCTTTTCAAGCCTCGACACTCTGCATAGGACCTTTCTCAAGCATCTTGCCATAACACCCGGCTTTTATCGGGCTCGTTTTGGCACATGCGCCTGACGACAAGGTCAGCCTCGTCACTCACATGTCGACTCATGCCGTGCTGGAAAAAACTTCTCTTCTTTCGTCGATAGAGAATATCGATTGGGAGCTAAGCTCGCGCATCAGCCGCCATATTCGATGATCTCAAGTCCGGCGTTGTAATCCGTCGCATAGATCAGGCCCCTAACATCGACGAAGACATCGGCGGACTGGATGACTTTCGGCCGGCCGGGCCGGCGGTCGGTCATGGCGGTCGGGCCTGCGGGCACGAGAGCGCCCGTTTCGACCGGACGATAGGGGTCGGAAATATCGAAGGCGCGAATGCCGGCATTCTGCCAAGTCGCAAAGATCAGGGTCTCGGAGACGAATGAGCCAGGCCGGTTTTCGTGCAGATTGTGCGGTCCGAAATGACCGCCCTTCTTCGTATAGTCGATTTCGGCCGGGATCGGGAACGTCGAGATGCTGATCGGATTTTCGGGCACGCGGATATCGAAGATCCAGGTATGTTTCCGACCGTCCTCCTCATTGTCCAGCACGGCTTCATCCGCCACGACAAGAAGATCTCGGCCGGGAAGCGGCAACGGCGAATGCGTGCCGCCGCCATAGGGCGGGCACCAGTTATGGTGTTTGATGAGCCGGGGAGCGGAATGGTCCTTGATGTCGAGGAGCGTCAATCCGCCATCGCGCCAGCAGGCATAGGCGGTGTCGCCATGGACAAGCGCATGGTGCAGGGCATAGCGTTTGCCGTCGCCCCAATCCGGTGTTTCTCCCGCCGCCCTGTTCATGCCGGGAAGCCACCATTGGCCGACAAGTTCGGGCCTGGTCGGATCGGCCATGTCGATGGTCACGAAGATATAGTCGGTAAAGCCGTCGAGCAGCGCCGAGGCATAGGCATAGCGGCCGCCGACATACCAAAGCCTGTGAAAGCCGACGCCTTCGACATCCAGTTGACCGATCTCGCGCGGCCGGTCGGGAATGGAAATATCGAACACGCTCATGCCTGCGGTCCAGGCGCGCTCACGCTTTCTGGAGGCGACCGTCTCGCCGACGGACCGCGTGTAGTAGGCCTTCTCGTCCGTGAAGGTTTCCACGTCGGCAAAGAGATCGAGCGCGTTGATGACCAGCAGCAGGTCCTCATGCGTCTGCAGATGGATGTTCCAGGTGTTGGCTGGCGCCGGCACGTAATTGACCGTCTGCGGATTTTTCGGGTCGCGTACGTCAACGATCGAGAAGCCCTGCGACCAGGGATGGGCGACATAGGCGTAGCCTCGATGAACCATCAATTGCAGCCCATCGCCACGGCCGCCGATATCGCTATGGCCGATCAGTGTCATGTTGCGGGCAAAGTCGGGTTTGGGCAGGTCGGTGGACGCCATGGCTCTTCTCATGCGTAAGGAAGTAAAGAGGGCGGCCTTTCACGGCGGCACCTGCGAAAGCGGCTGATAAGCCTCAGTTCTTGGCCGTCGGGATCCACGCAGCCGTCGCGGCATCGCTTTTCAGGAAGGCGGGGAATTTCTGCTGCAGCTCTTCGATCGTGCCGATCTTGTTGTTGATGAGATCGTCACGCGTAATGAGCGTCGGCTGCAGAAGAACGGAGTGGCCCGGAGACTGGCCGATAATGGCGAGCGAAACGGCGCGGACGGAAACTTCACCGACAACTGCCGCATTCGTGGCGGCCGTTGCGACCCAGGCGCTATCCGGCTCGATCATCAGCTGGATATCGGCGGTCGAGGTGTCGACGCCATAGATCTTCACCTGACCGGAAAGGCCGAGTTCGTCGATGGCGAGCTTCACGCCTTTGGCGAATTCATCCCATGGCGTGAAAATCACCGAAATATCCGGATTGGCGCGCAGCACCGCCTTGGTCTGGTCGGCGACGGAGGCGGGAACGGTGTCGTTGACGACACCCCAGACGGCCTTTTCTTTCAGATTGTGCTTGACGATGAAATCCTTCCACACCGCATAGCGGCGGTCGAGCGGCGCGAAACCGGCAACGTAGACAGCACCGCCGGTGAAGCCATCACCCTTATCCTTCACGGCTTGGTCGAGCACGAGCTTGGCCATATCCTTGTCGCTCTGTTCGATCTGCGGAATTTGCGGATTGTCGAGGTTGACGTCATAGGCGACAACCTTGATGCCCTTGTCGAGCGCCTTCTGCGCGACATCCTTCAGGACTTCGGGACGGCCATTGTTGATGATGATGCCATCGACACCGAGATTGATCGCCTGCTCGACGAGATTGCGCTGCGTGTCATTGTCATTGCGGGCTTGCGAGACGGTGAGGTTGACGCCAAGCGCATCAGCCTGCCGTTTGACGCCAGCCTCGAAGGCCTGCAGCCAGTCACCGCTGCCAAGGAAGCTGATGACGGCGATATTGACGGTTCTTTTATCGAAAGGAGCGGGCGCGCCGGGAATGCCGGCAGCCGATGCCGTGGTCATGAAAAGCGAGCCGGCGACGACGGCCGAAGCTATGATTTTGAATAATTTGATCATTGAAAATCCATTGAGCGTTGAGTGGGGACGGATGGCGGGATCATGCTCTGCCGCGGCTGATCCCATAGGTAAGTGCGAGCGCACCGACGAGAACGGCGCCCTTGATGAAATCCTGCGTATAATAGGGCGCGTTCAGCATCGTCAGCCCGTTCAGGAGCACGCCGACGAAGACGGCACCGATCGTCGTGCCGAGAACGTTGGGACGGCGCAGTCCCAGCACGGCAAAACCAATGAGCGAGGCTGCGACGGAATCCATCAGCAGCGAGGCGCCGGAGGAAACGTCTCCTCGACCGACGCGGGCGGCAACGATGATGCCGCCCAGCGAGGCGAGAACGCCCGAGAGCACATAGGCAAAGGTCTTCAGACGGGCGACATTAGCGCCCGCAAGCCGCGTCGCGGCTTCATTGCCGCCGGTTGCGTAAAGAAGGCGACCGAGACGCGTACGCTCGGTCAGCACGAAGAGCACGAGCGCCACGACGAGCATGAGAATGACGGGGAAGGGGACTGTGCCGAACAGGCTTGAACGTCCTATCGTCAAAAAGGCGGGATCGACCTTGCCGATCGCCTTCGTCCCATCGGGAAGGATCAGACCGACAGAGATCGAGCGCCCGGCTGTCGGGATCAGCTGCAATCCCGTGAGCAGGAACATGGTGGAGAGGGTCGCGAGCAGGTCCGGCACCCTCAGCCGAACGATCAGCAGAGCATTGACGAGCCCGACGATCGCGCCGAAGGCGAGTACCAGTGGCACGGTCTCATAGGCGTCGAGGTTCCACACGATCATCGCATAGCTCGCGGCCATGACACTGGAGGCAGCCACCGCGCCGACGGAAAGATCGAAGCCGCCGATCGCAAGCGTCACCGTGACGCCGGCACCGATGATGGCGACCACCGAAACCGCCTGCAGGATGCTCATCAGATTGTTGATGTTGATGAAGGCCGGCTGGGTGAAGCTGAAGATGATGACAAGGGCAATGAGAAGAAGAAATACCGCTCCGCGCCGCACGAACTCCTGCGGTGTAATCGTATTGCCTGCTTGCCTGACCTGTTCGGGAATTTCTGCGGTACCTTCACTCATCAGGCATATTCCTTGTTCTGTCGGTCGCCTGCGGCCGCGTCAGCGGCGTCTTTGAGACCATGATGTTCCATCACCAGCACGCGGTCGGCGACTTCGAGTGCTTCTTCCGGATCGGATGTCGCGATCAGGGTGGCGCGGTCGGTGTGGGCGCGTATGGCCGTGATAATGTCCTGGCGGGCGCCGACATCGACCCCCTGAAAGGGCTCGTCGAGAAGCAGGAGGCGGCTTGGCTCGGCCTCCCAGCGCGCGAGCACGACCTTCTGCTGATTGCCGCCGGAAAGCGACCAGACGGATGCTTCGGGACTGGAGGCCTTTATGCCGAGACGCCGAACGGCCCTTCCTCCTTCGCGGCTCTCCCGCCCGGAAAACAGGAAGCCCGACGGATACCAACGTTTCAGATGCGGCAGGCTGATCGTTGCCGCAATACTCTCTCCCGGCCAGTCCGATGGCATGAGAGAAGAGCGATGGCGGTCGGCGGCAGCCATGACGACGCCGCGAGCGATTGCATCCGCGGGCGACCGGGGCTGAAATGCAATGCCGTCCAGAATTGCCGTGCCGGAGGCAAAGCGCTCAAGGCCGAAAAGTGTCGACAGAAGCCGGCTCTTGCCGGCGCCGAGGACGCCGGTAATGGCGACGACCTCGCCGGCATGGAGCTTGAGATCGATCGGTGGGCTGTCGGCAAGCAGCCGGACAGCCTGAAGTTCCAGTATGGTCCGGTCGAATTGTTCACGGCGATGTGGGCGAGCCGCCTTCATGGAGCGGCCAATCATGGTTTCGATGGCGACGTCGAAGTCGATCGGCTGCGAAAAGGCACCGACATTGCGGCCGCCCCGCAGGACATCAACGCGATCGGCGAGCGCATCGAGATCTGCCGTACGGTGCGAAATATAGAGAATGCCCAGGCCGCGGGCCTTCAGCCGGCGGATGATATCGTAAAGCCGGCTCGCCTCGCGCGCAGACAGACTTGCGGTCGGCTCATCCAGGATCAGCAGCTGCGCCTTGTTGGAAAGGGCGCGCGCAATGGCAACCATCTGTCGGTCGGCTGCTCCAAGATCGCCAAAGTCCCGGTCGAGCGGCAGGTCGAAGCCGGCTTCCGATAGGATTGCTTCCGCCTTCCGCCGCACGGAACGTTTCGACAGAAAGAAGGGCTGGCGTCCGTCAACATATTGGTTAAGCAGCAGCGCATCCGCGACCGAGAGTCCGGCGACGCCGACGACATCGGTCGATTGATGCACGGTGACGATGCCCTGCGCCGTCGCCTCGGCCGGGCTTTCGGGGCGATAATCCGCTCCGTTCCATAGGATGCTGCCAGAATCGGCGCGGTGAATGCCCGACAGGATTTTGACCAGCGTCGACTTGCCGGCGCCGTTGGCTCCCATCAGCGCGACGATCTCGCCGCGATCGACGGTCAGAGACGCTGCCGCCAGGGCCTGCGTCGAGCCGAAAGCAAGCGAAAGATTTTGGGCATCCAGCAAGGTCATGGGCAAAGGGTCACCGATTGTCAGCGGTACTCGTAAGCCACTGGCATTCAATTAAAAGGACAAGCCTTGCTTTGTTTATTTAATCTATAGAATAAATTTTTTCGCGCGTTTCGGTTCGCCTCCATTCGGGTCTCTATAGGTGGGCGGCGAGACCGAGCAAGCCTTGCCCACGCCCGTCGCCGGGGAGTTTAATTTGTCTGAAATTTCGAGAGAGCCGAAAAAACCTTCCTTTAATCTACTAATTTTATAGACAATATAAAACCGTCAAATATCAGCAATGTCCGCGATGGCAAGGTATTCATCTTGCGCCTGCGGAAACATGCGCCAGGGGTTTTCATGGATGCAGTGCTCTATCTCGCTTCTCTCGCGCCGCGGCCAAGCCTTGCGGCAACCAAACGCGCCTGGTCGATTCTGCAGCATTTTCTGGCAGGCCTAATGGTCCTCTTTTCGCTTCTGGTGCTGCTGCACGCTGTTTGCGGAAGCTGAGATCCGCGCTTCCATCAGGAACTGAAAGGAAAACGAATGGGCCCGGCGTGCCGCATCTGAACGCCGGGCCTTATGCGGTTACTTGATGCTGTTCAGATCGACGCCCTTGGTTTCCCGAACGAAGATAAGGCCAATGATCAGAGTCATCGCAGCGATCGCGATCGGGTACCAGAGGCCATAATAGATATCGCCCTTGGCGGCGCTCATGGCGAAGACCGTTGCCGGCAGCAGGCCGCCGAACCAGCCGTTGCCGATGTGATAGGGCAGCGACATGCCGGTATAGCGGATGCGGGTCGGGAACATCTCCACCAGGATTGCGGCGATCGGGCCGTAGACCATCGTCACGTAGATGACGAGGATGGTCAGGATGAGGATGGTCAGCGGCCAGTTGATGGCTGCGGGATCGGCAACCATCTTGAAGGCACCACCGTTGGGAATGGTGTAGACCGGCATATCGGTCGCGCCGCCCGCTTGATCCGCCGTCAGAAGCTTCGCCTTGACGAGATCCGCGACCGGAGTGACCGTCTTGTCGCCCGCCCGCACGGTTGCCGCATTGAGCCCGAGTTCCGGGTTTGCGGCGATGAAGGCATCCAGCTTGGCATCCGGCACCTTGGCAGGATCGCGCGCCAGCGGGAAACCGGCCTTTTGCAGGGCAAGGTTCATGTCATGGGTGAATGCCGCGCTCTTGGCCGCTGCACCGGCACCTGCCGCTGCCGCATCGTAGGAGGTTATGGTCGCGTCGCCGATCTTGACGGTTGCCGGCTGACCGGCCGAGCCTTCGGCGATCGTATAGGGGACGGAGGACTTCGACAGGAACGAGGTGGCGATGTCGCATGAATTGTTGAACTGGTTGGTGAGGCCAACCGGATTGAACTGAAAAGTGCAATCGCCAGGAGCAGCCGTCACCGTCGCCCGGACGGTTTGCTCCGCTTGGGCGAGGGCGGGATTTGCGGCATTGGTCAGCGCCTTGAAGAGCGGGAAATAGGTGAGGATCGCCAGCGCAAGCCCCGCCATGATGATCGGCTTGCGGCCGATCTTGTCGGACAGCCAGCCGAAGAACACGAAGAAGCCGCTGCCGATCAGGAGCGCGACCGCGATCATGATGTTGACGGATTGGCCGTCGACCTTCAACACGTTCTGCAGGAAGAACAATGAATAGAATTGGCCGGCATACCAGACGACCGCCTGGCCGGCGGTGAGGCCGAGCAGCGCGATCAAGGCGATCTTGGCATTCTTCCACTGGCCGAAGGCTTCGGAGAGCGGTGCCTTGGAGCCCTTGCCCTCTTCCTTCATCTTCTTGAAGGCCGGCGATTCACTGAGCGATAGCCGGATCCAGACGGAGATGGCGAGCAGAAGGCAGGAGAGAAGGAAGGGAATACGCCAGCCCCAGGCTGCGAAAGCCTCCTTGCCGAGCGCATTCTGCACGATCAGGATGACGATCAGCGACAGGAACAGGCCGAGTGTTGCCGTTGTCTGGATCCACGACGTGTAGTAGCCGCGTTTGTTGTCGGGCGCATGCTCGGCGACGTAGGTGGCGGCGCCACCATATTCGCCGCCAAGCGCAAGGCCCTGCAGCAGGCGAAGGATGATCAGGATGACAGGCGCGGCGATGCCCCAGCTCGCCGATCCGGGAAGGACGCCGACCAGGAAGGTCGAAAGACCCATGATCAGGATCGTGACGAGGAAGGTGTACTTACGTCCGACAAGATCGCCGATGCGCCCGAAGACGAGGGCGCCGAACGGCCGGACGAGGAAGCCTGCGGCAAAGGCGAGCAGGGCGAAGATATTGCGGGTTGCTTCCGGATAGTCGCTGAAGAAGGCCGTGCCGATGAAGGCGGCCAGAGACCCATAAAGATAGAAATCGTACCATTCGAACACGGTTCCGAGGGAGGAGGCGAAGATGACCTTCTTCTCCTCCCTGGTCATGCCTCGACTCGTCGTCTCGGCCACGGACGTGGATGCCATGAATCAATCCTCCCAATTGCACCAGGGACATGGTCAAAAGACCCGTGTCATGTCCCCCATAATGACATTACGCAGGACTTTCCTGCCGATGGGCGCGGAAAGTCGCGCCAGTGGGTGCTCTCCTGATTTCCTCCCCCAGAAGATCACGCACCTGATGCATATGTGAGTGTTGGCCAAAAATTGAAAATTGCAAGGCTACAACCGCTGCCGCTTATGGAAATCTGTGTGTAAGTGTCAAGAAATATGAATGTGTTATCGCCCAGCGTAACGGCAGGGGCTTGTCGCCGTGAAAAGCGCTGCCGGGCGCGGCGAAATATGACGCACCCGGCACGGTTCGCAGAAGCGGATTCGGGCCGTTTTCAGCTTGTTTCAAGCCGGCTGCAGCTGCAGGCGCCGCATTGGCGGAAAGGCAAGCGCGATCGCGGCTGCCCCCAACCCCACCATCGACGAGCCGATGAAGAGCCAGGAGTAGTTGGCGAAGGTATCGAAGATCCAGCCGCCGATCAGAGGTCCGGCTGCCATGCCGATGCTTGAGAGCATCGATGCCGCTCCAAAGACAGTGCCGATGACGCGCGGCCCGAAATATTCGCGCGCCAGCACGGCATAAAGCGGCATCACGCCGCCATAGGCGCTGCCGAAGACGACCGCCAGCGCATAGAACTCGCCGAGTTCGCTGACCAGCAGATAGGTGGCAAGTGCCGCCGCCTGCACCAGGAGGCCGGCGACCAGCACCGGTTTCACGCCAAGCCTGTCCGCCAGCGTCCCATAAAGGAGGCGGCCGCCAAGACCCGCAAGGCCCTCGACGCTATAGATGCTGACGGCTGCCATCGGCCCCACGCCGCAGATGGTGGCGTAGCTGACCATGTGGAAGATCGGTCCGGAATGGGCTGCACAGCAGGCAAAGAAGGTCGCGCCGAGTACGAGAAACTGCGGCGAGCGGAAGATTCGGCCAAGGGGCAGGCTCTGCTCTTCCCTCTGCCCGCCCAAGGCGATGGCTTCGGCAAGAACAGGTGCTCGCCGCACCAGCAGCGCCGCCGGTATCAGCAGAACCCACGCCATGATGCCGATGACGAGCATGGCAAAACGCCAATCGTAAGCCGAAATCAGGTAGCGGGCGAAAGGCGACACCGTCATCGGTGCGACGCCCATGCCGGCTGAGACCAGCGACACCGCAAGACCTCTGCCCTTGTCGAACCAGGCGGTCGTTGCCGCGATCATCGGTGCGAAGAAGGCGCTGGCGGCAAGACCGACGAGAATGCCGTAGGTCAGCTGGAATTGCAGAAGCGAGCCCGCCCGGCTTGCCAGGACAAGTGCCAGCCCAAGCAGCAAGGCGCCTATCACAACCACGATGCGGATGCCAAAGCGATCGCTTGCTGCTCCCCAGGCAAAGGCACCGAGGCCCATGGTCAGGAAATTCAGCGTCATGGCGGCGGCGATGCCGGCATGCGACCAGCCTGTATCCGCGGCAATCGGCACTTGAAAGATCGCCAGCGAAAACATCGCGCCGAGCGCAACACAAGTCATCAGCGCACCGGCACCGACGATCACCCAACGATAGGACGAACTCATTTTGCAGCTCCCTTCATCCGGTTCGGTTCAAGGCGCGAAAGATCCGATAATATGCTTTCGCGCCATGTCTGGAATAAAGACGATTGCGTCGGGACGATTTCGACATTGCTGCCGAAAAATTTTTAACGGCGGCGTGGGCGATTCATTTGCCCATGTCGGATCGGCACTGGATGAGAGGCATCCTCGGTAGACTGAAGTGGTAGAAGCTCACCCTCCCCTTGAGGGGGAGGGTCGGCCGTAGGCCGGGGTGGGGTGACTGCGGCAATCTCTGAGGCCAGACAATTGTCACCCCCACCCGCCGCTTTGCGGCGACCTCCCCCCTCAAGGGGGAGGTATTATCTAGCATGCGGTGCGCTCAGCGAGAAGAATGTCCCGCGCGGGTGGTTGCTCGGACACCCAGCGGCCGTAGGCATCCGGAATTTAATCTTGAACTCATATAGGGCTGCTAAGACAGCCGCCTCGATGCTGGAAGACCCTGCTTCGCAGCCGTAAGGCGAGCGTAAACAGCTGCAAATGACATACAGGCTCAAAGCGATACCGAACCAGATCTTCACGTCATGGAGCGGACTATTCAATGGCTCATATCGTCATCATCAATCCGCGTTTCGAAACCTCCTATTGGGGCATGGAGCACGCTCTGCCGCTGTTCGACGTGAAGGCCAACCTTCCGGTGGCCTGCCTGCCTTTGCTGGCGGCGCTGACGCCGGCCACACATACCGTCACTCTAGTCGATGAGAATATCGAGCCGATAGATTACGGCCTGTGCGAGAAGGCCGATATCGTTGCGTTGACGGGGATGATCGTCCAGCGCTTTCGTATGACGGAAATCCTGACCGAACTCAAACGGCGCAACTGTTTCACCGTCGTCGGCGGACCTTGGGTTACGGTCAAGGAGGACTATTTCGGCAATCTCGTCGATGTCTCCTTCATCGGCGAGGCGGAGGAGACCTGGCCGAAATTCCTGGCTGAATGGCAGGAGGGTCATCATGCCCGGCGCTACGAACAGGCCGACAAGACGGATATGAGCAAGGTGCCCGTGCCGCGCTTCGATCTCTTGAAGATGGACGAATATGCTGTTGGTAGCATCCAGTTCTCGCGCGGCTGTCCCTTCACCTGCGATTTCTGCGATATCATCGTCGTTTTCGGCCGCAAGCCGCGCATTAAGACCAGCGCTCAGGTCATTGCCGAGATGGAGGCCCTGCTCGCTTCCGGGATGGATACGGCTTTCATCGTCGATGACAATCTGATTGGCAACAAGAAGGCGATCAAGGAAGTGCTGCGCGATGTCGTCGCGTGGCAGGAGCGCCATCATTACCCGATGACGTTCCTGACGGAGGCGTCGATCGATCTGGCTGACGATGCCGAACTGATGCAGCTGATGGTCGATGCCAATATCCGTGTCGTCTTCATCGGTATCGAAACCCCGAACGAAGAGGCGCTGCGCGAAACCAAGAAGCTGCAGAACCTGCGCAAGGGCGGGACGATGCTGGAGAAAATCCACACGATCCAGCAGACCGGCATGGAAGTCTGGTGCGGCATGATCCTGGGCTTCGACAGCGACGATGCAACCATCTTCGATGCGCAGCGGGTTTTCATCAAAGACGCGCGCATCGTCAACGCCATGATCGGCATGCTGGCGGCAATTCCGAAGACGCCGCTCTATACGCGCCTTGCCAAGGAAGGCAGGCTCGATCATGACGATCCGCCAGCCTACGGCACCAATGTCATCCCGCTTAACCTCTCGCGCGAAACTCTACGGGACGGATATCTTTCGGTCCTGAGCGATCTACATCAGCCGGCCGCCTATTTCGATCGTCTGGATGCGCTCTATATCGATGCCCGTATCGAACCGGAAAGTACCCGCTTACGCCACCTGCGCCGCCATCCGCTGCGTTTGCTGGCGCTCAACGCAACATGGGCATTCGAGGCGGTTGGGATTTTCCTCCGGCTGATGCGCCGGGTGAAGGAGGCGGATTTGCGAGCTACTTACCGCGCGCGGCTTTTCAATCTCCTGCGGCATCGGCGCTCTCCCGTCGTGCTGCAAATCTATGCCATCAAATGCGCCATGCATTACCACGCCCATATCATGGTGCAGCAGATGCGCACCGGGGGCGGCATCGTCAATTCGTTCTAGCCCGGCTTCAAACTTGGCAGACCTTGCGAGCAGTCAGGCCCCCCCTGCGGCAGCGATCCTCCTCTGCTCGCCAACGTCGTCACTGTTGCTTCGATGCAACATATTGTGCTGGATATTTGCAATTCGAAATTGTGGGGTTGCCGATTGGCGGATCTCGCGTATGATACGTCCATCCGCAAATCGAACAGGGAGGCGTGACATGCATAATCTACATATGTTTACATACGTCTCCGGCGGAATGATGTCGACGGCCTTGGTGTGTGCTACGCCAACGGCACGACGACTCTATAATTAAAGCTAAAAAAGCTTTATCTACGGCCGCTTAGGCGTTTTCCCATTAAACCTATATGACTTGCCGAGGGAATGACTTGGTGCGTCTTTGACGCATTCGCTCCTGAAGTCGGTCAAGCTTCAAGAGGACCTGGTCGCGTGATTGCGCCAGGAATAACGATGGCTCCTTCACAATTTATAGTTGCCGAGAGTTTGACGGCGACGATCGATGAACTTTACCAGAAATTCGGTGCCTGGAGGACTGTACGTGCCCTGCTGTTTGTCGCCTGGAAACGGCGGCAGATCTATGAGGATGTATCCGGATTATCGAATTATCAGCTTCGTGATATCGGCCTTCCCGAGCGTGAGGAAGGGTTGGATTATCGCAGCTTGCTGGCGTTGCATGTGAGCCGCCTTAAATGAGGTGGGCTTGATGCAGATGAACACTTTACTGCTCGTCCTTCTTGACCTCTGTTGGTTCGAGAATGGCGGGACGGCTGCGAAATTGCGGCGGACGGGAAACCATTTGTGTGGTGTGTTCACCGCTCCGTTCGCTGTGGCCTACCTATCGGCCGCCGCACGGCGGATATCGCAGGGGGAGGCGATGCCTTCCCCTGCGACCTAACTGGCGTCGAAAGCCGAACTGGCCGAGATCTTCGCATGCCGGCAGCATATCGGTCCGAATTCTCCAATACATAATAGAGTGTAGCCCGGAGAGGGTCGCAATCTTCCCGCAATCCGCTTATGCAATGCAGTCGTTCCATTTTGGGGATGGTTCATTGCGGATCTTGTTACTAGAAGATGAGCCGGAAATGGCTGCGGCGCTGAGCGCTGCATTGCAGGCTCGCGATGCCGTCGTCGATCACGTCTCGATCCTGGCCGATGCCGAAGAGGCTGCGATAAATCTCCCTTACGATGCCATTCTCCTCGACCGGCAGGTTCCGGATGGCGACGGCTTGTCAATCATTCCGAAGCTGAGGGCTGCCGGCGTCAATACGCCCGTTATCGTGTTGACTGCACGCGGCGATCTCGACGATCGTATTGGCGGTCTTGATACCGGCGCCGACGACTACATCGTCAAACCATTTGCCGTGGAAGAGCTGCTGGCACGACTGCGGGCCATTCTGAGACGCCCCGGCGAGTTGCGGACCGAGGTGGTGAATTTCGGCAGGCTGTCCTATGACTTCGGCTGCCATGACATACTGATCGAAGGCCAACGGCTCGAATTGCCACGCCGGGAAGTTCTGGTCTTCGAGGCGCTTGCGCGCCGGCTCGGTCGCACGGTGCCGCGTCATGCGCTCGAAGAGGCCGTCTACGGGTTCAGCGAAGATATCCAGTCGAATACGCTGGATGCGCATATCTCCCGTCTTCGCCGCAAGCTTGCCTCCGTGGAGTCCGGTCTGGAGATCCATCCCGTTCGCGGTATCGGCTATCTGATGAGACAGCAATCATGATCGCAAGCCAACCTTCCCTGCGATGGCGTCTCGTATCGCGCCTGTCATTCCTGCAGGCGATTTTCCTGTCGCTGCTTGCGGTGCTCATCGTCGCCGCTCTGTGGGCGACCGGCAGTTTCATCTCGCTTCAGCCGGAAGACGAGACCATCGATGCCATCTCCCAGTCCCTCGGGCGCGATCAGAATGGCGCCCTTGTGCTAAAGGAGACACCGGCGCTTACGGCACGGCGCGGAGATTTGCCGGGTCTCTGGTTCGTCGTGCGCGATCGCAGCGGCGCTGTGATCCAAGACGGAAGCGTGCCTCCGGCCTATGCGACGATCGGCGCTGCGCTCGACGGTATCGGACAGGCCCGTTTCGGCAGCAATCTCGGCGGCAGTATCGTGCCGGCCGCCCGGCTGCAATGGGTATCGTCTCCGGCCGGCGAGATCCAGGTCCTGACGGGCGTGGACGGCAGCGTATCGACGGTCCGCATCCTTGGAGCCATGAGTATTGTCTTCTTTAGCGCCCTTCTCCCGCTGCTGATCGTCACCGCGATCGCAACGATGATTGCCGCGCCGATCGTGGTTCGCCGCGCTTTTTCTTCGCTCGATTCCGCCGTTGCTCGCGCCGGACAGATCGATATCAATCGCCAGGGTACGCGGCTGCCGATCGACGATGTCCCGCGCGAGATCCTGCCGCTTGTCGAAGCCGTCAATGATGCGCTGAGCCGGCTGGACGAAGGCTATGAACGGCAGAAACGTCTTTTCTCTCATCTTGCCCATGAGTGGCGTACCCCGGTCGCGATCCTGCAGACACGTCTCGATGGCCTGCCGGCAGGCCCTTTGAAAGAGCGGCTCTTCGAGGATACGGTTCGCCTTGCGACCCTTGCCGAGCAATTCCTCGATCTTCAGCGCCTCAATCATCGTTTCGAACCGGCTTCGGTCGATCTCGTGGAGATCGTCGAGCACGTGGTTTCGGAGCTGGCGCCGCTTGCGATCGCTGCCAATTACGAACCCTGCTTCATCAAGGACGAGGAGATCGTCCAGGTTCTCGGTGATCGCATGGCCATCGAGCGGGCCGTCGCCAATGTCGTACAGAATGCGATCCAACATGGCGGCCGCCGTGGCAGGATAATTGTCCATGTTGGTCGTGCCACCGGCATCACCGTAACCGACGAAGGAAACGGTATCCCGCCGGAGGAGCGGGACCGCATCTTCGAGCCGTTTCATCGCCTCCCCGGGCGCGGCAAAGGGTTCGGTCTTGGGCTCAACCTTGTTCAGGAAATTGCCAGGCTCCACGGTGGACAGGTTTGCGTTGTCGACGGACCGACCGGAGGTGCGACTTTCAGATTGAGCTTCCCTTTGGCCGGATAAGTCCTCACGGATTCGCCGAGTGCAATGTTCCCGCAATCGGCTCCCTTTAGGAAAAGCCTGCCGCGCAGGCGAGTCTTTCAAGCCCTACAGGCGGGAACCCATGTCGAACACGTCTCTATTTCTGCGAACTCTCTTGACCGATCCGCGCATGGTCGGGGCCATAGCGCCCTCCGGTACGATGCTGGCCAATCTGATTACAAGCGAAGTCGATCCTTCCGCGGGTCCGGTTTTGGAACTCGGCCCCGGAACGGGCGTGTTCACGCAGGCCCTGCTTTCGCGCGGCATATGCGAAAGGGATATTACGCTGATTGAGTCTGCCCATGGCTTTGCCAGCCTGCTTCGACAGCGGTTTCCCGATGCTCGTGTCGTCTGCGCCGATGCCGCGCGGCTTGGCACTCACAACCTGCCGGAAGGCGTGCGGTTCGGCTGCGCGATCAGCGGATTGCCGCTGCTCAACATGTCGCCGAAGACAGTGATTGCCATTCTGACTGCGGTCTCGGCAAGGCTGCATGAGGGCGGGGCGCTCTATCAGTTCACCTATGGTGTCCGCTGTCCGGTGCCGCGTCGTTTGCTCGATCGGTTCGGCTTCAAGGCAACGCTGCACGGCCGGGTGTTGCGCAACTTCCCGCCCGCCAGGGTCTATAAGATCGTCCGGCGCAGGCCGCTTCACTATCCGGCTGTTGTCGTATGAATGGTACCTCCCATCTGTTCGATGTGCTGCCCGATCTGGTGGCATGGGGATTGCTTGGTCTTGCGCTATGTTCGGCGATCGAGAAGCTCGTCCCAGTCATACCATCCGCCGGCATGCTCTTGATGCTGGGTATGTTGGGTGTCGTCCATCTTGCGGCTCTACCCATCGTGATTGCCATTACCGCCGGTGGTTCAACGGCAGGCTCGTTGTTTTGGTATGGAATGGGCCGATGGCTGGGGCCGGTGCGTGGCGACATTTTCGTGCTGAAGGTGACCAGGTATCTGGATATTAAAGAAGAGCGGTATCTGCGTCTGAAGCGCAGTTATCGTGGTAATCTGATACGTGTCACGTTCCTCGGCCAGCTTGTGCCTGTTGTCAGGGCCTATATGGCATTTCCGGCAGGCGTGCTCGCCATGCCGCTGCCAGGCTTCGCCATCGCAACATTCTGCGGCGCATTGATGTGGAATACGCCGTTTCTGGTGTCGGGCTACTTGCTGCGGAGGCAGATATTTACACCAGATACAGCAACGCCTGCCGCCGTTGCAGCAGTCGCTTTGGTTAATTTTCTGCTGCTTGCTCTGTTCCGATTTCGCCGGCCAAGCCGCAACGCGGCTTAGCCGGTCATGTCGCTTGCCGTCGGCTATACGGTCAGAACGGCGTATATCACGCCGCCGTTTTCGCCGCGTGTAAGAGAAACATCGGCGATCGGGTGCTTGACCTTGTCGATGATCGACTGGACATCCTCGTCCGTTCGCCAGATCAGCGGCCAGTTCATGAAGGTTTCCATGTAACCTTCGACACCGATATCCTTGGCGAAGTTTGCAAGCAGGAACTTGCCGCCGGGCTTCAGCATCTGCAGGCAGCGTTCCGTCAGACGCACGGCTACGCTTTCGGCCAGATAATCGTAAAGGCCGGCTGCATAGATGAAGTCGAACGTGCCGAGCTTCTGTGCGCGCCCCAGAATGGTGCGAACGGAGCCGTTGATCGCTTCGATGCAGCTGCCTTGGAAGGCCGAGCTCACCGTCCCGACGCTGACCGGATCCTGATCAAGTGCGACCCAGCGTTTGAGCCTGCCACTCTGCAGAGCCTTAGACAGCTCCGCTTCGCGAAGATGGCCGGCCGCGATCGCCAGGATCTCGGCGCCATCCGTCGCCTCCGCCACCGCATCGACATGCGCTGCCAGGATCTCGCGCCTTTCACGCACGGCGACTGCGGATGCTGCCTGCCGGGTGAAATCGTAAACTTCTGCGCCCAGCGCCGAAGCTTCCGCCACCTGTGCGGCAACGGCTGGATGTTCGTAAATGAAATCCAGTAGATAGGCATCCCCGCTATAGCCGCGCGGCTTTTCGAAGGACCATCGCGTCAAAGGGTCCTGCAGCAGGAAGGACGACACGGGATGACCCTGCGCAACCGAGGCCAAATGGGCCCAGGTCAGGGGTGTCGTCTTGCTTTTCAGCGCCTGCAGACGCTCGGTCAAGGCCTTCATCGTGCCTGGAACGGGTGCGTTTGCTTCGAAGGCCTGCTGCGTAAGGGAGAGAATGAGGGCGAGTTCGGCCTCGCCCTCCTTAATTTGGTCGGTTGTAAGGTTGTTACCGGACGATCTCGTATGTTCCGAGATGGACTGAGAGGTAACGAGGCTGAAGCCATCAAGAGCGGTTTGAAATTGTTTCAATTTTAAATCATTCCGTGAACACTACGCAAACCATATCTCATATAAAAATTGAGCGCTATGGTTTTGTTAATGTCGCTGCGGCAACGCTTTCGTTATCAAACGGATCAAATTAGCCGCCGTGGTGAAGCGAGCGATTTGTTCATTCGAGCGACGCAAAGGTAACGCGGTGGACATGAAGTCTCGGCTAACTCGGGTGATGATGAGCATGCGTCGATTGTCGGGAAGCAGCGATCTTGGTCAGAGCGAGGCTCGCATGACTAACCGCCCCGATGAGCTGCGTGCGCTCTACAAAGCCTATAGCAACGATGCGCGGCGTGCCTTGGCTCGCAGCGGTCTGTGGCTTGCCGTGCCCGTTTATGTCCTCTTCCTGATCACGGATCTGGTCTTCATTCCCGACGTTTCGCACGTGACGATCCCTGCGCGGTTTCTGATCGGTGGCTTTTCGCTTCTGACCCTGGAAATGCAGTTTTCGCGGCAACGTCGTGCCGGCGAGCTTGAGGCGACATGTGCTGCGGCTGTCGTTCTTGGATATGTCGTGTGGCTGCTGCCGGCATTGCAGACGGCCAATGCCGAGGCATTCTCCTATTATGCCGCCTTCGGCGCCATCTTCATGATGGGCGTTAACCTTTTCTTCAGCCTCGAATTCGGTTTGGCACTGCTCTCGTCGGGGCTGATCTTCGCCTTTTTCCTGCTGTCGCTGACGGAATTTCACTACAGCGCCGCCTATTGTCTGGCCTTCACCACCTTCTATCTCTGTTGCTTCGTATTCACCTCCTATGTGAACTGGAAACTGAACAAGGAGCGTTTCAACGTCTTTCTCAATGCCAGAGAAGCGGAGTTGCAGCAGCGCCAGGCGACAGAACGCGGCGAAGCTCTTCTGCGGCTCTCCATCACCGATTCCCTGACCGGGATGGAGAACAGAAGAGCTGCCGATATAAGGCTGAAACAGTTTTGGGATCGCTGGCGCGAGAAGGGCGCAGCATTCGCCATCCTGCTGGTCGATGTCGACTTCTTTAAGAAGTACAATGATTATTACGGCCATCAGGAGGGTGATCACTGCCTTGTGACGGTTGCCAATGCGCTTTCGAACATCGTCGCTCCGCTCGGGGCAACGGTCGGACGTTACGGCGGCGAGGAATTTATCGTTATCCTCGATCTGGAGAGCAGCTCGGATGCGCTGGCTCTGGCGGATGCCATTTGTCAGGGGATCGAAGCTCTCGATATCGTCCATGCACAGCGCCTGGATGGCTTCCGGCATGTCACGGTGAGCGTTGGAGCGACCATTACGAGAGACGTCGCCGGCGCGAAGCTGGAGAATGTGATCAACGAGGCCGATCGCGCCCTGTATTCGGCAAAGGCGAGCGGCCGCAATTGCGCACGGATATTCGACCCGAACGAGCTGCCCGGCGGCGATGCGAGCGAGAATATCGCAGCCATTCTGAAGATCGCCATCCAGCAGAACCTCGTCTCGCTGGTCTATCAGCCGATCCAATATCTCCAGACCGGGGAGATCGGTGCCTATGAAGCTCTGATGCGCCTGCAGTTGCTCGATGGGTCGAATGCTTCTCCGGCCGTCTTTATCCCGATAGCGGAGCGCACCGGGGCGATCATGGAGCTCGGCTATTGGGCGATCAGAAGGGCTTGTTGTGATTTGCTTACCCGCGACATTGTCGACACCGTCAGCATCAACGTCTCCCCGATCCAGCTGCGGGCTCCAGGTTTCGCCGCGCAGGTGGCCGCTATTCTGGCGGAAACGGGCGTTTCGGGTCACAGGGTGGCGTTCGAGATCACCGAGGGCGTCGATATGGAGATACGCCCCGATGTCCTCGACAGCATTCAGGATCTGAAGAAGCTCGGCATTAAATTCTGGCTGGACGATTTCGGCACAGGTTTTGCCGGGTTGTCATGGCTTCGCCTGATGGAGTTCGAAACCGTCAAGATCGACAAATCCTTCCTGCATGATGCGGCAAGCAACGACAGTGCGAAGATCCTTCTTGAGGACATCATCGGTCTGGTGCGCAATCGCGGCCATCGCATCCTGGTCGAGGGCGTGGAGGACGAGGAGCAACTCAATCTCGTCAAATCCTTTGGCATCGATGCCGTTCAGGGATACCATATCGGCCGTCCGGCACCTGCGCTCAAGCATCCGATCACGATGATGCATACAGGCCGCCGCCGTCTGCAGGCATCGGCCTGAAGCACAGGCCGTCTCCAGGTCGAGGGTGATGAGAATGGCAAACGTCGATCTGTCCGAGATCTACCGAGGCTATATTGCCTGTCTCAACGGACAAGATTGGCCAAATCTGCGTAAATTCGTCCACGAAGACGTGTGCTATAATGGCGCCCATGTCGGGCTATCAGGCTATCGGCAAATGCTCGAAGATGATTTTCGCGCCATTCCCGATCTTCATTTCGATATCACTTTACTGATCTGCGAACCGCCACGCGTCGCAAGCCGCCTGCAATTTGATTGCAGGCCGACGGGCATGCTGTTCGGTATGGCGGTGAATGGCAGAAGGGTACAGTTTGCCGAGAATGTCTTCTATGAGTTTCTGGACAGGCGAATCCGGAACGTCTGGTCTGTCATCGACAAGGCGGCAATCGCGGCCCAGCTCTAGGACTTTTTCCCAAGGC
This sequence comes from Rhizobium centroccidentale, assembly GCF_030182565.1. Taxonomy (NCBI): domain Bacteria; kingdom Pseudomonadati; phylum Pseudomonadota; class Alphaproteobacteria; order Hyphomicrobiales; family Rhizobiaceae; genus Rhizobium; species Rhizobium centroccidentale. Next base: position 48,419 of record NZ_JAQJCG010000012.1, on the reverse strand, counting down.
GCAACGCTATGAAGCCTGCTACGAACGCCGCGAGGCCGCTTGCAATAATCGGGCCGGAATAGCTGCCGGTATGGTCGAAAATAAAGCCTGCTGCAGTTGGCCCGATCAGGGCTGCTACACCCACGGCCGAATAGAGATACCCGATAACTGCACCAATCTGGCGCGTGCCGAACAAGTCGGCGGCGACAGCCGGATAAAGGCCGACGCACCCGCCATAGCTCATGCCGAAGATCAATGCGAATAAAGTGAGCTGGATCATGCCTGATGCCGACGCCCATATGGCAAAGGAGGCAGCGACTGCAAGGGTGAGCGATGCCAGCAGCTGCCGGCGGCCGAAACGATCTCCCAGGCCTGCCAGAAAGAAGCGGCCGACGATGCTGCCGACACCGATAACGCTGACAAGGGCGGTTCCGTCCTGAATGGAAAGACCCATGTCGCGGGCGGCGGCGACGATATGGACGTAAGGAATGAAGGTGCACAGAGAGGACAGGAGAAGCACGACATAGAAAAGCCAGAACCGTCCGTCGCGCCATATTGCGGGGAGCGTATGGTTGCCGGCGTAAGCTAGGTGCGAGATCGTACTGTCCCGTCGCTTGCGGACAAGCAATGCCGCCGGCACGCCAAAGACCGCGAAGATGCAGGCAAGAGTAAGGAAACATCCTCGCCAGCCGATGAAGGGAAGGGCCTTGCCGATGGCAAAGGGCAGGATCAAGGTGCCAAGTCCAATCCCCGCCGTCGCGATGCCCGACGCCTGGCTTCGTTTGTGGATGAACCAGGATTGCACCGCTCCGATCGCCGGAACGTATGAGAGGCCGATCCCAAACCCGACGCCGAAGCCATACCAGATGTAAAGGGCGGTCAGGGACCCGGCACGGCTGGCGCCGATATAGCCGAGGATCATGGCGGCAAGCCCCAGAAGAACCAGACCGCGGGGCGACCATCTGTCGGCGAGAGGCCCGGCAATCGCGCCGAGCGAGTAGAAGAGGAATGCGGAAATGGAGAAGACGAGGGCGATCTCACCGCGGGAGGCGCTAAACTCCGCGGCAAGGCCCGGCAAGGTGGCGGAGAAGGAGTAGGCGGCTCCGAACGTCACGGCCGTCAGCACATGGGCGGCGGCAACGACCTTCCATCCCTCCCGCGTATCGGCTTCTTCATGGTCACGCGAAAGGGCAAGGTCGGACATCGGTGCGCTCGGTCAAATCATGTTGCCGGCCAATATGGCCCAGGAGGCAGCATAGGAAAAATGAATAGCGTTGATGTCTTTTATCGATTCTCCTGATTCATCTCATGGCTGATGGTCGGTTTATTCGGGAATTGCCGGCGAGGAAGAGGCCAGATCGGTTTCGATGAAAATGCAGGATCTATCGGCGGTCTGCAGCATCGTGTCGGCGACGCTTCCGTAGGAAAGGCTGCCGCTGGCTCTTTTGCTTACGCCGAGCACGATGAGATTATACCCGCCGCTGCGTGCATGCCGCAGGATCGAGAGCTCCGGCGAGGGGCCTTGCTGCACGACCTTTTCGATCTGCACGCCATAATAATCTGCAATTGCACCGACCTTGTTCAAAATATCCCGATGGTCGCTGCCGCGGTCGCTGATGCGTGGAATAGCGCTGGCGTTGCGCGGCTCGACGATTAACAACAGCGCGCAATGGGCGTTTGCCGCCTTTGCGATCGCGAGCCCGAATTCGGCAGCGCGGATGGAACGCTCCGTGCCGCTGACGGGCAGGAGGATCCGCAGATCCCCCGGATTCTTTGGAAGCGAGCCGCGTGCCGTTATGATCGCCGAAATTCCCTGGAACGCCGATGTCATGACCTGCAGCGACGGGCCAAAGCGACCATCGTCTCCCATGGAGGGTTCGATGCCCGCAAGGAGAAGATCGTGGCCTGTATCGGAGACGTCTTCGAGTACAGTTTCGAGTTTGTCGCTCTTTTCTCGAACTGTCACATGGATATCGCCTTGGCCAGCCAAATTCTGCTCCGGTGGCGCAGACGCAAGCAGGTCGGTGGCGTATTGGCGCAGATCTTCCGCGATTGTCTTGGCTTGCGACGCTGGACGCAAGTCTCCCGATGCATCGGGCGCGTCCAGAGTTTCATCGGCTTCGCGCGCATCCATCACCGTGACGGGCATCTTGCGCGTCACCGCGAAGAAAGCGGCGATCCAGGTTGCCAGACGGCTGCTTTGTGAACCGTCGACAGCCAGCAGGATGCGTTCAAAATTTCCGAGGAAGCTCTCGCTTTCGAATTGTTCGCGCTCCAGACGATTGCGTTCCTCTTCGCGCAGCGGCAGGCGGGCAAGTGCCCAACGAAGCGTCGGCGGCATCGCCATGGTGGTGATGACGGCCATGGCGACGATGACGGAGAAGAGCTTTTCGTCCAGCACGCCGACCGACAGGCCTATGGTCGCGACGATCACTTCCGTCGATCCCCTCGCATTCATGCCGCAGCCGAGCGCCAGGGCCTCCGATGCCGAATAGCCGCCGAACCTGGCGGCGGCAAAAGCGCCGCCGAACTTGCCGATGCTCGCTATGACCACGACGGCAGCCGTCAGCAGCAGGATGGAGGGATCGGCAAGCACGGTGAGATCGGTCTGCAGGCCGGTCAGCCCGAAGAAGACGGGCATGAACAGAGCCGTCGTCAAGGCGCGAAGCTGCACATCGATCTGACGTGTGAGAATGGGCGATTCACCGACCAGAATGCCGGCAACGAAGGCGCCGAGGACGGTATGGACGCCGATGAGGTTGGTGATGATCGCCATCGTACCCATGATTGCGATGATGGCGCTGAGCACGGGCAGGTCGCTGTGGAAATTGTCGTTGGTCCAGCGGATAATTTCGAAGACTACCCGTCTGCCGACGGTGAAGCTGACGGCCATGAAGGCCAATGTGCCGATGACGCTGGTCGCGAGCGTCGTGAGATCGACCGTGCCTTTTTCGGCAAGACCGAATGTTATGGCGATGATGACCCACCCGATCGTATCGTCGATGATGGCGGAGGCGACGATCAGTTGGCCGATGTTCCGGCGCATGAAGTCCATCTCGCGAACCACGGAAGCGACGATCTTCACCGAGGAGATGGAAAGCGCAGTGCCCAGGAAGAGGGACGTTACCAACCGCTTTTGAGGATCGGGAAGCAAGGCGTCGGGGATGAGCTCGCCCAAGGCAAATCCCGCTGCGAAGGGAATGACGATGCCGGTCAGCGAGACGCCGGCCGCGGATTTGCGCAGACGTTTCGCAAGACCGAGATCGGTCTCCATGCCGGCGAGCAGCAGGAGAAAGAGAATGCCGAGCTGGCCGACCGCATCGGCCATGCTCTTTTGTGCGCCGTCCGAAGGAAAAAGGCTCGCTTGTGCATGCGGGAAGACCAGGCCGAAAAGGGAAGGGCCGAGAATGATGCCGGCGATGATCTGGCCCATGATCGATGGCTGGCCGATGCGCACCATCAATTCGCCGAGCAGCCTGCCTGATACGACAAGCAGAATGATCTGGATCAGGAACAGCCCTTCCGAAGGGTGACTGGCCTTCTGCCCCTCCGCTGCGAAGGCGGATTGCGCAATCGACAGTAACAGGGCGACGGTAATGAGAATGATAACGGCGTTTGACGAAAATGGCTTCGAGACATTCTGGCGTGACGGCATGGACTGATCCCACTGAGCAGCAGGAAAACGCTCCAAAGCCTTTGCCGTTCCAGATCATTACTGATTGCCGCCGTCGCCAGGACTGCATCGGGCGCTTGGAAGCGGCCGTGGTCCGCCGCTCATCCGGCCGCGGACCATGGGCTGGCCGGAACGATCAGACCCGTTCCAGCGCGATGGCAATTCCCTGGCCGACGCCGATGCACATGGTGGAAAGCGAATAGCGCCCGCCGGTTTCCTTGAGCTCCAAGGCAGCCGTGCCGGTGATACGCGCACCCGACATACCAAGCGGATGACCGAGCGCGATGGCGCCACCGTTACGATTGACGCGCGCGTCGTCATCGGCAATGCCGAGTTCGCGCAGCACGGCAAGTCCCTGCGAGGCGAAGGCTTCGTTGAGTTCGATGACATCGAACTGTTCCTGGCGCATGCCGAAGCGCGTCATGAGCTTGCGCGAGGCCGGAACCGGGCCGATCCCCATGATGCGCGGGGGGGCGCCGGCAGCCGCACCGCCCAGAATGCGCGCTATCGGCGTCAGGCCGTATTTTCTGGCCGCTGCTTCTGAAGCAATGATGAGTGCGGCAGCGCCATCATTGACGCCGGAGGCGTTGCCGGCCGTCACCGTGCCGCCTTCCTTCTTGAAAGGCGTGCCGAGCTTGGCAAGCGCTTCCATCGAGGTTGCGCGCGGATGCTCGTCCTTGCCGACGATAACCGGATCGCCCTTGCGCTGCGGGATCGTGACTGAGGTGATCTCCTTGGCAAGCCGGCCGTTCTCCTGTGCTGCCGCAGCCTTTGCCTGCGAGCGGACGGCAAAGGCGTCCTGATCTTCGCGGCTGACCTTGTAGTCTTCGGCGACGTTCTCGCCGGTTTCGGGCATGGAATCCACGCCATACTGCTTCTTCATGACAGGATTGACGAAGCGCCAGCCGATGGTGGTGTCGTAGATCTCGGCATTGCGCGAAAAGGCGCTTTCGGCCTTGGGAATGACGAAAGGCGCTCGCGACATGCTTTCGACGCCACCAGCGATCATGATGTCGGCCTCGCCGGCGCGGATGGCGCGGGCAGCTGTGATGACGGCATCCATGCCCGAGCCGCAAAGCCGGTTGATCGTCGTCCCGGGCACCGAAATCGGCAGGCCGGCCAGCAGGCCTGCCATGCGCGCGACGTTGCGATTGTCTTCGCCCGCCTGGTTGGCGCAGCCGTAGATAACGTCGTCGATTGCTTCCCAGTCGACCGAGCCGTTGCGCTCGATTAGTGCCTTCAGCGGCACGGCGCCGAGATCGTCGGCGCGGACGGAAGAAAGCGATCCGCCGAAGCGGCCGATCGGCGTGCGGATATAGTCACAGATGAAGGCTTCGGTCATGATCTTCTCCCTACGGCATGTCGCGCAAAACGTTATGGCGGTTTGCAATAGCGACCTACGAGATATTATAAGCTTAAAGCATTGCGCGCGAGTCTGAAAGATCGCAACGGGCTTCAGAGCTTCGGCACAATGAGGTCGGCAACGGGGCGATCGATATGGAGCGGCGCGCCGGTCATCGCCTGCAGCTCGTCCATCGTCATGTTGGCGAGCTTTTCACGGACGACGAAGCCTTCCTTGGCAATGTCGATGACCGCATGGCTCGTATAGATGCGGGTAATGCAGGCGACGCCGGTCAATGGGAAGGTGCAGGCCTCCACCAGTTTCGGCTTACCGTCCTTGGTCACATGTTCGGTGATGACGAAAACCTGCTTGGCGCCATGGACCAGATCCATGGCCCCACCGACAGCGGGCACACCCTTCGAGCCGACGCGCCAGTTGGCGAGGTCGCCATTTTGCGCCACCTGATAGGCACCGAGGATCGCGACATCCAGATGGCCGCCGCGTACCATGGCGAAACTATCGGCATGATGGAAGAAGGAGGCGCCGGGCTTCAGCGTCACGGCCTTCTTGCCGGCGTTGATCAGATCCCAATCTTCCTCGCCTTCCGCCGGCGGCTCGCCGAAATTCAGGATGCCGTTTTCAGTGTGGAAGATCGCCTGACGGCCCGGAGGCTGGTAGCGGGCGACCATTTCCGGAAAACCGATGCCGAGGTTAACATAGGCGCCATCTTCGATATCTTGAGCCGCGCGCCAGGCGATCTGCGCGTTGGAGAGCTTGATGTCTTCGCGTGTGTCGATGGTCATACGTAGGCCACTCCGGCTCGAATGAGATTTTCTTCCTGCTGCGGATCGGCGACCTCAACGACACCGTTGACGAAGATGCCGGGGGTAACGATGTGCTCGGGATCGAGCTCGCCGGCGGCAACGATTTTCGAGACCTGTGCGATCGTCCTAGCCGCGGCCATGCACATCAGCGGATTAAAATTGCGGCCGGCCTTGTTGTAGATGAGATTGCCCTGCACATCGCCGACTTCAGCTTTGACAATGGCGAAATCGGCCTTGAGCCAGCGCTCCTGAACATAGTGGCGGCCGTCGAATTCCGCGATGACCTTGCCGTTGGCGAGTTCGGTGCCATAGGCAGTTGGGGTATAAAAGGCTGGAATGCCTGCACCGCCGGCGCGGATGCGTTCGGCAAGGGTGCCCTGAGGCACCAGCTCCAGCTCGATTTCGCCGGCCAGGTAACGGTCCGTGAACGCGCGCGGATCGGATGAGCGCGGGAACGAGCAGATCATCTTCTTGACCATGCCGGCATCGATCATGGCTGCGATGCCGATGCGCCCGTTGCCGGCATTGTTATTGATGACGGTCAGCTTCTTCGGGCCTTTATCGATCAGCGCATGAATGAGTTCGATCGGCGCACCGGAGCCGCCAAAGCCGCCGATCATGACGGTCGCGCCATCGCCGATGTCCGAGACGGCAGCCGCCGTGCTCGCGATTGTCTTATCCATGCGGAAACTCCCACTTGTCATGCGGGCGGACCAAGGCGCCCCGTCCTCTTCCTTTCGAATAGATCAGCATGGGCTGGACGGCAATCAATTTGTGCGTTATTTGATTTTTGTTCATATATCGCACAAAAGGCATGAAGTTTGGAGGGGCTATGCGCGAAACGGATTTCGTCAGCGGCTTTGCCAGGGGATTGAAAGTCATCGAAGCCTTCGGCGAGACGCGGCAGCGCCTGACGATCGCCGAGGCATCGAAGCTGACCGGGCTCGATCGTGCCACGGTGCGCCGTTCGCTGCTGACGCTCGCCGAACTCGGCTATGCCGTCTTTGATGGGAAATTCTTCACGCTGACGCCGAAGATACTCAGGCTCGGTCACGCCTATCTGGCTGCGACGCCGCTGCCGATCATCATCCAGCCGCATCTCGATCAGCTTGCCGAGCGCGCCGGGCAGAATGCGTCCGCCTCGGTGCTCGACGGCACGGAGGTCGTCTATATCGCGCGTGCCTCGCAGCGTCGGGTGATGTCGATCAACCTGACGCCCGGCAGCCGCCTTCCGGCTTTCTGCGCTTCGATGGGCCGCGTCCTGCTGGCGGCGCTGTCGGAAGGCGAGGCGCGCTCCGCGCTTGGGCGAACTGATCTCAAGGCGAACACGCCGAATACCAAGACCGATCCCGAGGAGTTGATGGCCGAGTTCCGCCGGGTGAGGGAGCAGGGCTATGCCGTTATCGATCAGGAGCTGGAAATCGGCCTTTGCTCGATTGCCGTGCCGGTCGAAAACGATCGCGGCCAGACCGTGGCGGCGATCAATATCGGTGCTCCGGCTGCCTATGTTGCGGCTTCCGACATGGCCGAGCAGTTTCTGCCACTGCTGAAAGAGACGCAAAAGGCGCTGCGGCTGGTGCTGCCGTAGCTTTTGTATTTTCGGGGCATCCTCGTCCTTCGAGGCTTCGCCTTCGGCTGCGCACCTCAGGATGAGGATGGAGCATGCCCGATGATCGCTATGCTCTGCAGCATTTTTTGGTGAAGCGAGAAGATCAGCCCTCATGCTGAGGAGGCCCGCAGGGCCGTCTCGAAGCACGAGGGCGGGTGGCTGCCCGCGATCCAGATTGTCTCGTTCACATTCCCAGCCTCTCCCGCTCCTCGATACGCCAAGCGCGGGGCGTCTGGCCAGTCTGCTTGACGAAGAAGCGCGAGAAATAAGCCGGATCGGCAAAGCCCAGGCGATAGCTGATTTCCTGGACCGTCGCGAAGGTGAAGACCAGTTCGCGCTTGGCTTCGTCCAGCAACTTGCGTGTAATGAGTTCATGCGCGCCATGGCCCGTCCGGCTGCGCACGATACGACTGAGATGGGCCGGCGAGATGCCGAGGTTCTCGGCATAGAAGGCGGCCGGCTTGTGCGAGCGGAAGTGGCGCTGGATGAGGCCCCGCAGCATCTCCATGCGGCGCTCGCTTTCGTCGCCTGGCGTCGATCCTTCTTCAGCCTTTTGGGCTATACGCGCCGTCAGCAGCAAGGCCGAAGTCAGATAGGCATCCAGCAGATCGTTGCGGCCGTTGCGGTGGCTCGCAAATTCTTCGCCCAGGCGTTTTAGCGTATTGGCGACATAAGCCGCGTCTTCGTTGCCCATGTCGAGCAGGGTCAAATGCGGCTCGGCAAGCCATGTTCCCAGCCGGCTGCGGTCACCGGGAGACGTCTTCAGATGCGAGATCAGCACCGTGATGACAAAGCCGTCTATATCTCGCGAAAAGCGGAAGCCGTGATTGAGGCGAGGCGGCACGGTAATGACGGCGGGCGGCGTTATGGCATGGGGAGTTCCGTCAAAGATGGCATCGCCGGATCCGGCATCTATGTACAAGATCTGGAAAAAGCTCTCATGCCTGTGGGGGCGGATCTCCCAGTGATGGAGGCTGCTGCGGGAAGGGATCGTCTCGCAATGCAGCCAGAAATCCGGCTTTCTGCCGGTATTTTCGCCATAGAGCTCATAGATCGGCACGTTCTTCGTCATGGCACTCCTCGCTCAACATGTTCGATTTGTGCAATTTCATGACCGAAATGTCCATTGTGGATCGGCCACGCGCCGAAGAGACTTGAAGCAAGATAGACGCATGGGAGGAGACGATGCGCACTCAAGTCGCCATTATCGGTTCGGGGCCGTCCGGGCTGCTGCTCGGCCAGCTGCTGACGGAGGCTGGCATCGACAATGTCATTCTCGATCGGGTCGGCAAGGATTATATTCTCGGCAGAGTCCGCGCCGGCGTTCTTGAGGAAGGCACTGTCCGGTTGCTGGATCAGGCGAAGTCCGCCACGCGCCTGCATGCCGAGGGCTTGCCGCATGATGGCTTCTCGCTTGCGTTCGACGGCCGCGATCATCGCATCGACCTTCATGGTCTCACGGGCGGTAAACGGGTCGTCATCTACGGCCAGACGGAGATGACCCGCGACCTGATGGCCCGCCGCGAGGAAAGCGGCGCTCCAACCATCTACGGCGCCGTCAATGTGCAGCCGCATGGTTTCGATGGTGATACGCCCTATCTAACCTATGAGAAAGACGGCGTTTCCCATCGCATCGATTGCGATTTCATCGCCGGCTGCGACGGCTTTCATGGTGTCAGCCGCAAATCGGTGCCGCAAAAGGCAATCCGCAGCTTCGAGAAGGTCTATCCCTTCGGCTGGCTCGGCGTGCTGGCGGAGGTGGCGCCCGTCAATCACGAGCTGATCTATGCCAACCATCCCCGTGGTTTCGCGCTATGCTCCATGCGATCGATGACACGCAGCCGCTATTACATTCAGTGTCCGCTCGACGAGAAGGTCGAGGACTGGAGCGACGACCGCTTCTGGGATGAACTGCGCCGCCGGCTGCCGGCCCATCATGCCGAGGCTCTGATCACCGCGCCGTCCTTCGAGAAATCGATCGCGCCGCTGCGCTCCTTCGTGGCCGAGCCCATGCGTTTCGGCCGCCTCTTCTTGGTCGGCGATGCCGCGCATATCGTACCGCCGACCGGTGCCAAGGGCCTCAATCTGGCGGCGAGCGACGTGCATTACCTGTTTTCGGGTCTCGCCGAGCATTATCAGGACCGCTCGAATGCCGGGCTGAAGGCCTATTCCGCCCGTGCGCTTGCTCGCGTTTGGAAGGCGGTGCGCTTCTCCTGGTGGATGACGACGATGATGCATCGCTTTCCCGATACAAATGATTTCGACCAGAAGATCCAGGAAGCCGAGCTCGACTATCTCACCCATTCCCGTGCCGCTTCGACCGCGCTCGCCGAGAACTATGTGGGTCTACCGTTCTGAAGCGGGGCAATCGCATACGGACAGGTTAGCCCCTCATCCGTCCTCTCACAGTTCGCTTCGCTCAACTGTTCGAGTCCACCTTCTCCCCGCACGCGGGGCGAAGGGGTTTGGCGAGGTAGCTCCCTCGCCCCGTCAAAACGGGGAGAGGGCCGGGGTGAGGGGCATTTCAGTTTTCTAAGCCCGCCTCAAAACTTCTTGGCAATCTCGCCTGCCGCTTCTCGGATTGTCTGCATCAGGATCGATAGGGGCAGGGTGGGGATAGCGTCGGTGCGCATGGTCAAGCCGACCGGTCCTTTCGTTTCGCTGGTATCGATCGGCAGCAGCGCCAATAGCCCGTCATCGACATCCCCGGCAACGACGCCGGCCGAGATGATCCAGATGGCGTCGCTCGATCGCACGAAGGCGCGGCCGAAGGAGTCGGAGACGGTTTCGATCTGGTTGGGCAGTCCGCCGGCGCCGTTGGCGATCAGGAAGCTCTCGACGAAGGGCCGGATGATCGAGCCGCGCGTGGGCATCAGGACAGTATAGCGGTTGAGATCGGAAAACAGCGACTGCCTGTCGGACAGCAGCGGATGGCCGGCCCTGACGGCGAAGACGACCTGTTCGGAGTAGAGATGCTCGAAGGAAAAGCCGGTCATCTTGTCGGGGCTTGCCAACCGGCCGACGACGAGATCGAGATCGCCGATACGCAACTGCTCCAGCAGCACGGCATTCTCGCCGGTGACGATCTTGATGCGGCTCCAGGTCTCCTCTTTGAGAAACAGGTCCATCGCCCTCGGCATGATCCGCGTCGAGACCGTCGGCAGCGCGCCGACGCGGATCGGCGGCGCTTCGCCAGAGCGCTCCTGCGAGACGGAATCGAGACCCTGGCGCAAGGCCGTCAATGCTGCGCCGGCATGGCGGAGAAGAACTTCGCCGTAGCGGGTGATGCGGATGCCGCGCCCATCGCGCTCGAAGACGGCGACGCCAAGTGCTTCTTCCAGCTCGCGGATGGTTTTCGTCACCGCAGGCTGGCTGATATTCAGCAGCGCAGCCGCCTTGATCACGCTTTTCTGGCGCGCAACCTCGACAAAGGTCTGCAGATGGCGGAACTTGATGCGTGCGTCGAGCATGCTCACTCATAACCCTGGAGTTATCGTAGAGCAAAGAAATATCATTTTACCTAACCAGATTATACATCCAATCTCGCGTCTGAGGAGATTTCCAGTGCAGTTTGCCCGCATCAACGACGTCACGATCCATTATCAGATCATTGGCGGCCCCGGCGACAAGCCGGTTCTTGTCTTTGCCAATTCGCTGGGCACCGATTTCCGGATCTGGCGCGATGTGATCGTGCGCCTGGCCGGCGATTTCGCCATTGTTCTTTATGACAAGCGCGGCCATGGTCTCTCCGATCTCGGCCAGATGCCCTATTCCATCGAGGATCATGCGACCGATCTTGCCGGCCTGCTCGATTTCCTCTCGGTCAAGAACGCCATTATCTGCGGCCTGTCGGTCGGTGGGCTGATCGCGCAGTCGCTCTATCAACGCCGTCCGGATCTGGTGCGAGCGCTGATCCTCTGCGATACCGCTCACAAGATCGGCACGGCCGAGAGCTGGAATGCCCGTATTGCGCAGGTCGAGGCTGATGGTATCGAATCCATCGTCGATTCCATCATGGAGCGCTGGTTCACGCCGGCCTTTCGTCGTCCGGAAAACATCGCCTTCGCCGGCTATTGCAACATGCTGATCCGCCAGCCGGTCGCAGGTTACGTCGCCACTTGTGCTGCTCTTCGCGATGCCGATCTGACCGAAGCCGCGGCCAAGATCGCCGTCCCCACCATCTGCATCGTCGGCGATCAGGACGGCTCGACGCCGCCCGATGTGGTGCTGTCGACGGCAAAGCTCATCCCGAATGCGCGTTATGAAGTGATCAAGGACGCCGGCCACATCCCCTGCGTCGAACAACCCGAGGCGTTGACCGAAGTCATCCGTGCCTTCATCGATGTCGTCCTGCGTGGAGAACAAACCTGATGAATGACCCTACCGCGCCGTCCGAGCGCTATCTTCAGGGCATGGCGACACGCCGCGCTGTGCTCGGCGACAGCCATGTCGATCGTGCGCAGCAGGCGGTGACGGAGTTCGACCAGCCTTTTCAGGAGCTGATCACCGAAGCGGCCTGGGGGCATGTCTGGTCGCGCCCGACGCTCAGCCGGCGTGAGCGCTCCATCGTGACGATCGCGCTGCTGGCCGCACTTGGTCAGGATGATGAGGTGGCAATGCATGTGCGCGCCACGCGCAACACCGGCGCGACGCGCGAGGACATCTGCGAGGCGCTTCTGCATGTGGCGATCTATGCCGGCGTGCCGGCCGCCAACCATGCGATCAAGATCGCGAAGCAGGTTTTCGAACAGATGGACGCCGAAAAGGCGGCATGAAACGAGGCAGACATGTCCGATAGAAGCAACAGCAAGCCCGAGACGGGCGCCTTTTTCGCCCGGGACCGCGCCTGGCATCCGCCAGCCTTTGCGCCCGGCTACAAGACCTCCGTGCTGCGCTCGCCCCAGCGCGCATTGCTCTCGCTCGACGGCACGATCTCGGAAATCACCGGGCCGGTCTTCGGCCATTCGATATTGAACGAGCTCGACAACGACCTGATCCATAATTTCGCCAAGCCGGGCGAGAGCGCCATCGGCGAGCGGATCATCGTCCATGGCCGTGTGCTCGACGAGCGTGGCCGGCCGGTGCCGGGCGTACTGCTCGAATTCTGGCAGGCCAATGCCGGCGGGCGCTATCGCCATAAGAAGGAAACCTATCTCGCCGCCATCGATCCGAATTTTGGCGGCTGCGGCCGCGCCATCACCGATGAGGAAGGGCGCTATGCCTTCCGCACCATCCGTCCCGGCGCCTATCCCTGGCCGAACGGCGTCAACGATTGGCGCCCCGCGCATATTCACTTCTCCGTCTTTGGTCATGGCTTTGCGCAACGGCTGATCACGCAGATGTATTTCGAGGGCGATCCGATGATCTGGAAATGTCCGATCGTCGGCACGATCCCCGACAGACAAGCGATCGAGCAGCTGATTGCGCCGCTCGACTGGGGTAATACGATCCCGATGGATGCCCGCGCCTATAAATTCGATATCGTGCTGCGCGGTCGCCGTTCGACCCTGTTCGAAAACCGGCTGGAGGGCAATTGATGGTACAGGATCTCGGCTACCTCAAGGAAACGCCGTCGCAGACGGCAGGCCCTTACGTCCATATCGGTCTGACGCCGAATTACAGCGAGATCGGCGGCGTCTACGAGACCGATCTCGGCTCCGTCATGGTCAACGACAAGACGCTGGGTGAGCGCATTACGGTGACCGGCAGGGTGATTGATGGCGCGGGAGCGCCGGTCAAGGATGCTGTTCTCGAAATCTGGCAGGCCGACAGCGCCGGGTTCTATAACAGCCCGTCGGAGCTGCGCGGCACGGCCGATCCGAACTTTACCGGCTGGGGCCGCTGCCCGACCAATTCCATCGACGGCGTTTTCCGTTTCGAAACCATCAAGCCCGGCCGTGTTCCCTTCAAGGACGGCCGCAAGATGGCGCCGCACATCACCGTCTGGATCGTCGCACGCGGCATCAACATCGGCCTGCACACGCGCATGTATTTCCCGGAAGAGACCGAGGCCAACGCCGAGGACCCTTTGCTTGCACGCATCGAACACAGGGATCGCCTCGCAACGCTGATTGCCGTGAAGGAAGGCTCCGTCTACACCTTCGACATCCATTTGCAGGGCGACAAAGAAACGGTTTTCCTCGATATATAGACCATGAGCATTTCTCCTTTCGATCATCCGTTCCTGTCTGGCCTCCTCGGCGACGAAGAGGTTGCGGCCTATTTTTCGGCCAAATCAGATATCCGCTCCATGCTCTCTTTCGAAGCGGCGCTTGCTCAGGTCGAGGTGCAGCATGGGCTGATCCCGCAGGATGCAGTTACGCATATCGCTAAGGTCTGCGGCAGTTTCGAGCCTGATCTACCAAGCCTGACGAGAGCAACGGCATCGGATGGCGTCGTTGTGCCTGAGCTTATCAGGCAGTTGCGCAAGGCAGTCGGCGAGGATGTCGGCAAACATGTCCATTTCGGCGCTACCAGCCAGGATGTCATCGACACCAGCCTTATGTTGCGCCTGAAGGCCGCCGCTTTTATCCTGAGCAACCGTCTCTTGGCCGTATCCGCCGCGCTCACCAAACTGGATGAGCGTTTCGGTTCGAACCGGCTCATGGGCCGTACCAGAATGCAGGCGGCGATCCCAATCACCGTGTCCGACCGGCTTCGGGCGTGGCAGCATCCGCTCGATCAGTATCGCGATCGGCTGACGCAGGAGAGTTTCCCGCTACAGTTCGGTGGGGCCGCCGGCACGCTGGAAAAATTCGGGTCGAAGGCGGCCGAAATCAGGAGCTCGCTGGCGCAGACGCTCGGCCTGACGGACGAGCCGCAATGGCAGAGCCAGAGAGCACGCATTGCCGAACTGGCCGGGCTCTTATCGATGATCTCAGGCAGCCTCGGCAAGATAGGCCAGGATGTTGCGCTTCTGGCGCAGGCGGGCGACGAGATCGAGCTTGCCGGCGGCGGTGGTTCCTCCGCCATGCCGCACAAGCAAAACCCGGTCGCCGCGGAAACGCTGGTCACGCTTGCCCGCTTCAATGCGGTGCAGCTTTCGGGCATTCATCACTCGCTGGTGCATGAGCAGGAGCGCTCCGGTGCCGCCTGGACATTGGAATGGCTGCTGCTGCCGCCCATGGTCGTGGCGACGGCGGCGTCGCTACGCCATGCCCTGCAACTGGTTGGCATGATCAAGCGCCTGGGAACGATAACTGAGTAGGATATTTCCATCATCCATAACCAGATCAATATGGGTGGCGGTCTTTATTTCATTTTACATTACCATTTCCCGTGAGAAATTGGCGATGATCGAAATTTGAACGATCAAGGGCGGCACAAGAAACGGCTGCCGGGAGGAGAAAAATGAAACGGTTTGTCTTGGCCGCCGTTGCGGCCGTTGCGCTTGGCGGCGCTGCTTATGCCGACACCATCAAGGTCGGCGTCATCGGTCCGTTTTCCGGCCCGTTCGCGCTGCAGGGCAAGAATTTCAAGGCCGGCATCGACGCCTATATTACAATGAACGGCAAGAAGGTCGGCAACGACGAGGTGGAGGTGATCTATCGCGATTTGCCTGCGGCTGATCCGGCCCAATCGAAGTCGCTCGCCCAAGAACTCGTCGTCAAGGAGAAGGTGCAGTATCTCGCTGGCTTCTACTTCACGCCGGATGCGATGGCCGTAACGCCGATCCTCAAGCAGGCCAATGTGCCGATGGTGATCTTCAATGCCGCCACTTCGGCGATCGTCACCAAGAGCCCGCTCGTCGTGCGCACCTCCTTCACCACCTGGCAGACGTCGACTCCGATCGCCAAGGTCGCCTTTGATGCCGGCGTGAAGAAGGTTATTTCTGTCGTCAGCGATTACGGCCCGGGCGTCGACGCCGAAAATGCCTTCAAGGCGGGATTCGAGAAGCAGGGCGGCCAGGTGGTTCAGGCGATCCGCATGCCGCTTTCGACCAATGACTTCAGCCCGATCATGCAGCGCATCAAGGATTCCGGCGCGCAAGGCGTCTTCGCCTTCCTGCCATCCGGCCCGACGACGCTCGGTTTCGTCAAGGCTTATAATGAGAATGGCCTGAAAACAGCGGGCATCAAGCTGTTCGCGCCCGGCGACCTGACGCAGGAATCCGATCTGCCGGCGCTTGGCGATGCCGCGCTCGGCATGCAGACGACTTTCCATTATTCGGTGTCGCATGACTCGCCGGAAAACAAGGCCTTCGTTGCGGCCGCCGGCAAGGCGATCGGCAATCCGGCTGAGCTGACCTTCCCAGCCGTCGGCGCCTTCGACGGCATGCATGTCATCTACAAGATGATCGAGGCGACCGGCGGCAAGCAGGATGCGCAGAAGGCGGTCGACGCCGTGAAGGGCCTGTCCTGGGTCAGCCCGCGCGGCCCTGTTACCATCGATGCGGAAAGCCGGCATATCACGCAGAACATCTATCTGCGTGAGGTCGCCAAGGGCGATGATGGCAAATACTACAACAAGGAAATCCAGACCTTCGAGAAGCAGGGCGATCCAGGCCTTGCTGCCGCGAAGTAAGCGCTCCTGAAGCTCCTACCTCTGATCGGAAGCCTCCGTTCAGGGGTGTGACGACAGCGGTCGCGTAACAATAACCGGACCAGCGATATCAATGCAAACCGTGCTCAGCATAGCAGTCGATGCCCTCGCTTACGGCATGGTGCTGTTCGTCATCTCCATCGGCCTCTCGGTCACGATGGGGTTGATGCGCGTCGTCAATCTGGCCCATGGCGCCTTTGCCATGATCGGCGGCTATATCGCTTCCTATGCGGCGCGCGATCTGGGGCTTGGCTATGGCGCTGCCGTCTTGCTGGCCGTGGTCGGCACCGTCATCATCTCCATCCCGATCGAACGGCTGCTCTATCGGCGCATCTATGGTGCGCCCGAGTTGACGCAGGTGCTGATGACGATCGGCATCACCTTCTGCATCATCGGTATCGCCAACTACGTCTTCGGCCCGACTTTGAAGACCATACCCTTGCCGGGCAGCCTGCAGGGCTCCGTCGATCTTGGCTTTCGGACCATCGGCACCCATCGCATCTTCGCGATCGTCTGTGGCCTCATCGTTGCTTTGGCGCTGTGGTACACGATTGAGAAGACCTCCTTCGGCGTGAAGCTACGGGCCTCAGTCGACAATGCCTCAATGGCGGCGGCTCTCGGTGTGCGAACAGAAATCGTCTATGCGGTCAGCTTCGCGATTGCCGTTGGGCTTGCCGCCTTCGGCGGCGTCGTGGGGGCCGAGCTACTACCGGTCGAACCCTATTATGCCCTGCGCTACATGGTGACCTTCCTGGTCGTCGTCTCTGTCGGCGGCGCGGGCTCGATCTCCGGCGCGCTGCTCGCCTGCCTCATTCTCGGCTGCATCGACACGACCGGCCGCTACCTCATGCCGGAATACGGCGAATTCTTCTTCTATCTGGCCGTCATCGCCATCGTCTGCGTCTTCCCGCGCGGCTTTGCCGGGAGAATGAAGTAACATGGCCTTGACCCTTGAAAGAGAGGCGGCGACGACCGTGACCAGACATCGTACATTCGGGCAGGACCTGGTCGCGGTTGCGGTCATCCTCGTCATAGCTGCTGCCGGCTATCTGCTTTTTCCGGACAACCTCGCCCTTCTCACCCGTCTGATCGCAATCGCGCTTCTCGTGCTGTCGCTCGATCTTGTCACAGGCTATTGCGGCGTGGCGACCCTCGGTCATGCGGCGCTGTTCGGTGCCGGCGCCTACGCTGCCGGCATCGCATCGGCCCATTACGGCATCAACGATCCCTTGCTCATGACGCTTGCCGGCATCGTCGCCGGAGCCATCGCCGGCCTGATCTGCGGCGTCGTCATTTTGAGAGCGCATGGCCTGCCGCAGCTCGTGCTCTCGATCGCGCTGGTCTATCTCTTCCACGAATTCGCCAACAAGGCATCGAGCTGGACAGGCGGCAGCGATGGATTGTCGGGGATTTCAGCCGATCCGCTGTTCGGTGTTTTCGAGTTCGATCTCTATGGGCACACGGCCTACTTCTATGGCGTGGCACTGCTGCTGATCGTCCTCGTGCTTTTGCGCTTTCTCGTCCGTTCGCCCTTCGGCATGCTCTGCCGCGGTATTCGGCAGGATCCCTTGCGCATCCGCGCCATGGGCGCTTCGCCGAAGGTGGCTCTCATCAAGATGTATGTCATTTCCGGCGCCGTTGCCGGCATCGGCGGCGCCTTGACCGCGATCTCGACACAGGTCGTCGGTCTCGACAGCCTCTCCTTCACACAATCGGCCGAGGCGCTCGTCATGCTCGTACTCGGCGGCACTGGATCGCTGTTCGGCGCGCTCGTCGGCACGCTGATTTTCATGCTGTTCGAGGATTACGTCTCGGCCGCCAATCCCTTCCATTGGCTGACGATCGTCGGCGCTCTGCTGATTCTCGTCGTTCTCTTCGCGCCCACGGGCATTTACGGCACGGCCGCCGCCTATGTGGCCCGTCGCAGGGAGGCGCGGGCATGAGTGCGATTTTTGAAGTCAGCAATCTGAAGAAGGCGTTCGGGGGTCTGACGGTGACGAACAATGTCAGCCTGTCGATGGCGCCGGGAGATCGTGTTGCGCTCATCGGCCCGAACGGCGCGGGCAAGACCAGCTTCGTCAATCTCGTCACGGGCAATCTGCCCGTCGATTCCGGCGAAGTCCGTATTGCGGGACAAAACGTCAACAAGGTCGATGCCATCGGCCGGGTCAGGCGCGGCCTCGTACGCTCGTTCCAGGTGACCAGGTTGTTTCAGGATATGACTCCGGCCGAGCATGTGGGCATGGCCGTGCTGCAGCGGACGGGTCGCTCCGGTCGCATGTTCGGCAATTTCCTCGCCATGCGCGATGTCATGGCCGAAACGGAGGAACTGCTCGACACGCTCGGCCTCAGCGCACTTGCGCATCGCAAGGTCAGCGAAATCGCTTACGGCCAACAGCGGCTCCTGGAAATTGCCGTTGCCATGGCCCTGAAGCCGAAGGTGCTCCTGCTCGATGAGCCCGCGGCCGGCGTGCCGCAGAGCGATACCGGCCGCATTGAGCAGGCGCTGGCCGATCTTCCCGCCGATCTCGCCGTGCTGATGATCGAACATGACATGGACCTCGTTTTCCGCTTCGCCAAGCGCGTGGTGGTGCTCGCCGCCGGCACAATCATATTCGACGGTTCACCGAAAGACGTGACGCAGGATGCGCGGGTGCGCGAAGCCTATCTTGGGAGCTATGCCAATGCCGGCCACGCCGCTTGAAGTCGAAAACCTGTCGGCCGGCTACGGGCCGACGCGGGTGCTGGAAGGGGTTTCATTTTCGGTCCGCGCCGGCGGGCGGCTCGCCGTGCTCGGCCGCAACGGCATGGGCAAGAGCACGCTGCTTGCCACGCTCGCCGGGCAGACCCGGCGCTATGATGGCCGCATCCGGCTGGGTTCGGCCGACATCGCTGGCCTGCCGAGCGCCCGCCGCGCCCATCAGGGCCTCGGCTATGTGCCGCAGACGCGCGACGTCTTTCCGACGCTGACGGTGGAGGAAAATCTCTCCGTTGGGCTCAAAGGACGGCCGAAGAGCGCTTTGCAGGAAGCCTATGACATGTTCCCGCGCCTGAAGGAGCGTCGCAAAAATTTAGGCAGCCAGCTTTCCGGCGGCGAACAGCAGATGCTGTCGACGGCCCGTACAATTCTCGGCCGTCCTTCCGTCCTGCTTCTCGACGAGCCGCTGGAGGGGCTTGCCCCCGTCATCTGCGAGGAGTTGATGGCCGCCTTCGCCAAGCTTGCCAAATCGGGCGATATGACGATCCTGCTCGTCGAGCAGCGCATCCAAAGCGCGCTCGATTTTGCCAGCGATGTCATCATTCTGGAACGCGGCCGGCTTGCCTGGAAGGGTACGCCCGAGGGGCTGGCTGCGGATCATGGCGCGGTTGAACGCTTGCTCGGCGTCGGTGGATTGCATTAGCCCATCTGCTTCGGCTGTGCTCCGATGGAGCGTGGCGTTATAATGAAACGCCATGCTCCCACCAGCCGCCTGCCGTTGCAGCGGCTGTTCCGTTTGTCGTAGACAGTCGTCTGCTTGTTTTTGAGGAAGTGCAAGATGGATCGATTTACCGGCGGCTGCTTGTGCGGCAAGGTGCGGATCGTCGCGTCGGGGCGCCCCTATCGGGTCGGCATTTGTCATTGTCTCGACTGCCGCAAGCATCACGGCGCGCTTTTCCATGCCTCCGCGATCTTTCCCGAGGATGCGGTGACGATCGAAGGCGAAACACGAGACTATGCCGGCCGATTTTTCTGCCCTCACTGCGGCTCGTCCGTCTTCTCGCGAAGCGCAGACGAAATCGAAGTGAACCTCGGGTCTCTCGATGCTCCGGATCGGTTGAAGCCGACCTACGAACTCTGGACCGTCCGCCGCGAATCCTGGCTGCCGCCGTTTCCGCTCGCGAGACGATATGATCACGATCGCGAGGCAACGAGCCGCTTCGAGGATTAGGTCAGGCTCGCCGCAAGCGTTATGATGACGAAAATTGTCACGGCGATCGGTATCGATTCATGTTGACGATAAAACGTTGACGATTTATCGATATATTATCATCGTTGTTGGCGTCGTTCTGCTGGAGGCGGGTTTGTCGGAGAAGATTTCGGGTCGTTGGGATTTCTGGATCGATCGCGGCGGTACCTTTACCGACGTTGTCGGGCGCGATCCGTCCGGTGCTCTCCACGCCCGCAAGGTCCTCTCGGAAAATCCCGAGGCTTATCGCGATGCGGCCGTTCATGGCATTCGTCTCCATCTCGGTCTTGGCAAGGGCGAGCCGGTTCCTGAAGGTGCGATCGGCGAGGTCCGCATGGGCACGACGGTCGCCACCAATGCGCTGCTCGAGCGCAAGGGCGAACGCCTTGCGCTGGTAACGACGAAGGGATTTCGTGACGCGCTGCGCATCGGCTATCAGGAGCGCAAGAAGATCTTCGCGACCGAGATCGTCAAGCCGGAAGCGCTATACGAAGATGTCGTCGAGATCGAAGAGAGGGTGCTTGCCGACGGCACCGTCGAACTGGCTCTGGACGAAAAGGCTGCAGAAGCGGCACTGCGCGACCTTCTCGCTAGAGGTTATCGCTCCGTCGCCATCGTCTTCATGCATGCCTATAAATTTCCGGCGCATGAGGCTGCGGTCGCGAGGATCGCCAGATCCATTGGCTTCGAGCAGGTTTCGGTCAGTCATGAGGTCTCACCGCTGATCAAGCTCGTCGGCCGCGGCGATACGGCTGTCATCGACGCCTATCTGTCGCCGGTGCTCGGCCGCTACATCCGCCAGGTCTGCGATGAGCTCGATGTCGAGCGCACCGGCGCGCGCGTCATGTTCATGATGTCGTCAGGCGGATTGACGGCCGCCGACATGTTCCAGGGCAAGGACGCGATCCTTTCGGGTCCGGCTGGCGGCGTGGTCGGCCTTGCGAAAACCGGCGAGCAGGCGGGTTTTGCCAATGTCATTGGCTTCGACATGGGCGGCACCTCGACGGATGTGGCGCATTTCGATGGCGAATATGAGCGCGCCTTCGAGACGGAGGTGGCGGGCGTCCGCGTCCGTGCGCCGATGATGCTGATCCACACTGTCGCGGCCGGCGGCGGTTCGATCCTGCATTTCGATGGTGATCGCTTCCGCGTCGGCCCAGATTCTGCCGGCGCCTTTCCGGGTCCGGCCTGCTATCGCAATGGCGGTCCGCTGGCGGTCACCGATGCCAATGTCATGGCCGGCAAGCTGCTGCCGGAATTCTTCCCCTCCATTTTCGGACCCAACCAGGATCAGCCGCTCGATGTCGAGACGGTGCGGACCAAGTTCGCATCCCTCGCAGCCGAAATTGGCGATGGGCGAAGCCCGGAGGACGTTGCCGACGGCTTTATCCGCATCGCGGTTGCCAATATGGTCGAGGCGATCAAGAAAATCTCCGTGCAGCGCGGCTATGACGTGACGCGCTATGCGCTCAACTGCTTCGGCGGCGCCGGTGGCCAGCATGCCTGTCTGGTGGCCGATGCGCTCGGCATGAAGAGCATCCTTCTGCATCCGATGTCCGGCCTTCTCTCCGCCTATGGCATGGGCCTTGCCGATATCCGCGCAACGCGCCAGAAGGCACTCGGCGTTTCCCTCGATGATGCCGCACCTGCCGCCATCGCAGCGCTTGGCAGCGAACTGCGTGGCGAATGCGTGCCCGAATTGGGAGCCCAAGGTGTCGCAACGGCCGAGATCAAGACGGTCCAGCGCGCCCATATCCGCTATGCTGGCACCGATACGCTGCTGGCGGTCGAAACGACTTTCCCCGAGATCGACAAGCCCTCGCGGCTGCGCAGCCAATTCGAGACGCTGCACAAGCGCCGCTTCGGTTTCGTTGCCGAGGACAAGCCTTTGGTGGTGGAAGCCGTCGAGATCGAAACGATCGGCGGCGCTGCGGCCGATATCGCAGTCGAGCTGGAGACGATGGGCGAAGGTGAAGCTGAGGCAGCAAGGCGCACCGCCTTCTATTCGAACGGCGAGAGTCACGATGCGGCCGTTGTTCTGCGCCAGGCGATCAAGCCCGGCCAGACCGTGACCGGTCCGGCCATCATCATCGAGCCGAACCAGACTGTTGTCATCGAGGACGGCTGGCAGGCGCAGCTGACGGTCAAGGATCATATCGTCCTCGAGCGCATCAAGGCGCTGCCCGAACGCAGTGCCATCGGTACCAAGGCCGATCCGGTGATGCTGGAGATTTTCAACAATCTTTTCATGTCGATCGCCGAGCAGATGGGCATGACGCTGCAAAACACGGCCTATTCGGTCAATATCAAGGAGCGGCTGGATTTCTCCTGCGCCGTCTTCGATGCGGAAGGCAATCTGGTCGCCAACGCGCCGCATATGCCGGTTCATCTGGGCTCGATGGATGCGTCGGTCGCAACCGCGATCCGCGAAAACGCCGTCATCCATCCGGGCGACGTCTTCCTCATCAATGCGCCCTATAATGGCGGCACGCATCTGCCTGACCTCACGGTCTGTACCCCGGTCTTTGACGATGCGGGTCAGAAGATCCGCTTCTGGGTCGCCAGCCGCGGCCATCACGCCGATATCGGCGGCATTTCGCCGGGCTCCATGTCGCCGCTCGCCACCCATATCGAGGAGGAAGGCGTCTATATCGACAATTTCAAGCTGCTCGATCGCGGCCGATTCTGTGAGGCGGAACTTACCAAGCTGCTGACGGGTGCGCGCTATCCGGTGCGCACGCTGGCGCAGAACATCAACGATCTCAAGGCCCAGGTTGCAGCCAACGAGAAGGGCGTCGCCGAGCTGAAGAAGATGATCGTTCACTTCGGCGAGGATGTGGTCGATGCCTATATGGGCCATGTTCAGGATAACGCGGCAGAAAGCGTGCGCCGCGTCCTCGATCGCCTGTCCGACGGTGAATTCAGCTATGAGATGGATCAGGGCTGCAAGATCGTCGTCAAGATTTCGATCGACAAGGACAAGCGCGAGGCGACGGTCGATTTCAACGGCACGTCCGCGCAGCGCCCGGACAATTTCAATGCGCCGCAGCCCGTCACACGCGCCGCCGTCCTCTATGTCTTCCGTGTGCTCGTCGAGGCCGATATTCCGATGAATGCCGGCTGCCTCCGGCCGATCCGGATCATCATTCCCGAAGGCACGATGCTGACGCCGAAATATCCAGCGGCCGTCGTTGCCGGCAATGTCGAGGTCAGCCAGGCCGTGACTAACTGCCTGTTCGGCGCCGTCGAGGCGCTTGCCGCAGCCCAAGGCACGATGAACAATCTGACCTTCGGCAACGATGCCTATCAATATTACGAGACGATCTGCTCCGGTGCGCCGGCAGGACCGGGTTTCAATGGCGCCGATGCGGTGCACACGCATATGACCAATTCGCGCCTGACCGACCCCGAAATCCTCGAAACTCGGTTCCCGGTCGTGCTGGAAGATTTCCACATTCGTCCGAATTCGGGCGGACGCGGCAAATGGAACGCCGGCAACGGCACGCAACGCACGATCCGCACGCGCGAAAAGCTGGAATTCGCGATCCTGTCAGGCCATCGGCGTGTGGCGCCCTTTGGCGTGAAGGGCGGCGAAGCAGGACAGACCGGCCGCAATTATGTCCGTCGCAACGATGGCAAGATCGAGGAACTGATCGGCTCGGCCCATACCATCCTCGAAGCTGGCGAAGCCTTTACGGTCGTCACTCCCACTGGCGGTGGCTACGGAAAACGGGACGAATAGCAATGTGATGCCGGGTCGAGCGGCCTTGATCGCTCGGCCCGTCGAATCTGCTGGGCCTTGATCCGGTTCGAAGGAGTTTTCAGGTGACGTCCGAGGAAAAGAGTAAGCGACGCGAATTGATCGTATCGTCGGCCCATCTGGCCGGCGGCAGCTCGCCGGCCTTGTCGGAGCTGGAATACGGGTCAATCCTCTTTTCCCATGCCTTCAATCGTTGGCTGGTGCGCTGCATGGCGGCGGCCGGTGTGCCTGGCCTTTCGCCGATCGAGATCCTGATCATCCATTCGGTGCGGCATCGCGACCGGCCGAAAACGCTTGCCGATCTCTGCCTCGTCCTCGACATCGAGGACACGCATGTCGCCAATTACGCCATCAAGAAGCTTGAGGCGGCAGGCCTCGTCAAAAGCGGCAAGGCCGGCAAGGAAAAGACCATCCGCGTCACTGACAAGGGCCTGGACGCGCTGAAGCGCTATACCGAAATTCGCGAGCGGCTATTGGTTGAGGCAACGAAAGTATCGGGTCTCTCGCAAGACGATCTCTCCGATATCGCTTCGCATCTGAGGGCATTGTCTGGCTATTACGAACAGGCGGCACGTTCGGCCGCCACACTGTAAGATAAAAGAGCGTGTAAGTTTCTCTCAAATCTTCTTGGCTCTTCCCAAGGTTCGCTTTTCACTGCGTGCTAATATCATTTGGGTCGCCGGCGTCACACGCAAATTCCCGCCTCTTATCTATTCTGCCACTTCATACCTATATTAGGTCTGTGCGATCCGTTGGCGGATGTTCCTCCAACGATCGATATCGATCGAACGATATGAGATCCAGTTTTTACCACCGCACGACTTTTAGAAATTGCTGGCTTCGCACGATAGCAAAAGTGTGCTTTTTTTGACCGAAAGGGGAATGGTGTAAAAACTTCCATGAACAACGATAGTTTTGAGCTGAAATTTTGGGGCGTGCGGGGGAGCATCCCTGTATCGGGACCGGAATTTGAGCGGTACGGCGGTAATACGTCGTGCATTGAGTTACGGCATGACGGCAGGCATATCTTATTCGACGCCGGGACGGGTTTGCGCGAAGCGGCCGGCTCCCTTGCCAAGGAGGGGATCCGCAACATCGATCTCTTCTTTACCCACTCCCACTACGACCACATCATCGGCTTACCTTTCTTCAACGCGATCTATGATCCGCGCGTGAGCGTCGATCTCTGGTCGGGCCATCTGGCCGGCAAGACGACGACGCGGCAGCTGATCGGCCAGTTCATGCGGCCGCCGTGGTTTCCCGTCGAACCCGACATCTGTCGCGCGGCGATGAATTTCCGTGACTTCGCCGCCGGCGATACGTTGAAGCCACATCCGGGCATCGTCATCCATACGACGAGGCTGAATCATCCCGGCGGCTGTATCGGCTATCGCATCGAATGGGCGGGCCGGGTGATCGCCATGGTCTATGATACCGAGCATGTGGCAGGCAAACTCGATGAGGCGGCGCTTGAGCTAATGGCGGATGCAGATCTTGCCATCTACGATGCGACCTATCTCGAAGCCGAGATGCAGAAATATCTCGGTTTTGGCCATTCTACTTGGCAGGAGGGCATCAAGCTTGCCAAGAAGGCCGGCGCCAAGCGGCTTGCCATGTTCCATCACGCGCCCGGCCGCACGGACCGCGAACTGGATGACATGCAGCGCGATGCGCAGAAGAGCTTCCCCGAAGCGTTTTTCGCCTTTGACGGGCAATCGCTGCAGCTCTGAGGTACGTTAGCCGAAAGCGTCCATTGTTAGACCGGGCAGCACCCCGTAGACTGGAACGACTTTCGGGAGGTTGCAAGCATGACCGTCAAACGGATGGACAATGTCGGAATCGTCGTCGAAGACCTGGCAGGGGCGATTGATTTCTTTCGCGAACTTGGTCTTGAGCTCGAAGGGCAGGCGACGATTGAGGGAGAGTGGGCGGGGCGTATCACCGGGCTCGGCGATCAGCGCGTCGAAATTGCCATGATGCGCACGCCGGACGGCCACAGCCGACTCGAGCTCTCCCGTTTCCTTGCGCCGCCTGTCATCGCGGATCATCGCAACGCCCCGATCAACGCTTTGGGCTATCTCCGCGTCATGTTTGCCGTGGACGACATCGACGACACACTTGAAAGGCTCCGCATGCGCGGCGCGCAGCTCGTCGGCGAGGTGGTCCAGTATGGCAACACATATCGCCTCTGCTATATCCGCGGGCCTGAAGGGCTCCTCATCGGGCTTGCCCAGGAACTCAGCCGAGCGCAACACGACGGCTAGTGTAT
This sequence comes from Rhizobium centroccidentale, assembly GCF_030182565.1. Taxonomy (NCBI): domain Bacteria; kingdom Pseudomonadati; phylum Pseudomonadota; class Alphaproteobacteria; order Hyphomicrobiales; family Rhizobiaceae; genus Rhizobium; species Rhizobium centroccidentale. Next base: position 22,475 of record NZ_JAQJCG010000012.1, on the reverse strand, counting down.
GAAATGGTTCACCGGCCGCCATTCGATGGCGGCATGGTCGACCGTTTCCTCGAACAATGTCTCGACGAAATCCCAGGCGAGATCGTCATGGACGAGGTGGTGCGTCATCACCCCGATCGGTTCGTCATGGCCGTCGAAACGGATCCGGAGTTCTTCAACGAGACGTGCGATTACTTCGGCATGCGGTAAACCGCCACGTACACCGTGCCATCTCATGATATCGATATGCGTGTTGATCAGGCCGATAGGGGCCTGCTTTGCCAATCCAAAAACGGAGACGGCGCGATAGCCGAAGGGGGCGAGATGCAGCAGCAGCGCATCGTCGATCCGGTTCCACGGCGGCACCAGCAGCGGTACGAACTGCTTGCCATAAAGAGCTTCGAGCTTGTCAAAGCCGCGATGCAGCTCGTCGAGCACGATTGCCTGTGGCCGATGCAGACCGAGTTCCTGCTTCTTGGTCTCGTCAGGAGCATAGTTTTGATGCGTCCAGCCATGCACCGTGGCAGTGATGCGGCTTTCCCGCGCCAGACGCTCGGCGAGTGCCTCGCCCGTCGGCCCCGGAATGATCGCAAGAGCCATCGGCACGTCGAAACGATTGGCAAGCGATAGAAGCCGGTCGAGGGCAGGGGTCGGCTCGATGGCATCGTCGTCGCGGAACCAGAGTTTTACCTTTCGTCCGGCCTCGCTCCATCGCCGCAGCTCGTCGCGCAGGGGCTGCCAATCGGCTCTATCGCTCATAATAAGTGTCTCCCAGATGGTTTCGAAGAATGGTTTCCAACCGCGTCGACGCGGCGGTCAACGAACGCTCCTGATGCACGAAGTCATAGGCTGCGTCTGCCATGGCCTGATGCCGGCTTGGATCGTTCAAAAGCTCGGCGATGGCCCCGGCATAGGCCGTGATATTGCCTTCAGGCGTCAAAAGCCCCGTCCTGTCGGCCATCACCACTTCCGGTACGCCGGCCGTTGCCTGTGCGACGACGGGCAGCCCGGCGGCCTGTGCCTCCAGATAGGCAAGGCCATAGGCTTCGTTGCAGCCGGGCCAGACATAGAGGCCGGCGGTCGCCAGCTCCTGCGCGATCTCTGCGGTGGAACGTTCTCCGCGCCAGATGATGCGGCTTTCGCCGAATGTGGAAAACAACGATCTGACCTCGGCCCGCATCGGCCCATCGCCGATGATGGTCAGGGTCCAATCCTGATCGCGGATAAGATCGAGCGCGCTCGCCAGCATGGCGTAGCTGTCAAACTTGTCGCCCTTCCGCAGCATCGCCACGGCAATCAGCCATCGCGGATCGGGGGAGGAGCGTGTAAAGGGCGCAGTATCGATGAAGGGCAGGAAGCGCTCGTAGCGGCCATCGGGGATCGCATCGAGCAAACCGATCCGGTCCCGCTCGGTAAAGCACAGATTGACGGCGGCCAGCCTTACCGCATCGGCGATAAGGCGCTGGTTCTCGCTCCAGCCGGTCTCGTCATGACGGCGGGAATAGGAAGCCTCCGCCGTGACATAGGGGATGCCCAGCCTCCTGGCGACGGATGGACCGATGAGATCGGGCGTCTTGTAATAGGGATGATAGGTGAACCACAGATCAGGCGCTGCCTCGCTTTGCCAGCGCTCGATCAGGCGGCCTGCTTCGGCTTGCGCCTGCAGGGCGATTTCCATGCGTGGGCCGGCTTCCGGGGTGGGCGTGAAACTGCGCAATTCGGAAGCGACTTCGACCTCATGCCCCGCCATCTTCAATGCTGCGATGATCTGGCGGGCCATCAGCCGGTCGCCGGATGGGACCGAATGGGCAGGTGACTTCAAGGGAGCGTAAAAGGCAATCTTCATGATGTCGTCACACGGTTGACGATTAAGTGATGGCAGGAACCCGAATCGTGAAAAGATTGCCCGAATTCCGACCGGTTGCGTGACAATAAGGTCCCTGCTTCAAAAAGCCGCGTTCTCGACGGCATGCGGCGTTGCGGCTACTGCATAATTCCTTAAATCGGAATCGATTTAGGGATAAAATTATGCAGCAGATTAAAAGTGCTACAGCGACCTTTGCGCGTCGTATATAACGCGCAGCGCTGTAGATGATAGGCGATAGCCGTTTTCGGATCTGTTGTGAACGGGCAATATACATTGGGTTTGATGACCATCGAGGCAAGAAAGCCAATCATGACCGATCGCCTCGTGCGAAAGCTGCGTCTCGGCTCGGGTCTGATCGTTTTTGTTTTCGTCATTATGCATTTGGCCAACCATTCCCTCGGCCTGATCTCGCTCGGCATGGCCGAACATGCGCAACATTGGTTCATGGCGGTTTGGCGCAATCCGGTTGGAACCCTGCTTCTCTATGGAGCGCTGATCCTGCATATCCTGCTCGTGCTGCGAATGCTCTACAAGCGCAGAACGCTCGTCATGCCCGCCGGCGAAGCTTTTCAGATCGTCACCGGTCTGTTGGTGCCTCTCCTGCTGATCGACCATATCGTTGCGACGCGTATCGTTCACGAAGTCTACGGCTATCACGACACCTACAAGGCGATCGTGCGTAGCCTGTGGGTGACTTCGCCATTCAACGGGATGCGCCAATCGTTCGTCCTCCTCATCGTCTGGCTTCATGGATGTATCGGCGTTCATTTCTGGCTGCGCTACCGCCCGTGGTACACGGCGATCGCGCCCGTCATTCTGTCGCTTGCCATCGTTTTGCCGGTTCTTGCGTTGCTCGGCTTTGCCGCAATGGGCAAGACCGTGGCGCATGAGGTCGCCCAGGAGGATGAACGCGGTTATCCCGGCGGCTATTACAGCGACGTGCGAAGCTTCGGCGAAACGGGCTCGGCGCCGGGCGGTAAAATAGCGGAAACCTTATGGCCATACCGTGCCGGCTTCTATGGCGCCTTCAGCCTGTCGATCGCCGCTCTTTTCGCCTTCCGGGCGCATCGCAGGCTGCGAGAGCGGCAATATCAGGTCGCCATCCGCTACGCAGGCGGAGAAGTCGTGCACGCACCACGCGGTTTCAGCGTGCTCGAAGCAAGCCGTCTCGGCGGCATCCCCCATTATTCGGTCTGTGGCGGCAAGGGGCAATGCTCCACCTGCCGCGTGCAGATCATCGAGGGCGCGGAAAACTTGCCGCTGCCCGAGCCGCTGGAGCAGAAGACCTTGAACCGTATCGGCGCAACGCCGGATGTCAGACTTGCCTGTCAGCTGCGGCCGACCGGCAATGTCAGCGTCGTGCCGTTGCTGACGCCGATGGCCGAGGCGACGATTCCGGTCTATACGCAAGCGGCAAGTCCCGGCCGCGAGCGCGAGATTGTCGTCTTCTTCTGCGATCTGCGCCATTTCACCTCGCTGACGGAATCACGGTTGCCCTTCGACATCGTTTTCCTGCTCAACCGCTATTTCGCCATCGTTGGCCGCATCATCGAGGAGAATGGCGGCCGGATGGACAAGTTCATCGGCGATGGTGCCATGGCGCTCTTCGGCCTTCGCACGACCCCGAAGGAGGCCAATCGCCAGGCATTGAAAGCGGCCGCCGCGATCATCCGAGAGATCGACAAGCTCAGCGACGAGCTGGCTGATGAACTGGCTGCCCCGCTCGAAATCGCCATCGGCATTCACACCGGCCTCGCAGTCGTGGGCTCCATGGGCTATGGCAGCGTCAAGAACGTGACCGCGATCGGCGATACGGTCAATGTCGCCAGCCGTCTCGAAAGCGTCGCCAAGGAATTCAACACCGCGCTGGTCTTTTCGGAGCCGGTGGCACAGCTTTCGGAAGCCGATATTTCCGGCACCGAAAGCCGCGAGATCGCCGTCAGGGGCCGGGGCGAGCCCTTGCGCGTCTATATCGTCTCGAAGGAGGCGAGTGGCCACTTTGCCTGATTTTCCGATACCGGAGGCGCCGATCTTCGCCGTTTGCAATGAAATGGCGCTGGTGTAGGGATGGCGCTCATGTTCGACCGCAAGATCCTCACAAGAAAATACTGGAAGCGGGCTTTTCGCCGCAAGCGCGATGCGATCGCCACACGCCTCTTCGACACTAGGCTGGGCCGGGACATTCTCGTCAGTGCTATAGGTCCTCGCGTGAAGACGATGACCGTCGATTGCGGCGATCACGTCCTCAGTTTCTCGCCGGCCGACTACATCGGCCGCAAGGTTTTTCGCAAAGGGCATTTCGAGCGCGATCATGTCGACCGCCTGCTGAGCGTGTTGCGCGAGCGTGGCCTGCTGCGCAAGGGATCGGCACTCCTGGAGCTCGGCGGCAATATCGGCACGCAGACCTGCTATTTTGCCTTGAGCGGCGCCTATGACCGCATCGTCAGCGTCGAGCCGGATCCGCGCAATTTTCGCTTGCTGGAGGCCAACATCGCCGACAATGGCCTGCAGAAGATGGTGGCGGCGGTCAATTGCGCCGCCGGCGATCGCGAGGGGCAACTCGATTTCTATCTCAACCACAAGAATCATGGCAAGAGCAGCGCATTGCGGCAGAGCGCGGCCGACGAGAAGATCTCGGTGCCTGTCCTGCCGGTCGGCGATATTCTCCTGCAGGCAGGCGTCGATTCCGCCGATATCGGGCTGATCTGGATGGACATCGAGGGCTATGAGCCGGTTGCCTGCCGTTCGATGAGCGCGCTGATGGCCCGCAAGGTGCCGCTCTATCTGGAGTTCACTCCGGCCTTCTACGGCAAGGATCAGACCAGAGACTTCGTTGCTGATCTTGCCCGGCACTATAACGAATGTCTCGCCTTCTTCGAAAGCGGCGAGCGGATCATGAAGGTGGTCGAACTGCCCGTCGAGGGTGAACAGTTCGACGTCCTGTTTCTGCACTGAGCCTATTTGCGCCGATAGATGAAATAGCGGCCGTCCTTGACCGTCGAAGGCAGGGGCAGCGCCTCGAGATCCGGATGATCGAGGGGGAGGCCGCTGATCGCAAGCCCGCCCGATGCCAGCACGCCGGTCATGATCTCGGGCAGCCAGGTTAATGTTATCGCATCCTTGTCTTCGTAGCCGGTGCCGATATCCGCATGGGCGAGCGAGGCATTGGCGCCGATAAAGGTTTTCGCCGTGTCCCTGATCTCGCCGAGCACGAGATCGTCGGCCGACGGCATCGAAGGACCATAGGCATTGACCGCCCGGTCGAAGGCGATGATGCGGCGATCGGGAAAAAGTTCGCGCAGGTGATCGAAGGTGCGGCCATTGCCAAGACCGAGCTCCAGCACGGGGCCATCAAGCATTCTCACCTCGTGGGCAACGGCATTGAGGATGTCGCGCTGTGCGCTGAGGCGGCGAATGAAACTATCCAGGCGGCTCATCGTATTTGAAGTATCCTTGGCGTCTTGTGCCTCTCCCGCAGTGGGCGTAGCACGGCGGGCATCGCTGCGTCGACCGCCCGCTGGCTTTTCAACGCATTTGCTGTAGGGATAGATTGTCGCGGCGCTCAATGAAGGGGGACATCATGGCCGAGCCATCCAATGATGATTTCTTCCATAAGCTTGCGGGTTTCACGCGTTTCGAAGGTGTGACCGACAGCGCCAATTACCAGCCTCTCCCGGATGACTGGCTGATTGCCGTCGCCGACATCGTCAGCTCGACGAAGGCGATTGCCGCCGGACACTACAAATCGGTCAATATGGCGGGCGCCAGCGTGATTTCCGCCGTGCTCAACGCCTTGGGCCGAGGCGACTACCCCTTTGCCTTCGGTGGGGATGGTGCAGTGGTCGCCGTCCCGCCTTCCGGCGCGGAACGAGCACGACAAGCTCTTGCGGCTGTACGGGGCTGGGTGATGGAGGAGCTGCAGCTCGATCTGCGCACGGCTTTGGTGCCGATGGGCGCCATTCGTGGCGAGGGGTTCGACGTGCGGGTCGCCCGCTTCAGTCCGAGCGATTATGTCTCCTATGCCATGTTTGCCGGCGGCGGCACGAGTTGGGCGGAGCTGCAGATGAAGGCGGGCCGCTTCATCGTCGAGGCGATGCCGGCAAGAGTGGAACCCGATCTGACGGGCCTTTCGTGCCGCTGGAATCCAATCAAGGCGCAGAATGGCGAGATCGTCTCGATTATTGCCATTCCCGGCGACGCTGGAAGCGGTCCGAAATTTCAGCAACTGGTCGCCGATATCATTGCCATATCTGCGGAGCAGAGCCGCGACAGCCATCCCGTCCCGGTCGAAGGCCCGACGCCGGCATTGAGCTTCGGTGGCGCGGATATCGAGGCGCGGGCTTTGGCCGCCCCGGCCAATCGCTGGTGGCGCAAGCTTGCCATTGATGCTCAGATCGTCCTTGTCTGGGTTCTCGACAAGTTCGGGGTGAGGACCGCAACTTTCGATGCCAAGATCTACCGGCGTGATCTTGCGGCGAATTCCGATTTTCGCAAGTTCGACGATGGCCTGAAAATGACGATCGATGTCGACGCCACGCATCTTGAGCGCATCGAGGCGCGCTTGCGCCAGGCCGAGGCGGAGGGTGTCTGCTGTTTTGGTCTGCATCGCCAGGATAGCGCGTTGATGACCTGTTTCGTGCCGACCCCGCTCATGCGCGATCACATGCATTTCATCGATGGGGCGAGCGGGGGTTATGCGATGGCGGCGATGGCGCTGCGGGAAAAGAGGCCGCCCGAGCTTGCCGCGGGCGAGTGATCTTCGATTGTCACACGCAGCTGGCCATGGGTTTCAGTCGCGATTTTTATCGACCCATTTCGGTTTAGCCCATTGTTTCAGCTGAATATGCGCCTTATCTGAAAGAGAACAAAACGAGAGTCGCCGATTGCGACGGCTGCCGTTTTGCTGCATTTCTGGTGCGGGGGCGTGAGAGATGCATTCGATTTTTCTGGTGCCCGCGCAATCCAGGGGTAGCAAGGGAACGCGCTGGTGCCGTTAATGATTGTTTCATCCAGCCTGGAACGATAGGCCGGAAATTCCGGAAGTGGAAGTCGGCGAAGAAGCCGGTGCTCCATGGCCGGCGAGACATCGGGCATTGCAAGATAGGCCGCGGGGACAATGACTATTCATTCGAGTGTTTCTGATCTTCTTCTTGATAAAGTAGCGGAATGGCTGACACAGGCGGCGCTCACAGGCGAAAACCTGGAGACCATCGTTCGTGGCTTCTGCGAACGCATGGCTGCGACGGGGATGCCGCTCAAGCGCGTGCATTTGACCTTTTCCATGCTTCACCCGCTCTATGATGCGCTCGGCTTTACCTGGCGGCGTGCCGGCGGTCTGATGATCGAGGGCTACCGGCATGGCAACGAGAAGCCGGAACGCTTTGTACAGAGCCCCTACTATTATCTTCTCTCCAACAATCTTCAGCACCTGCGTCGCCGCATCGATGTCGACGGTGCTGTCGAATTTCCGATTTTCGAGGATCTGCGCAAGGAGAAGGTCACCGACTATATGGCCTTCGTGCAGACTTTCGGCGCGGGCTCTGTGCAGGGGATGATGGGCTCCTGGTCGACCGACAGCGTCGGCGGTTTCAGCGAAGAGATGATCGGCGCGTTGATGCGCATGCAGAACCATCTGGCCATGGCCGCCAAGATGGCGGTGCTCGGCAAGCTCGCCAACAATATGCTGACTACCTATCTCGGCGGCGATGCCGGAAAGCGTGTGCTGAACGGCCAGATTCGCCGCGGCGACGGCGAGACGATCCGCGCGGCCCTCGTCATGGGCGATATGCGGCAATCCACGGTTTATGCCGAAAAGGAAGGGCGCCAAGCCTATATCGATACACTGAACGAGTTCTTCGACGCGATCGCAGCGCCGTTCAATCGTAATGGCGGCGAAATCCTGAGCTTCCTTGGTGACGGATTTCTTGCCGTCTACCCATGCGGGCGGCACAAGGACCCGTCAAAGGTGGCTTGCGAAGCTGCACTTTCGGCCGTTTTCGAGGCGCAACGCCGTGTCACGGCGCTCAACAGCGATCGCCAGTCGCGCAATTTGAGCGAAGTGCGCTACGGGATCGGCCTGCATGTCGGCAACGTCATGTTCGGCAATGTCGGCTTGAGGGACCGCTTGACGTTTTCCGCCTTCGGCGCAGCGGTCAACGAGGTCGAGCGCCTACAGTCGCTGACCAAGAAATATGCAACCGAAGTCGTCGCAAGCCAGGCTTTCTCAAGCTACACCGATTGCGAATGGGGGACGTTGGGAGAGGAAAAGCTGCGCGGCGTGCGCCAGCGCTTCACCGTCGTTTCCCCGAAAGCCGCGACGCCAGCCAATGGCGCGCTCGAGATCTTTCAGGAAACGGCACCGGACAGCCTCTCCGAGGCCGAGCAGGTCATTCTCTTGCACAGGGATGCCAAGAAGTTCGAGAACCGTTTTCAAGTTGAAAACCTGACTCCGTAACCGCTGATGCGGCCCGCTTCAGCATAAGCCGATATATCACTGGAAAGACGACGGTTTTTTTACAGTCGCCGCATTGCTTTGACCAGCTAGACACCCGTTATGGCCTACGTTAGTGTGCCGTATAAGGCCACAAAGGTCATGTGAGCGGGAAATAATATGTATGGCGTCAGGGACTGATCTACTGCGTATTGAGAACCTCGACGTCTCATTCTCCCTTTACGGGGATAGTCTGCGCGTCGTCAAGAATGCCGGCTTGAGAGTGCTTCCAGGCAAGGTTACGGCGCTCGTCGGCGAATCCGGCTCCGGCAAGTCGATCATCAGCCAATCGATCATGGGCATCCTCCCAACGGCGGCGAAGGCGACCGGCCGGATTCTGTTTACCGATCCGCTCAACGGTCAGACGACCGATATCCTCCAGTTGCCGCGCGACGGCGTCGCCATCCGCGGGCTGCGTGGCGCGCGGATGGCAAAGATCTTCCAGGAGCCGATGACCTCGCTGTCGCCGCTGCATACGGTCGGCAATCAGATCAGTGAAGCGCTTCGCATTCACAGCGCCGGCACCAGCAGAGCCGAGCAGCGCGAAAAAACGGAAGAGATGCTGAATCTCGTCGGCTTTCAGGACCCGGTTCGCACTTTCGACATGTATCCCTTCGAGCTTTCCGGGGGCATGCGCCAGCGCGCGATGATCGCCATGGCGCTGATCTGCAATCCGGCGCTGCTGATTGCCGACGAGCCGACGACGGCATTGGATGTCACCATCCAGGCGCAGATCCTCGGCCTGCTGCGCAATCTTCAACAGACATTCAACATGGCGATGCTGCTGATCACTCATGATCTCGGCGTCGTTGCGAACATGGCCGACGAGGTCGTGGTCATCTATCATGGCGAGATCATGGAAGCAGGTCCGGTCGAGACGATCTTTCGTCAGCCCCAGCATCGCTATCTGAAGGCGCTGATGTCGGCGGTGCCGCATTTCGACATGAAGCCGGGAGAACGATTGAAGTCCTTGCGGGATGTCCCGGTCAATCTCGGCACTTTCTCCAGCAAGAAGAAGCTTATCGGCAACGGTGTGCCGGCTGCGGGTACGGCGCCCGATGTCCTGCTCAGCGTGCGCAATCTGACCAAGACCTATACCTCGAAGGCGGGCGGGCTGTTCGGGCGACGGGATGGCACGAAGTTCCGCGCGGTCGATGATGTCAGTTTCGATATTCGCCGTGGCGAATGTCTCGGCCTAGTCGGGGAAAGCGGCTGCGGCAAGACCACCGTAAGCAAGATCCTGATGCGGGGTGTCACTGCCGACAGCGGTTCCGTCACCTTCGATGACGGCAGCGGCAAGATCGATGTGCTTGCCGTCAAGGGCGATGAATTGATGGATCTGCGCACGAAGATCCAAATGGTTTTCCAGGACCCGGTCTCTTCGCTTTCTCCGCGCATGACCATCCGCAACATCCTGAGCGAACCCCTCGAAATCCATGGGCGTGGCGACAGTGACGAGCGCAAGCAGAAAGTCACGGCGCTGATGCAGGCGATCGGGCTCGACAAGCACTATCTGAGCCGCTATCCGCACAGCTTCTCCGGCGGCCAGCGCCAGCGCATCGGAATTGCACGCGCCTTGGCGCTAGGCCCCAAGCTTCTGATCCTCGACGAGCCCGTCTCGGCGCTCGACGTGTCCGTCCAGGCGCAGATCCTGAATCTCCTCAAGGATCTGCAGAAAGAACTCGGCCTGACCTATCTGTTCATTTCGCACAATCTCGCGGTGGTCGACTATATGGCCGATCGGATTGCCGTGATGGCGCGCGGACGCATCGTCGAAATCGCGCCGCGCGAGATCATCCTGCGCGATCCCGTTCATCCCTATACGCGCTCACTGCTTTCGGCGGTGCCATTCCCCGATCTGGACCGGCCGCTGGATTTCTCAGCCCTGGGCAGCGAAGGCGCCGCAGCCAAGCAGAAATGGGGGCCGCAATTCTCCGAGGGAGCGGACGGAGATCTGGCCTATGCCGATCTGGGCGGGGGACATTTCGTGCGTGCCCGCCGGGGTCTCGGTGCCCAGGAGCTGCGCAAATGATTAATCGCCGCAGCTTTCTCGGCCTTTTGGCCTCTACCGTTCTGCCCCAGTCCGTCCTCGCGGCCGATGTTGACAACGAGCCGGAATATTTCGCCGATTGGCTGAGGGCCGGCCAGATGCCGCATCTCGCCAAACGTTTGCCGAAATTCCCCCGCGTCGTCAATGTCGCGGCCATGGGGCGCATGCCGGGCCGTTATGGCGGCTCCGTGCGCACGCTCATCGGCAGCCAGAACGATATCCGCCTCATGACCATCTATGGCTATGCTCGCCTGGTTGGTTATGACAGCACGCTGACGCTTCAGCCGGATATTCTCGAGTCCTTTTCCACCGTCAACGATATGGTGTACACCTTCAAGCTGCGCGAGGGCCATAAATGGTCCGACGGGCAGCCGTTTACGGCCCATGATTTTCGTTACTGGTGGGAAGACGTCATCCTCAACAAAGAGCTAACGCCCGGAGGAGGCGCGCTGGAACTCCGCCCGCACGGTAGCCTGCCGCGTTTCGAGCTGATCGACGACTTGACGGTGCGCTATTCCTGGGATGATCCCAACCCGAATTTCCTGCCGATCCTGGCCGCGCCCCAGCCGCTCGTCATCGCCGGGCCGGCGCATTATCTTAAGCAGTTCCACAAGAAATACCAGGACAGCATTCGTCTTTCCTCGCTGATGAAGGAAAACCGGGTGAAGAAATGGCAGGATCTGCATATCAAGATGGGCCGCTCCTACCGGCCTGAAAATCCCAATCTGCCGGTACTCGATCCATGGAAAAACACGACAGCGCCGCCGGCCGAGCAATTCGTATTTGAACGCAACCCCTATTTCCATCGCGTTGACGAGAACGGGCGGCAGCTGCCCTATATCGATCGCATGATCCTGAACATCAGTTCTTCGGCGATCATCGCCGCCAAAACTGGTGCGGGGGAAAGCGATCTACAGGCGACCGGCATAGACTTCAATGACTATACGTTCCTTAAGGAAGCGGAAAGGCGCGATCCAAGCAAGATCAAGGTCGATCTCTGGAAGGCGGCGCGCGGGTCACGCGTTGCCCTGTACCCCAATCTGAATAGCGCCGATCCAGTCTGGCGCGATCTCTTGCGCGATGTTCGGGTGCGCAGAGCGCTGTCGCTTGCGATCGATCGTCACGAGATCAATATGGCGGTCTTCTACGGCCTCGGTACGGCAAGCGCCAACACGATGTTACCCGACAGCCCGCTTTTCAAACCCGAATATGCCTCTGCCTGGATCGAGCACGATCCGGCTCAGGCCAATGCTCTTTTAGACGCTGCCGGCCTGGACAGACGAGATGAAGACGGCATCCGTTTGCTGTCGGATGGCCGGCGAATGGAGATTACCGTTGAAACCCCGGGAGAAAGCACGCTCGATTCCGACGTGCTCGAATTGGTGACCGATCACTGGCGCAAAATCGGCATCGCGCTTTTCATTCGCGTGTCCCAACGTGATGTTTTCCGCAGTCGCGCTATGAGCGGGCGCATTCTGATGTCAATGTGGTTCGGCCTCGACAATGGCGTGGCGACGGCCGACATGAATCCGGGCGAATTGGCGCCGACAGCCAACGACCAGATGCAATGGCCGCTTTGGGGCATGTACTATCTCTCGCGCCAGACGCAAGGGGTGGCTCCCGATGTGCCGGAAGCAGTCGAGTTGGTCAAGCTGCTGGGCGAATGGGAGGAAGCTGCCTCCTCCTTCGAACGTGCCGAAATCTGGCACAGGATGCTAAAGATTTACACGGATCAAGTGTTCTCCATCGGCCTGGTCAACGCCACCTTGCAGCCGATCGTGCATTCGGCCCGCATGCAGAATGTGCCGGAAAAGGCGCTTTACGGCTTCGACCCGACCTGCCTGCTCGGCGTGTACATGCCGGACACCTTCTGGATGAAGGAGGAACGCCGGAATGCTTAAATATATCCTCTGGCGTACCGCCGTGATGATCCCGACCTTGGTCATCATCTCCATGTTGGTCTTCACCATCATCCAGTTGCCGCCCGGAGACTTCTTCGATAGCCAGATCGCCGAACTGCGTGCTCAAGGCGACACCGCCAATCTCCAGGATATGGAGAATCTTCGCCATGAATATGGGCTCGACCAGCCATTGCCGCTCCAATACCTGCATTGGGCCGGCGGCATGCTGCATGGCGATTTCGGCTATTCCTTCGAATATCAGCTGCCGGTATCGGATGTCGTCGGCGACCGGCTCTGGCTGACAATCCTCGTGTCGATGACAACAATCCTCTTGACCTGGCTGATCGCTTTTCCGATCGGCATCTATTCGGCGACTCATCAATATAGCTGGGGCGATTACGGCCTGACTTTCCTTGGTCTGCTCGGTATCGCCATTCCGAATTTTATGCTGGCGCTGATCCTGATGTATTTCGCCAATGTCTGGTTCGGCGTGTCGATCGGCCATCTGATGGATCAGCAATATCTCTCGCAGCCGATGAGCTGGGAGAAGGCGCGCTCGATCCTGTCGCATCTGTGGATTCCGGTCATCATCGTCGGCACGGCAGGGACGGCGGGCATGATCCGCCGCCTTCGCGCCAATCTCCTCGACGAGATGCAGAAGCAATATGTCATCACCGCACGAGCCAAGGGGCTGCATCCCCTGAGGGCTCTGGTGAAATATCCGCTGCGCATGGCGCTGAACTTCTTCGTGGCCGATATCGGCTCCATCCTGCCGTCGATCATTTCGGGCGCCGAGATCACGGCAATCGTGCTGTCGCTGGAGACGACCGGCCCGATGTTGATCCGGGCCCTGCAAAGCCAGGACATGTATCTTGCCGGTTCATTTCTGATGTTTCTCGCCTTCCTCAATGTTATCGGTGTGTTGATCTCGGATATCGCGCTCGGCTTTCTCGATCCCCGCATCCGCTTGCAAGGCAGGAGCACAAAGTGAGCGTATCCCTGCCAAAACCCGGGGCTCCCCTGGAGCATTACGTCTCGAACGCGGATTTCGATCCGGATCAGTTCGAAGCCATGTCGGCCGGCCAGCAGCGCTATTACATGGCTTCTCAGAAGAAGCTGATGTGGTGGAAGTTCAAGAAGCACAAGCTCGCGCTTGCATCAGGCATTTTCCTGCTGCTGGCCTATGGCATGATCGTGATTGCCGAGTTTCTCGCCCCCTACGGGCTGCATACCCGCAATGTCGATTACATCCATTCGCCGCCGCAGGCGGTGCACTTCTTCAACAATGGAGAGTTCGTCGGACCGTTCGTGTACGGCCGCAAGATGACGCTCGATATCGATACGCTGCGCCGGGTCTATATCGATAATCGCTCGGATGTACAGCCGATCCGCTTCTTCTGTCGCGGCGACGCCTATCGCTTCTGGGGGCTGGTGGATTCGAACGTCCATCTGGTCTGTCCTGCGGTCGGCGGACAAATGTACCTGCTTGGGACGGACCGTTTGGGCCGCGACGTGCTGTCGCGCATCATCTATGGCGCACGCATATCCCTAACCATCGGGCTGATCGGCATTTCGGTCAGCTTCGTGCTCGGCATCGTCATCGGCGGTCTAGCGGGCTATCACGGCGGCCTCTTCGATCTCCTCGTCCAGCGCGTGATCGAGGTGCTGCAATCGCTGCCGAGCTTGCCACTGTGGATGGCGCTGGCCGCGATCATGCCCGTGAGCTGGAGCCCGATCATCGTCTATTTCGGCATCACCATCATTCTCGGCATTCTCGACTGGACCGGTCTGGCGCGCGCCGTGCGCTCGAAACTTTTGTCGCTGCGGGAGGAGGACTATGTTCTCGCGGCTCAATTGATGGGCGCCAGCACGCCGCGTATCATCGGTCGTCATCTCGTTCCCGGCTTCATGTCGCATCTCATTGCGTCGGCAACGATCTCCGTTCCGAGCATGATTCTCGGCGAAACTGCGCTCAGCTTCCTCGGATTGGGGCTTCGCCCGCCAATCACGAGCTGGGGCATTTTGCTGACCGAGGCAAGGAGCGTCAGCGTCATTGCCTTCTATCCATGGCTCCTTTTCCCTATGATCCCGGTGATTTTGATCATTCTGGCGTTCAACTTTTTAGGAGACGGCTTGCGCGATGCCGCCGATCCCTACAAATAGCAGGATGAACGGCGAAGACAGGATTGCAATTCGAGAAGCGGCCCGCGGATGTCGTTTGCCGACAGACCGCGTATAATTTTCACCCCCAGAGGTTTTTGCCTATGAAGCGGCGCTTAGAAGATGCTCGAATCCTCATGTATAGCCATGACACGTTCGGTCTCGGCCATCTGAGGCGGTGCAGAACGATTGCCCATGCGCTTGTCGAGGACTATCGCGGTTTGAACGTGCTGATCATTTCCGGCGCGACGATCGCAGGGGCATTCGATTATCGTGCTCGTGTCGATTTCGTCAAAGTGCCGAGCGTTATCAAGCTGCGCGACGGCGAATACACGTCTATGGCGAGCCATGTCGCGCTGCAGGAAACGCTGAAGATGCGGCAGTCGATCATTCGCCATACGGCCGAAACCTTCCAGCCCGACGTTTTTATCGTCGACAAGGAGCCGATGGGGCTGAAAGGCGAGGTCGAGGAGACGCTGACCTATCTGAAGGCGCGCGGCACCACGCTCGTACTCGGCATGCGCGACGTGATGGATGCGCCGCACCTGCTGGAAGCCGAATGGAAAAAGAACAACGTCCTCCAGAAGATCGATCAATTCTACGATCGCGTCTGGGTCTACGGCCCGCCAGATTTTCACGATCCGCTCGTCGGCCTTGATGTCCCCTCCGGTGTGCGCCGAAAGATGGAGTTCGTCGGCTTCCTGCAGCGCAGCGTTTCCACCCTGGGCACGAAATCGGAACATGTGCCTGACGAGGATTATATCCTGGTGACAACAGGCGGCGGTGGCGACGGCGCCGATCTCGTCAGCGATGTCATTGCCGCTTTCGAGGAGGACAGCTCCCTCACGCAGAAGACGCTGATCGTGCTCGGCCCCTATATGCCCGCCAAGGAACGCGGCCAGCTTTTGGAGCGCGCCAGCAAGATCGACTGTCTGCAGGTCATCGAGTTCGACAACAAGATGGAAGAGCTGATCGCCGGCGCCAAGGCTGTCGTCGCAATGGGCGGCTATAATACCTATTGCGAGATCCTGTCCTTCGACAAGCCGGCGCTGATCATTCCGCGCACGCGGCCGCGCGAGGAGCAGCTCATCCGTGCACAGCGGGCAAGTGAGCTCGGCCTCGTCGACATGCTGCTGCCGGAAGAATCGGTCGATCCGAAGCAGCTTGCCGCTGCCCTGAAGCGCCTGCCGAACCGGGCACCACCTTCGGCGAGCAACAGCAACATGCGTCTGGAAGGGCTTGTGCATATTTCGCGCACTGTTGGCGAATGGTTCGATGACCGCGAGCGCTATACGCCGCTATCGATCGTTGCCGAGTAGATTACCGGAACCGGTCGATGCGGAAGAAAATACTGGTGGTGCTGAAAGGCTATCCCCGCCTGTCGGAAACCTTCATCGCGCAGGAGCTGCTCGGCCTGGAGAGGGCTGGCTTCGAGCTGACGTTGATTTCGATGCGCAAGCCCACGGACAAGAAGCGTCATCCCGTCCATGACGAGATCAAGGCGCGCGTCGTCTATCTGCCCGAATATCTGCATAACGAACCGTTGAGGGTGCTTCGCGCCCTCTTTGCTGGTATCGGCAAGCCTGGGTTCAAGCCGCTCCTGAAGCAGTTCTGGAGCGATCTGAAACGGGATATTGCGCCGAACCGCGTGCGGCGCTTCGGTCAGGCCTTGGTGCTTGCGCATGAATGGCCCGATGGCGGTGAATGGCTGCATGCGCATTTCATCCACACGCCGGCCTCGGTAACGTCCTATGCCAGCATCATGACCGGTATTCCCTGGACTTGTTCGGCCCATGCCAAGGATATCTGGACGTCGCCGGACTGGGAGCTCTCGGAAAAACTCGGCCGCGCCCGCTGGACCGTGACCTGCACGCGCACCGGCTTCGAGCACATGCGCGATCTGGTCGGAGCGGACGACAAGGTCCATCTGAGCTATCACGGTCTGGATCTCGATCGCTTCGGCTCCTTCATCGGCGAACATTCCAGCCGCGATGGCAGGGAGGCTTCCGATCCCGCTTTTATCCTCAGCGTTGGACGTGCGGTGGAGAAGAAGGGATACGACGTGCTGCTGAAGGCGCTGGCATTGCTCCCCGGCGATCTCAACTGGCGCTTTACTCACATTGGCGGCGGCGATGGCCTGACGAAACTCAAGGCATTGGCCGATACGCTTGGCATTGCCGACCGCATCACCTGGAAGGGTGCGCTGGCACAGGAAGACGTGCTTGCCCACTATCGCCAGGCCGATATCTTCGCGCTTGCTTGCCGGGTGGCCGCTGACGGTGATCGTGATGGACTGCCGAACGTGCTCGTGGAGGCCTCTAGCCAGCGTCTCGTCTGCGTCTCCACCAATGTCTCCGGCGTTCCCGAGCTCCTCGAAGATGGTGCGAACGGTCTCGTCGTTCCTCCGGAGGATCCGCAGGCGCTTGCCGTGGCGCTGGAATCCGCCATTCGTAACCCGGCGCTGCGTCACAGGCTGGGCGAAGCGGCCGAAAGGCGGGTGCGCGAGCATTTCGACTATCACGCCAGCATCCGGCAACTGACAGGGCTGTTCGAGGAGCAATGGCAGAGAGAAGATCAATGGCGGAAATCCGCATGACAACCTCGCATAGCCTACCCTTGCGGGTCTTTTTCTACGTTCAGCATCTCCTTGGCATCGGCCATCTGGCGCGGGCGAGCCGCATTGCCAGCGCGTTGGCGAAAGACGGCTGCCAGGTGACGATGGTCACCGGCGGCGTGCCGGTCAACGGATTTCCCGGCGCTGATGTGACCTCGGTGACATTGCCGGCCGTGGTTGCGAGCAGCGCCGGCTTTTCCGGCCTCGCCGATCAGTCAAGCAACCCGGTCGGCGAAGAGTTTCTGTCCCGCCGGAGGGATCTGCTGCTGGAGGCGTTCCGGCAGGCTGCACCCGATGTCGTCATCATCGAGGCCTTTCCCTTCGGCCGCAGGCAGATGCGTTTCGAGCTCCTGCCGCTGCTCGACGCCATTGCCAAATCTGACCCGAAGCCGAGGCTCTACACCTCCGTGCGGGACATTCTGCAACAACAGAAGAAACCGGGGCGCGACGAAGAGACGGTCGGCCTGCTTCGCGATCATTTCGATGGCGTGCTCGTCCATGGCGATCCGCATTTCGTCCGACTGGAAGAGACCTTTCCCCTGACCGAGGCGATCGCCGACAAGATCGTCTATACGGGTCTTGTCGCACCCGCTTTGCCGCCGGAACCGGTCGAAATCTTCGACATCGTCGTTTCGGCCGGCGGCGGTGCTGTCGGGCGCGACCTCATCCGCGCCTCGTTGGAAGCGGCAAGCCGCGTGGCCACCGATCGCCGCTGGCTGCTGATCGCCGGGCCGAATCTGCCGGAGCAGGATTACGCCGATCTCGCTGGCGCCGCACCTGGCAATGTCGAGTTCGTTCGCTTCCGCAAGGACTTTCCCTCCCTTTTGCGTGGCGCCGAGCTTTCGATTTCGCAGGCCGGCTATAATACGGTCGGTGATCTTCTGGTGACCGGCTGCCGCGCCATTCTGGTTCCTTTCACCGCCGGCGGTGAGACGGAGCAATCCGTCCGAGCCGAGCGGCTGGAGAGATTGGGGCTGGCATTGGCCTTGCCGGAAGCGGGATTGACGGCGGATATGTTAGTCGAGGCCGTGAGGACAGCGCTGTCCCGACCCAAGCCAGGCAACCCGGATATCGATCTTGGCGGCGCCGCCAGAACATCGGCCATTCTGCGTGAGATCAGGTAGCGACGTGTACGGCCGATATCGGAGACATCCTGTCGTTTTATCCTCCTGGATTCCCGCAATCTTGTGATATAAATCGAAAATTCGATGAATCGGGAGGAGCGTGGACGAAAGACCGGGCGGAGTCCCTTTTCACATATGGGGCCACGTATCAGTAACGAAACCTTCCCGCATCTCTGCAACATCGGTGCCGGCATCGCGCTGGCGCTGGGCGTTGAATTTGAAAGCCTGCAGTAAGCAATGGAAAAAAGCCTAGCGCGCTACATTTGGTCGAATACCCGGCTGGAGCAGATCTGGATACTGCTCGTCGTCGCGGCCTCGATGATCCCGTACTTCCTCTCCTTCGACTTACCGAAGCAGATCGTCAACGGGCCCATCCAGGGCAAGGGTTTCGAACATCCTGGCGATACGCAGACCTTCATGCACATCGCCTTCAATGTGCCACTCATCGGCCATGTCGAGATTTTTCAAGGCGTGCAGCTGACGCGCATGTCGATGCTCGTTGCGCTGAGCATGGTGTTTCTGGCGCTCGTCGTGCTCAACGGCCTCTTCAAACTCTATATCAACACCTACAAGGGACGGCTCGGCGAGCGCATGCTTCGCCGTATCCGCTTCGAGCTGATCGACCGGGTATTGCGGTTTCCGCCGGCGCATTTCAAGCGGGTCAAGCCCGCTGAAATCGCCACCATGATCAAGGACGAGGTAGAGCCGATGGGCGGCTTCACGGGCGATGCCTTCGTGCAGCCCGCCCTTCTCGGCGGCCAGGCGGTAACGGCGCTCGTCTTCATCATCATGCAGAATTTCTGGCTCGGCATGATTGCCGCCGCCATCGTCGCCGTGCAGGCGATCGTCATTCCCCGCATGCGCAAGCGGCTCCTGGAACTCGGGCGCCAGCGGCAGCTGACGGCGCGCGAACTTTCCGGCCGCGTCGGCGAAATCGTCGATGGCATCGGCACCATCCATGCCAACGATACGACGAACCTGGAGCGCGCCGACATTGCCCACCGGCTCGGATTGATCTTCTCGATCCGCTACGATCTCTACCAGTGGAAGTTCATGGTGAAATTCATCAATAACTTCCTGGCTCAGGTCACGCCCTTCCTGTTCTACCTGATCGGCGGCTTCCTGGCGTTGCAGGGCCGCCTGGACATCGGTCAGCTCGTCGCCGTCATCAACGCCTATAAGGATCTGCCCGGCCCGCTGAAGGAGCTGATCGACTGGGACCAGTCGCGTCAGGACGTCCAGGTAAAATACAATCAGGTGGTCGAGCAGTTCAGCGTCGATCACCTGATCGATCCGAAAATCCAGGCGGTTTCGCCCGCGCCCGCGGCCCGCATAACCCATTCTCTCGTCGCAACCAATCTGACGATCGTCGACGACAGCGGCGCGCGCGTGCTGGACCATGTTTCGGTTGAAATTCATCCAGGTGAACGGGTGGCGATCGTCGGCGACAGCGGTGCAGGCGGCGAATATCTCGCAGAGGCGTTCGGGCGCCTGACCTGGCCGGACAGCGGCCGTATCTCGATCGACGGTCACGATATTCTGGAACTGCCGGAATCCCTCATCGGGCGACGCATCGCTTACGCCTCCTCCGAAACGTTCTTCTTTCACGGCACCTTGCGCAGCAATCTCCTTTATGGCCTCAAGCATGCGCCGCTCGTTGCCCCCGTCTACAGCGAGGATGAGGCAGTAAAGGTCAAATGGAGCATGGCCGAGGCACGGCGGGCGGCCAATCCCGAATTCGATCTCAATAGCGACTGGGTGGATTACGCCGCTGCCGGCGCAACGGGGCCGGATGATATCTATTCCGCAATCCGGCCGGTTCTCGATGCCGTCGCCATGTCGCAGGATATTTTCGACATGGCCCTGCGCTCGAATGTCGATGCCACTGCACACCAGGATCTGACGTCGCGCATTGTCGAACTGCGGCAGGCATTGCGCTCGCGGCTTGAGGAGGAAAAGCTCGAGGATCTCGTAGTTCCCTTCGAGTTCGATGCCTACAATCCGCAAGCGACGGTTGGTGAAAATCTGCTTTTCGGTACGCTGAAGCGGCCGCAGATGACCAATCGCAAGCTGGCGGCTCATCCCTATTTCCGGCAGATATTCGCCGAGACGGGTCTGGTATCCGATTTATACGATATGGGCCTGGAGATCGCCGAAAACGCGGTCGAACTCTTCACGGACCTGCCGCCGGACCACCCGTTCTTCCAGCAGCTGACCTTCATGACGGCGGAAGATATCCCGACCTATGAGGCGCTGCTGCAGAAGCTGAACGGCAAGGGCTATGAGGCGGCTACCGACGATGAGCGTGCGGCCATCATCCGGCTGAGCTTCTCCTATATCGAACCGCGTCACCGCTTCGGTCTTCTGACGCAGGTGCTCATGGAAAAGATCGTGCAGGCCCGCGCGAAATTCTACGAGAATATCCCGGCTGATCTTGCCAAGGTCATCGAGCGCTATGATCCGGAGCGTTTCACCGCGTCCGCCACCTTGATGGACAACGTGCTGTTCGGCCGCATCGCGCATCAGCAGGCGAATGCACCGGAACGCATCCACCAGATCATGTATGATGTGTTCGGGCGTCTCGGCATGCATGATGCAGTTCTGTCGATCGGGCTGGATTTCGACGTCGGCTCGGGCGGCAAACGCCTGACCAATGTGCAACGCCAGAAACTCAATCTTGGTCGCGCCCTTCTGAAGCGTGCCGATTACATCATCTGCAATCGGCCGCTGCCAGCGCTCGACCATCGCGTCCAGGATCAGATCGCGAGGGCCATTCTCGGCGAACTCCATAGCGGGGATTATGCACCGGCGATCATCTGGGTTCTCTCCAACCCCAGTTTTGCCGAATTGTTCGACCGTGTCATGGTTTTCGATCACGGCAGCCTCGTCGAAAACGGCTCTACCACCGATCTTTTAGAGAAAAACGGTATGTTCAAAGAACTGTTATCGTAATATCCTATCTCGACAGTGGCGTCTGGGGCCGAACACTGGGGGTATTGAAGCTCATGCTTCTGAAGGACGAAGTTGAAATGCTGAAGCGGGTGCCGATTTTTTCGCGCATTGCACCTGCAAAATTGAAACTTTTGGCGTTTACATCCGATCGGGTCAGCTACAATGCTGGCCAAACCCTGTTTCATCAGGGCGATCAAGGTGATGCAGCCTATGTTGTTCTTTCAGGAACCGCTGATATTCTCGTCGATAGCCCAGCCGGCGAGATCAAGGTTGCTGAAGTCGACCTTAATTCCATCGTTGGCGAGATCGCCATCCTCTGCGATGTCTCTCGTACAGCCACGGTAAAAGCGACTTCGAGGCTGGAGGCCTTGAAGATCAGCAAGGAGCATTTCCTGAAGCTGCTCAGCGATTTTCCGGAGATGGCCGTCGAGATCATGCGCGTGCTGGCAGATCGCCTCAACCACACGACCTCGGAACTGACCGCCGTCCGTAGCCGCCTCAACCAGCCGCAGTCGATGTCCACCCACTGAGATTGAGGGGGCAAGTGCCCAGACTTTTGAGAGGCGGGCGTCCCATTTCAATATGGCGAACCCAATTCCGAAATATGCGCGGCCTGAATATGAACGCCGATTTCTTCTCAGCGACATTCCGGATCTTCCCGGAATGGCATTCCGGCTGATCGAAGATCTTTATCTCGACGACACCAGGCTGCGCCTTCGCAAGATCACCTGCGAGGATGGAAACGAGCACTACAAGCTCTGCAAAAAATACCCCGGCCCGAGCGCCAATCCCCTGGCAATCGTCAATATCTACCTGACATCGCAGGAATATGATCTTCTTTCAGCGCTGAACGGCAAAAGCATTCGGAAGAGGCGGTACAATATTGCCCCGTCCGCGCTTTGCCTCGATATTTTCGAAGGCCAGCTTGCCGGCTTGGTTCTATGCGAGATCGAGGCGGAGTCCGTCGCCTTGCTCGAAGCGCATACATTGCCTCACTGGATTGGACGCGACGTTTCAGACGATCCGTTTTTCACCGGCGGCAATCTTGCTTCTATCGATGCTGCGCAACTGTCGGAGAGACTGGCGTCGCTCGGGTCTGGCGCTTAGTCGTTAACGATCTTGCCGGCAATGAAGAAGCTCAAGACAGGCAGCGCGATCCAATCAAGCCAATCGGAGGGAGGTGCTGCGGTGCGTCGTCTTTTTTTCGCGAAGGAGGTTTTCTCTGCCGCCTTCGTAGGCTCTAGAGCGTTTCATGTTTTGTTTGAAGCGTATCCTGCATTGACAAGATAATTGGTGCACTCGTCTGGACTGATTGTCTGGACGAGTGAGCCGAGATAT
>NZ_JAQJCG010000011.1:0-197904 GCF_030182565.1 Rhizobium centroccidentale | reverse complement strand
TGATCGCTGCCGTCAAGGACGTCTTGCCGTGGTCAACGTGACCGATCGTACCAATGTTAACGTGCGGCTTATTGCGCTCAAACTTACTCTTTGCCATTTGAATGCTTCCTGTGAACGTAATGAGTGACCCCGGCGAACCGGTTTAGTGCCGCCGTTTAAGGCTTTCATCGCATTTGCGCAAGACTTAATTGCAGGCCCCATTCCGGGCGAAGTCTGGCCGACGACAGATGATCTCAAGCCATCAACATTCCTTCGCCGCGTAAGGTCCGCCGGTCGATCCGGAAAGACAAAAAAGCATTTGCCGGTTCAGGCGCTTACATAGGGAGGCACGGCGAAGAAATCCAGTGCCGTTAGAGGGGGAGAAATTCGTCCGATCTCGAACGCAAAGCGCCCTCTCCCGGCAGGAAAGGGCGCAGAATTATCAAACCACAATCAATCGTCGTTTGTCACGATGCAACATTCGACGCAGCCGATCGAAGACGCCGAAGCTTTGCAGCGATCAATCGAGCAGATCGGCCGGTACCTTGCCGCCATTGTCCGCAAGCTTCTTCAGAAGAGCCTTGTGGAGGAATATGTTCATCTTGGCGGAATCGCCCGTATCGCCGGTATAGCCAAGCTCTTGCGCCAGTTCCTTGCGCTCGGAAAGGCTCGCATCCATGCCGAGTGCCTTCATCAGATCGACGATGGAATGCTTCCAGTCGAGCTTCTGGCCGCTTTTCTTGACAGCAGCATCAAGGATCGAG
This sequence comes from Rhizobium centroccidentale, assembly GCF_030182565.1. Lineage (NCBI taxonomy): Bacteria > Pseudomonadati > Pseudomonadota > Alphaproteobacteria > Hyphomicrobiales > Rhizobiaceae > Rhizobium > Rhizobium centroccidentale. The sequence continues at coordinate 197,161 of NZ_JAQJCG010000011.1, read as the reverse complement.
GCGATATCCACCGGAGCGGACGGCGCGCTGGTCGCAGGCGAGGTCGCTGCCGTAGTCGCTGAAGGAGCCGGTGTCGGCGCTGGCGCCGGATTGGCGGTTGCGGCAGTGGTCGAAGGTGCCGGAGCTGCCTCGGCAGCCTTTGCCTCTCCCCAGATTGCACCCTTGATCTTGTCGAAGATACCCATTTGCGCTCTCCCGTTTCGGTTGCCTGAGCAATATGTATCGCTCGCGCAAATATAAGCAACCCTTCATGTCAAATACGCAAAGACCAAAGCTAATACGAGCCGGTGAGACACGCTGACCGAAGCAGCGATCAGGACCAGCAACCGTGCAATGTAGGGCACGCTCTTTGCCGTAACAAAGAACGATAAAGATGCTAACAAATTGAAATTCTTGGAGCGGGTAGCGGGAATCGAACCCGCGTATTCAGCTTGGAAGGCTGCTGCTCTACCATTGAGCTATACCCGCGGGATGGTCAAGATCCGGCACGGAATGGTGGAGGGAGTTGGATTTGAACCAACGTAGGCTGAGCCAACGGATTTACAGTCCGTCCCCTTTAACCACTCGGGCATCCCTCCAGTATTCCGACTGGATCTTGCGACCAAGCTTGTCAGACCGTGGCGTCGCCGCCGTGATCTGCGCCGCGTATATGGCCGGACCACTTCCGTCTGTCAACACAAGGAATTGCCAAAAATGACAAAAAAATTTCAGCCCGTGGAAAAAGTCCACAGGTCAAAGAGGACTATGCGCTCGCGGACACGCTGGTTATAAAGCCGCATGAGCAAAGATAAAAAAACCGGCCACCAGGGCCAAGACTACATCACCGGCGACAAGTCCGCCAAGGACACGCACTACGCCACCTTGCGGCGCGCGCATCGCGATGCCAAGCGCGAGCGTGGCGAAATCCCGACGCCCACGCCACAGAAGCGCAAGAAGGCGGGCGCTGACGATTGGAAGCCGCCGGCGCTCGCGCCCGATCAGGTCTTTCTCTATGGCCTGCATACGGTCCGCGCCGCGCTTGCCAATCCCGAGCGCAAGAACATCAAGCTGTCGACGACGCAGAATGCGCTGGTGCGGCTGGAAATCGGCCCCGCCGACGCGCTCGGCATTCCCGTCGAGATCGTCTCGCCGCAGGATATCGACAAGGTGCTCGGCCCGGAAGCGATTCACCAAGGCGTCATGCTGGAAACGCGCCCCCTGCCCGTGCGCAGGCTTGAGGCATTGAAGGACAGCCCGTTGCTGCTGGTCCTCGATCAGGTGACGGACCCGCATAATGTCGGCGCCATCATGCGCTCAGCCGTCGCTTTCGATGCGGGTGCCGTCATCACGACACAGCGCCACAGCCCGACCGAATCAGGCGTCATGGCAAAATCGGCCTCCGGCGCACTGGAACTCATACCTTATATACAGATCACCAATCTCGCCGATGCGCTCGGCGAGCTGCACCGGCTCGGCTTCACGACGATCGGCCTTGATTCGGAAGGTCCGGCACCGCTGGAAGGCACCTTCAGCGGCGACAAGATCGCCCTCGTGCTTGGCTCCGAGGGCAAGGGCCTGCGCCAGAAGACACGGGAGACGGTGAATGCGCTCGCTCGGCTCGATATGCCGGGCGCCATCAAGTCACTCAATGTCTCGAATGCTGCCGCGATCGCGCTATATGCAACGCGGTCCTATCTCAAATCATAGTGGCGCCCTTGGCGGCCGCAGCACGTTGGGAGAATTTGCTTTGATCCGTCTTCTTGGTCCTGCGGCGGTTGCCGCTGCCCTTGCTTTGACCATAGTCCAGCCGGCGCGCGCCGCCGATGACGAAATGATCCAGGCGCAAGCAGGCGTCTGGCTGGTAGCGCCGGAAAGCGGCGCCCAGGGCTGCCGCCTCACCTTCGGGACGAATACGGTCTCCGGGGGCTACGAGATTACAGGGGCGGATGCATGCGCGATGCCGCTCCCCGCCCTTACCGCGGCCAAGATCTGGAATTTCACCGATGATGGCGCGCTGGCGATCGCGGACGGTGGGGGCAAGCCGCTCATGCGCTTCCAGCAGGAGGAAGGCTCACCGTGGGAAAGCGAAGGCGGCGATCCGACCTGGCTGCTGCCGGCGCTCGGCGATGTCGACCATGTGCCGACCGCTGCAAGCCTTGCAGGTGCGTGGCGCATCCAGACACCGGACGGCAAGCCCGTCTGCGATATCACGCTCACCACAGACAAGGATCAGGACGGCACTTCCAAGATGTCTCCGAGCGGCGATTGCGCCAGCGAAGTCGGCGACCTCAAGCTCTCACTCTGGGCGACAGAAGGGTTCGGGCTTGTCATGCTGGGCAGTGACGGCTCCTCGCTCTCCTTCGATATGAAGCCCGACGGCAGTTTCCAGAAGTCCGAAGAAGAGGAAGGCGAGCCGTTGCTGCTGGTACGCAAATAAACAGAGCCCGGCCGCGGCCTGCCGTATCGCAAACATAGCCACATTTCTGATATTGATGGCCGCCTTCATGTGACGGCGAGCCCCTTCCCAAGGCTGATCTTTCCGCGCACCCAGCGCCGCCAATGCCCGGACAGGTGATCAGTGTATCGCAGGATCCGCTTCGTCGAAGAACGACCTGATGCCATCGCGAGCGATCGTCGCAAGGAACTCATCGAATGCCTCGCGGTCTGTCGCGAAGGGTTCTTCCCATTCGATCAAATCCTCTTCCGGCGTGATGACCTCCATCCGCCAGTCGGCATTGGTGCCGGCCGGGCGAAAGATATCGACCAGAACGGTCACGCCATCGTCGGTGAATTCACCCGAAAGCTCGGAGTGTTCGAGTTTAGGCTTCTTGGGTTTGCTGGGCATAGGGTTCCAAGCACACGAATATAGGAGCGATGGCTGCTGCGCGTGTTCGGAACTCGCGCACGACTACATATTATGTCACCGCCACCGGTTTTCCATACCGGAGATGAAACGATTGAGGATATCCAGGAAAATGGTGCCCCCGGCAGGGTTCGAACCCGCGACCCCCTGATTACAAATCTCTACGCATTCAGCCAATAAACAAGACGTTGCAGCAAGTGCGCCTGTAAAATGAAGCCGAAAATGACCAAGCATTTCCAGCGGCGTCAAGAGCAAACTGTAAAATGAAATCCACATTTTTTTGTTCCTGTGGAAAGCGGACGATCAAGGCAGGTCACAGTTCTGCATTGCTTGTTGCTTGACTCCACCCCAAACCAGAACATAGTTAGAACATCATGGCGGCGGCAAACTCAAAAGACTGAGGTGGAGAAATGCCCCGCGACTATCGGCTGATAAATTTCAATGGCGAATGGCAGGTCTGCTCCAAGGCCCGTAGAGGTCATGGCGATCGCATCGTCTGGATCTACGGCAAGGAGCGAATCTATTTCTGCGATGTGGGGAGAGAGAGTGCCATCTATGTGCTCCCCGGTTCCGAGAAGGAGAACTTCTTCGGGGATCGCTTCAACTTCTCGATTGATGAAGTCTATGTGGAAGACGGCCGGCGCAAGGAGAGGCTGGGCGGAATGAACAACGTCGTTGCGGCCCAGAGGGCGTTTACAGAACTGCTATCGCATCATTCGAAGACGACACGGCTGCAGCTCCGCCAGGGAGGCTTTATCATGCGTGACGAGTTCGGGACGGATGATTATAAAGAGCGTATCTGGGATAAAGCATATGAAAACGGTAGGCTCGTATCAAAATGACTTCCTGATTACGGAACCTTGAACCCTCCGTTCATCAGGAATGCAACGACGCCCGAGGCGCACCCGCCTATGAAAATCCACATCAGGCGGGAAATGTTAGAATCGATCTTGTTGAGCTGCTTTTCGACCCCCTTAAAGCGCTCCTCCATTTTAGCATCCGCGATATCGCTCGTATGGCGCCATTCTTCCATTTTTGTCAGACGGTGATGGTGATCTGACAATTGATGCTCGAGATTGACAACACGCGGTCTCAAATCGGTCATATCGGTTTCGCTTTGTGGCGTCATTTCTGTGCTTTCAATGCGGTATGGAGAGAAGGCCGGCGGCGATTACGCAAAGGAAAGCGCCAGTCGATAGAATAAAGAGGACGAGGCTAACGCGCGCCGACATCACCAGCACTTCTGCTCGTGGCCGAACTTATTGTGGGCCGCGACCTGGTTGGCAAATGGCCGATCCGTTTGCAGGATCGTTACCGACGTTGCCAGGCTTGGCGTTAGTTTCTGCCATCCGTCGCACGCATTCTGCGGCGTCGCCGTCTGACAGGCCGAAATCAGCACACAGATAGGCAGCGTCAGAAGTAGAGACCTGATCATTGACCACGTTCCTTTCGCGGAGGAGCCTTACGGATTTTGTGATGGCTGCCGTCGCAGCCATCTGCTTACCTTCGCCCTGGCCAATCCAGCGCGCCGGGTAAAAGACGAGTGCCGCGCCGACTGCAATGCCGGCGCCGATTTTGAGATAGTCGAGGAGACCGAGCATCAGAGACCACTCACGCAGATTTCAGCTTCGCCCAGCCGTTGGGCATCACCCATCTCGCGCCGCTTGACCAGCCCATTGACGACTTGGCCGCCAGCTTGATTGAATCGGGCCTGCATTTCGCAGGCCGGCCGATAGTTTCCCTTTCCAGCCTCCCGCATGGCGCTCGATCGCAACAACGCTCCCAGCCCGAAGTTATAGCCGCCGGAGATCTGCGAGGCCTGCAAGCTAACAGGGAAGCTCGTGAACTTCGGCACCTGCTTGGTGAGCGGCAGGTAATATTCCTCGTAGACTTCCTGCTCGAGGAAATCATCGCATTCATCCTTGGTGAAGCTCATGCCCGCGGTGACGGGCTTGCCGTTGATCCGGGTCTTGCCGTAGCAGATGTCATAAATCTTGGCGTACGGGTCCCAGTGGGCCTTAAGAACAAGACCTTCCCAGGGCTTGATCAGCTTGTCGGTCGCGAGGATCACGGCCGGCGGATAGACGTGCTTTGCCGGGTTGGTATCCTTGACGGACTGCCAGCCGGCAGCCGCGGCAGCGACGAGAGCGGCGGCGATCGCTGCCCTCCCGCGCTTGGTAGCAACGATCTTATTGATCGGCATCAGAGTTACCTTTCAGGTTTTCTTGCGCGACGAGGCGCGAGATCAGCGCGCCACAGGTGACGAGGCCCGTCAGCGCCGCAAACGTGCCGCGCGGTATGGAGACGAACTGATCGATGATCGGGAGGGCGACTTCGCAGCCGGACAGAATGCCAGCCACAATGATGAGCCGGATGCTCCACGCACGGCGAAGCACCCGGCCCCAGTCGGGGACGAGTTTCGGTTTCATGGGATCTCTGTCTTGGAATAAAAAGGGCGCCTCAATGGGCGCCAGCAGGTTGCTATTGCGAGGAGAACTATTCCGACATTCGACTATTGCCTGTTTTCTTGACTATGAGATCAAGACAAGGCTGGGCAAAAGCAACATGCGGTACAGGCGTGACCATGCCAAATTGCTCATGCAGAACATCAATCCAGCTCTGGTTCCACTGTAGAAACTCGCGGCGATCGAGAATGGACTTATTGGCTATTTCGAAATTATCTGCCCCGAGCGCTGCATAAAATTCGTGAAAGCTCGCTCCTCTGCCGAAACGATACAATCGCTCGATATTACCCTCTCTCATCTCGGCTAGCGTTGTCGCCTTTATGTCCTTCGCGATGCTGTTTCGTCCCGAAAAGCTATTCCAGAGGTAAGATATTTCCGGCGGCAATTGATCCATAAACGGCATTTGCGATGAATGCCAATCAAAGGGATAAAGCCTATTCGGCGTCTCTATGATCACAAGATGGCCGCCGATAGGCAGTTGCTTCCATGCGCCGATCAGCAACTTAATCCGCTCTGCAGGCAGAAGGTGCTCGAAGAGAGCATAGCAGACGATCGTATCCGCTGACTTGGTGATTTTGGAAGGATCGACAAAATAGTCATCGATCCACGAAACCGGCTGGGCGAATGCTGTCACATTGGCGACAGAGAGGAGATCACACCGCTTTTTTGCAACTTCAACCTGATCCGCCGCCAAGTCAAAAGCGAAAACGTGAGCCGCCCTCTCAGCTAAGCAGACCGTTGCGGAGCCATTTCCACACCCGATTTCCAAAACATTTCCGAGATACGGAATGGCTTCGGTCAACCAAGGCATGATCCGATCGTGGCAAATCTCCATTCTCCCGAAGATGTATCGAGCGCGAATATAGTCCGCGTATCCCTCCGCGACATCCTTTTCGGTAAACCAACCTTGGGTAACGTCGTCTACCAATGAACCCATTGAAGAGAAATAGGAATCCGGCAAGGATTTTGCCCATGCGCCGGGCAGCCACTCATTGTATTTTCGCATCGAGCTTCAACCCCAAATTAGACCCAAGGTCTAGCATTCGGTTGCGAAAATTGCCAAGGCTATTCTGTGGTTTTCGGCTCGGCTGATAAGCTTGACAGAAGTTCATTTGCTCGATCGAGTTGTTCAGTGAGCAATGCGATCTGCGACGCCTGGTTATCAATTTTTGCCAACGCACTTTTGGTGGCGTCCGACATGATCGCGCTTGTGGGAAAGCCATCAAGATCGATAGGCTGCGCGTCCTGGACCTCTTCTTTAAGCAACTCCCCATCGAGAGTTACGCGGCGGCGATATTGCACATGCGCGCCGCTTGGTGCCCCATTCTCATCGAATCGGACGAGGATTTCATATGGAACTTTGACATCTTCGACAGACATAAGTCGTCCTTTCTGAATTACGAAACAATAGAGCCGCTGGGGAACCGCCAATTCGTCCCGTCAGAGACAGCCAGACGCTGGTTTGCGGTGCCATCGGACACATAGATCATGTTGCGCGCGTTTGCCGATGCGCTGGGAAGTGTCGCAACGGTAAACGAACGCAGGCCCAGCAGCCCCGACGTATTTACGACGGAGACCGCAGAAGGGCCATGCAGAAGACTTGCATCTGGGCCCATTCGGAAGGCTTCACGAAGCGTGCCGGCGACAGGCGATGTGGCGAAGCTCAGCCTGCTTGGAATACTGCCGGTGGCCGGCGCTCCATCGACCTGAGCCAGGATGCGGGCGCTTACGGTGGAATAGCTTGTACCGTCATCGGCGACGAAGTTGATCGTTGCCAAACCGTCCGAGTTCTGGACGGAAGCGAAAGTGCCCGGAGCCGCGCCGCGAGATTTGGCAATGGAAACGATCGGAGCCGTCGAATTATTGCTATACTGGATAGCGCTCTGGATCGTTGAGCCCGATGTTGCGACCTGCATAGCGGATGAGCTTGAGCCGCCGACTGAGAAGAAGGAAGTCTGACCACCAATAAGGAGCCTGTCACCTGTGCTACCCAAAACTCCATCAAAAATCTGGCTGTCGGTCGGCCAATTTCCGCCTGTAAGCGCGACCTTTTTGCCGCCGGCAGGCAGGTTTGCGTATCTTGAGCCGGAGATCTTGATATTGTTTTGGTTGCCCGCGATCAAGAATGCGTCACCAGAACCGGAGCCCGGCGCCCAATAAGCAAGGTTTGCCTGTGCGGTAATGTCGGATCCGTTCAAGAAAAACGCGGCTACGGTCGAGCCATCGCTGAAATTGCCAATCAGAGTATGGCCACCATCTACTTGGAAACCATACTGAGCAAAATGCGTAGTAGGAGAGCCGTATGTATGGTTGGCGATGAAGGTATTATTTCCGGGCAACGAGCGCACATTCGCGAGTTTGGCATTCGCGAATACGTTGTTTATGATCATGTTGTCGGTGGCGAATCCCTGAAGTTTAAGATTGTAATCAGGGAGATCTGCCGGATTGGCGAATGGCTGCCCGGTGCTAGTGCCCGTCGTTCCGAAATCGCAGCCTATGATCCTCGATTCATAGAATCGGGGAATCGTAGGATCACCAAATAGACCATCAGTCACGGTCGCATTTATGAATCTGGATCCCTGCACCGACAGCTGCTTGCCGGTGGCTATCGCAATGGCATAGCCTCCCAGTTTGTTGGCATCGACCCCAAGATTATAAATGCCGCCCCCGATGGGAACGCCGGTATTGGCGCGGTTGATTACCGCCGTCATCACAGACGTTGCTACGATCGTCGATGCACCATCACCAAATCCGGCGCCCCCCGCAGCATAGATCGAGATCGGCCGATTGGTCGGCAATTCGAGTTGCTGGGAAACGTTGAATACACCAGCCGGGATGCTGCAGACATCGGCATAATTGAACAACGCCTGGAGGGCCGCATAGTCATCGGACGCGCCCTTACCGCCAGCCCCAAGCTGGAAAGCATTTGGAAACACTTCATCCAGAAGCCAGTAAACCGCCCCTCCGTTGGTCGTGAACCATGCGGCTGTGGGGTATCCGGCAACTTCCCCCGAACTCGAGAGACGATAAGAAGCGCCCCCGGATAGGTAGCTCAATGAAAAGTATTGCGTCACCAACCTTTTCATGACGCCCGGAACAACCGCACTTGTTGCCGTCGCCCTATCGGCAAAGGCCATTTGTCCGTTTGTCGGCTGGAGCGCACTCTCTGCAAGCGCGCCTTGAGCAGCCGACGCAGCAAGCGCAGCAATGGCCGTCGAAGTTAAAAGGGGGGTCATTACCTTGGAATCATCAATCCCCGCTACCGCATCGGCTTCGGAAGCCGTTGGAATTTCGAACTGATGGGTATGATAGGCAACGTTCGCCATTATGCGCTCTCCAATGCGGTGACGCGGGCTTCAAGATCAGCGATCTTTTGGATGAGGTCTTTCACGAGCTCGTCGCGGGCGACATGCACCAGACGGCCATTGATGAAAATCACGACACGGATTTTCGGGGGATCGGCAACAACCCCGATCGCATCGACAACAGGGCTCCCCATGTCAGTATTTCACATACATCGGCCACGCGATGCTTTGCGGGCGGCTTTCATTGCCTCCGGATCCCTGGATGCTGATGCCAGTACCGGAACCGGTCGTGTTTAGATCACCGGGGCTGGAACCGCCTTGCGCAAAAATACCGAAGTTCCCCGGCGTCGTGTTGATGCCAAAACCCCGGGCAGTGTTTCCCCAATTATGGGAATGACCCGGATCATTGACGCCGTGGCTGTGGGAAAGGTTTTGGCTTCCTTGATAGGTACCCATGCCACGACCGCTATCAACGCCCCGCCCACCGTCAAACACGCGGACGAAAAACCCGCGCGGATCTGGCACTCTAAAATTCGTGCTACCGTCGCCAGGCGAATAACTGCCGTAACGCTGGGAGGATCCCCACTCAGCATCGCTCGACGTGATGTTACCACTTGCCGCTGCGTGCGCCCAAAGCGCCGGGAATGCGGTCCTGGAATAGACACCGCCGGCAAGGGGAAGATAGCCAGATGGCGTTTGCCCAGATGCGACCGTGATAATCGTCCCAACCGGCGTGTTTTGCTGGGTCGGGTTAAGCACGAGCCAGCCGCCGGCAGCCGAATTCAGAGAAGAGACATAGAGAACTTCATAAATACAGCCGGCCTTGATTTCCCCAGGGAGCAACTGAGTTTCGCCGGACGCGGTGAATTTAAGTGCTGGTTTCGCGCCGATCGAATTGACGTTGATCGTGACATTGCTGCTGTTGTCAGACGCGGCCTTGAAGCTTCCTCGCATGCCGTCAGCGTAGGCCGTGATCGGGCTGGACAGCGTAATTGTGATTCCATTCGACGTTCCTGTGGCAAGCGGAACACCATTGAGATCGTTCAGCATCTCCTTGATGCGCTGCATCATGACGCGCGCGCTATTGTTCACCGTCGAAGGATTTTGACCCTCTGCCCAATTGATAGCGCTATCGGCATTTGCATTGTTGGCGCTGTTCAAGCTCCAGTCGAAAATTGATGACATGGCTATACGATCCTGCCGCGAAGGGACTGAAGAAGATTATTGAGAGCATTCGCCTGTTCAGCGGTCGGCCCGCGTATCTGGACAGGCGAAAATTGCGGCTGCTGCTGCGCTTGCGTCAGAGCGAGCGCGCCGAAGATGTTGGAAAGGGGCGATTTCTGGCTGTTGCCGCCTTCAGCGGCCGCTTGGACCGCAGCCGGGACACCATTACCGCCCTCTTGAGCCGGGGCGGTTGTCAGGCGCCCGAAGAATCCCATCTGCTTGTCAGGATCTGATTTAGGGTTGAAGAGCCGCCCCATTGCAGATTGGCGCGGCGCTGGAGTTGCCGCCATGGATGGAGATGAAGCTGTTTGTGCAGCTGGCGAAGTCGGTAATGCTCCGCCGCCGATCGCAGAGGCGATCATGGATTCCGGATAAAGATTTCCGGCGTTCCCGTGCTCCTGAAGAATGAGCCCATGCATAAAGGAAGCAGCGCGCGCCGGGTCTGAGAAGCCAATGTCATCATTGGGACCAATACCCATTGTGCGGGCGACATTGGCGGCTGCCTGATGGTTTCCCGGCGTCCAACCTCCCTGACCCGCAATTATCTGATCAGGCGTCACTTTGCCGCCGACATATTTTTTGTTGAGGAGGGAGTACATCGCCGCCATACCGGCTTCAGGCGATGAAAAAACCGCCTGCGGATCGCCCTGATCAGTGTTGACCGATGGCCCAACTATGCCTGGAACCTTCTGCCCGACATATTTGATATTGCCAGGATTATTGTTTCTCATCCCGGCCGGGAGGCGAGCACGTTGGGCGGCGTCTGCCAGAATGGTCATGAGGTCGGCCATATCGCCTCCATAGGAAAAGGCGGCTCAACCGAACCGCCTTAAAACAAGCTATTGATAGATGGATTGCTGCCCATTATTTTGGGCCACATGGGAAACAACAGCAGCCCGCAGCCGGATTCTTCACGACTGGCTAATAGGACACGCATATATAAAAGATTGACTTACTCTCAACCTCGTTCATGTGTGACAGAATGTTAATTCGTTTCTCTAAAGTCGTATATTGGATATGCTGCGCAATGTCGGCCTTGATGCTGATTTTGAACATAAACACCATCCGCACTAATGATTGGTTTTCGACCGATTGGCAAAGCGCCGCTATTCTTTTAGGTATAGCTATTTTGCCATTCATCGTTGGAAGAGCATTTTTGTATATTGTGGCCGGTCGTTGACATGCAAATCATCGACCACGATCCCAATGAAAAACCTCGCAGAAAACTGGACAAGGTGATCTGGGGAGCGGTATTCCTGGTTCTTGCTTTCATTTGGGGTACTCAATGGTACTTCCACGGATTTGATTGGCGAAACATCGGCCTAGGCGCGTTCACCGGCATGGTTTTTGTATGGTTCATAGTAGACTGGCATGTTGCCCAAGGCCGATCTCATGAACTTTAAGGACCATCCTGTCCGATCAATTTCGGCAATGCCTGCGCATCCATAGCATTCAGCGCCGCAATGATCTGCGCGCGAGTTTGGCCGGTAATCCCTCCTTGAAGAAGCTGGTTGCGCAAATATGCCTGCCCTGCTCTCGTCATCATTAACCGACCGACAATTTGCGGCGCGATAGCGCCCGCCGCGCCGGCCGCCAATCCTATTTCAGGGCCACCGACATGAGTGCCAGCGACTGCACCCATAATCGCACTGGCGCCGGCTCCGATATTTTGAGCGCGCAATCTGCCGGCCGTGCCGGAATTCGGCATCGGCTTCATCACGCCCTCCCCGGCACGCGCTAGGTCAGCGAAATCGCCAGAGCCGCGAGCATAGGCACGCCTACCTTGCGTCGAAACAGTCGCGTTACGTAAGGCCGATGGGCTTATGAGCCCCTGTGCCGCATTCTCACCAGCGCCGGTAATTGCACGTTCGACCGTAAGCATATTCCGATACTGGCGCCTAGCCTGCTGCCATGCCCCTAGATCACCCGGATTTGTCTGCGCGATAGTCCGCTGCATCCCGTCATCCAAGGCATTGCGAATTCCAAATAAGGCATTCTGGAGTTGAGTATCACGAGCCGATGAGCGCGCCATGCGGTCCAAACGAGAACGTGCTGCTTGATAAGCGGCACCATCCAACGGACCTTGGCTGAGTGTCTGCCCGAGATCGTTGATCATGTCAGCAACAACGGGCGCGCGCTGGCTTTCTGGAACAAGCGAGGCATATTCGCGCCATGCTCCTCCGAGATCTTGAGCGAGCCGTGGATCTGGAATAAGATTGTTTCGCGCCGCCAAATCATCAAATTGCTGGCCAATGCGATCGAAGTTCGCGTCAATTACGTCTGGCGTAGCCCGGTTTGCATTTGCCCCTGTGCGACGAAGAGCAGCCGAAGTAAATTGCTCTCCTTGCCGTTCGGCGATATCGCGCGCGGCCTGCCCACCAATCTCGCTTTCGGCGTAGCGAAGCGCATTACTTCCTGTAGCCTGCCCAGCCGTGATATCGACGCCCTCATTTGCAAGAATGTCAGCCAGCGCCTGACGCTCCGGGGAGGCCGTGAATGGAGTGATGGCGCGACGGACTGCACCCGTTACACCTGACACGACGCCGGGGAGAGCGGCCCCAATGACACCACCATAAAGCGCTGCGCTCTCAGCGCTATCAAGACGATTGCCGACACCTCCCTCTCCTTGCCCAAACCCTTGAGCTCCACCCAATATCGCTCCATCCGCAGCAGATGCGAGTGATGTCATGCCCAAACCGCGCCCTGCATTGGCGGCGCGGGTTGCTAGCGACAATCCAGCTCTGGATAGCCCCAATCCACTGCCGACAGCTCCTGTCACATTACCGGCGATATTGGAAATGGGAGAACTGGCTGCCGTTTGTTTCATTTCATTACGCGCATCCGCCAAGGCCTGATCATAGGTCTTTGGATCACGCCAAGGAAGGATATGACTGCCAGCGTAATCGGCAGCAGCCCCTAATTCGTCACCAAACCCTAGTGTGGCAGCATTGACGATTCCTTCGCCAAAAGAGTTGATGGTGTTTGCCCAGCCTGGAGCACCATTGGAAGGCGAACTCGCATTATCCTGCTGCGGAATCAGGTCATCAAACGACAAGCCCCCCTTTGCCGGAGCGCTTTTAGGCGCATCCTTCGGTATCAGATCGTCAAAGGTCAATCCGGCCATGATTATAGTCCTGATGTGTCGATGCCGGCGCTTTGCAGGCGTTTAATAACGGCATCGCGCGGCGCGCCACGAGCGATTGCGTCACGAGCGGCTGCGATATCGGCCGCCGTTCCGGTAGGCGCTTGCTGCGGAGCGTTTTTCATTCTTGCAGCAGCGCGCGCCTGTCCCTGCCTGACAATCTTCTCATAGTCATCGAGAGCGCTATTGAATTCTTGTTCAGATGTCGACGTATCAAGACGGTTGACAGCCTTCGTCGCGGCCTGCCCTTCGGCATCGGAAAGTGACCCAAGACCGCGCATTTGCTGAATGGCGGTAAGGAAAGCGCCGGACTTCGCTGCGTCAACCTTATTCTGAAAGTCTCGACCGTAAGTCCCCGGTATCGAGTTGAACAAGGAAGACGCGCCGGTCCCCCATCCTTTGTTCGGATCCCTGCGAATTGCGTCGATCGTATCGAGCGCGTTTTGAGCAGACTGATAATCCGCTGGGGCGGCCGCCTCCATACCGCCCTCCTGCTTGCCGAGAACCTCCTGAGCAGCCTTCCCCCGGATATCCTTCTGCTGGCTGTCAACGACATTGCCAAACTTATCGCGATATTGAACGCTGGTTCCAAGGTCTGTTTGCTGAACTGGCGGCGTGATCGTGACGCCGTCAGGCAACTTCAACTGATTTACTGTTCCATGTTTCCCTGGCTGCAGGGCAATAATATTTCCTTGGGCGTCCTTTCCATAAATAGGCGTCAAGCCATATTCGTCCTGGCTCCCCGCCGCGCCTTCGGGCGGTGTTATCCACTGCTTTGAGGCAGTATCGTACAGCGCCGCGCCCTTGCCGACGTTCAAGAGACCTTGATTCCGTTGCGCGGCGTAGACGTTTTTCAGATAATCAGCGAGCGCCGTCGGATTCCCCGAAAGAAATGTTGCTTCGTCGTCGGAAACGCCGCGTCCTTTCAGCCATGCCAAGGTTTGGTTTTTCGCCGTGCGCTCCTTCGAGTTGGCAGACATAATTGCCGCGCCCAATGCAAGAGATTGCTGTGGCGTGCTTCCCATGGCCCAGCCGGCAAACATGTCGCGAAGGCGAGACCCACGATCAGAATCCCAGAATTGCTTGTACTTGTCCAAAAAAGACGGGCTCGACGGAGCGGAGGAGGCGACTTGCGTCCCGGCGACTGGCTGCTGAGCGGGAGCCTGAACTGCTGCTGTCGTCTGAGGATCTACGGCAGGGGCTGGCAGCGGGAAAGACTGGGATATCTGTGGGTCCTGCGGAATATCGCGGGAGACAAGCATATTTTGAGGTTGGGCGCCGATCGGATTTGGATTGATCAATCGGTTCATCGCGGCCGGGGAGAAGAGATCAAGCAGATTGAAAGCCATCTCAGTTCACCCTTTCCATGGAAATGCCGATCTTGTCGTAATAGACGCCTAGATAGCCGTCGCCTTCCATCACGACAGCATCGGGACGCACCTTTTGCACGTCTTGAGCCATGACGCCGCGATACCGCTCCGACCGTCCGATGTAATTCCACTCGTAGATCGGAAGACCATTCTTTTCGCCGATAGGAACGATATTTTCCTTCAGCCGTACGTCGGACTTTGCCGCCGTCGAGCCGATACCGCCAATGGTCGAAAGCAGATTGGGAGATTGCGTCGTTGTGGCGACATTGCTTCCGTAATTTCCAGATGACCCAGCAGCCGCACTCTGAAGAAGACCAAGCCGTGTCCAGCCTTGATTGTCTTCCGCCGTCCATTTCCGTTGCGCAGCGTCCAAATCCGCCTGCTTGGCAGCATCCTGAAGCTGGCCGGCGCTAATCACGGCCTGGTTGCCGGCAAGCTGGTTCTGGTAGTTCGTAGAGTTCGCGGAGTCGATGGCGTTGTTTGCCGCCAACATGTTCTGCGTATCTTGGTTGTATTGATTATAAAGCGCATTCGAACGGATATTGCCAAGCTGCGTCGTCAGGGCGTTCGTGTTGGCAGCAGACCCATATCGGCCCGATCCGGAAAACTGCGACTGAACCTGCGCCGCCGTGTTGTCGAGCTGGCCTTGAAGAGCCTGATTGAAATACGGATTTCCGTTCTTCAGATAGTTCCCGGATGCCATGTCAGCGAGATTGGTCGCGGACGACGTAGTGCCGGACAAGTTGTTGACCGTGTTTTGAACGCCAGCAATCCCGTTCTGCGTCGTCGTGCCGAGGCCGGCCGTCGTGTCTCCCTGATAAGTATTTCCCCCAGCCCCAGAGTCATAAAGTTTCTGTGCGTCTGAAGCGGAATTCGAATACAATCCCTTCGACCATGCGGGAGGGGAGGATTCTGTTTTTTGCGTTGAGGTTGTGTTCATTGCGGCCGGTCTTTCCTATAAACAATTCGATCAACGCGATATCCGAGCTTCGACAAGGGCTTTTTCCATCCGAGACGGCCAACAGGCAGAACGTCTTGAGCGCCCTGTTCCCATGCCCATTGCTCGATCGTTTCGATATGCGGGCAAAGCTCCACGCCATCGATGCCAGCAAGCCCGACGATCCGCACCGACTTATGGCCGGTCGCTTCGATCGAGCGAACATCCGTCAAAACAATACCCTTAAAATCGTCAGCATCGTCCAGCATGAGCCAGAGCTGAACGTGACCGTTCATCATGTCTGCCGTCATGCTTTGAAGCGTTGCATCTTCAGGAAACTTCGCGATGAGTTTCTTCATCGCAGCCGTGATCTGCGGGCCATAGGCGGCAACACGTTCCAACGGCCATTCGGTCGTGAGTTCCAGTTTCATCGCGTTCCTGATTGGCTCAGATCGATATCGACGCCGCTAATATGCGACCATGTTTCGCCCGCTGGGATGCGAATCCGATAGGTATAGTACCGTCCCCTCGCCCGCTTGCGAATGCGACCGGTTATGAATGATGGCGCAGCCTCAGGAAGCCAGTTTATGGGCTCAAACTCGTTGCGACGCATTCGAACGCCAATGGTGACAAAGACATTATAGCTATCGACGATCGGCTGACTGCTGGCCGTTCTGGTGATGCTCCCGTCGGTCTGCCCTGCTTCCTGGCTGACAATGATTGCCTCCAGATTGTCGCCAGAGAAAGAGCCAAGACGATAATCAGAGCCAAACCCACCGAGAAGAGGCGCTCCACCCTGCCACGCCTTGGAGTCGAGCGAGAAGGGAAGCGCATCCAGATTGGCAACGCTATCAAGACCTTCGAGCGTATATCCCTGCGTGGCATAAGGGAAAATCCCGATGACGTTTGCATCGATCGTTGTCCATTTTCCAATCTGCCAGTCATAGACATAGATCGTCTCAAAAATGCCATTCCCATCAAAATCGAGCGCCCAATAGACGCGCGAATAGAATGGATCGACAGCCCCGAGAATTTTTGAGATCGAGAGGACGTTCAAGCGCCGGAAGACCGTACGATCGACCTTTTCAAAGCCGATCGGCGTAATTCCGCCATCAACATCGATCTGGAAAAAGCCGCCTTCATCAGCATAAAAAGCGTATGAAGCGCGTGTCGCGACCGAAAAAGGCGATTTTGCTCCCCGCTTATCGTGGATCTTGAGGAATGTGAAAATCTCAGCCGATCCAGGGACAAACGTTGCTCTTTGGATGGCGCTTTCCAAAAAAATGATAGGGTTTGTGGCTTCCGATGAGCTTTGGACCTTCCCGCCGTCAGGGAAATCCTGATAGTCGGAATTGTTGCTGCCAGGCGTCCAGAACTCGCAATTGTTCAGGCCAGACCACTGAACGCGGTTCGGGTTGCCGGTCAACTGCATCAGCGCGACGAAATCGCCCCAAACCTTGACCATGCCGGCGCGCGGCGGAGATCCGCCTAGATCGCGAAACTGCACGTCAACGCCAATTTCATAAACCTGCGGGTCATCATTGGGATTTACCGCAATCACGAAGCTCCCAAACAGCCCGAACGACCATGGAGCGTCATCGTTTGCGTTATAGGCCGCAAGCGAAATGTCGCTCCATGTCAATGTCGTGTTGTTGAGAATGTAGAGCTTCGTCGCCGAGCCAGCGAAAAAGATCACATCGCCAGAAAGAGCGCGCACCGAAAGCCACCCCAGAGGCTTTTCCGGAAGCGCACTGGAAACTCCTTGAAACTCAGGGGCTGGAATATAAGACCCATCAGCGCAAAGAACGTTGCGGAGCTCGCCGGTATAGGGCGCATTCAAATCCGCAACATCCGGCCGGAATTCAGCGAGCGGGATCAGCATTAGAACGCCGTTGCAATGATGACGCCGCGGCTATTGCGGCTGGCGGTTTCTCCGAGAAGCATCGCCTGTTGATCGTTGAAATCGTTGAGTGCTTCTGACGCCATTGCAGCGTCTTTGATCGTATCCTTATAGAGGATGTATTTCGCTCGGGCCTTGATGAGATCGAAGGCTTCCGTTGTCCAGGCATTCGACTGGCCTTGGTCCGTGATCTGGTCAAGGCGATATGGGCCAACCTGCAGACGAACGGTGTAAACCGTTGAGCTCGGAATGGGATAAAGGCGGATGCGGCGCCCGAAATAGGTCCAAGCATAAGGGCGCCCGCGCGATGCCGAATTGTCGGAGATCAGCTCAATATCATCTGGCATTGCGCGCTTGACATACCAGCGCTCGCCGTTGGAATCCTCGGTATAGACCATGGCGATGTTGACGAGCGTCGGGATTGCCGGATTATCAGCGCCATCATACCACTCCTGGCCATCGACTGTCGGGAATGTAATGTCTCGAGTTTCGTTGAAATAATAGGCGAAGCGCTCGCAATAGCGGATGGCGCTAAGGATCGCTGAAGTGATCTGCGCAGTGTATTCTCCGGTCGTGTCGTCGATGTCGTCGGCAATTGCCGTCAGGATGTCGCCAAAGGTCGGCGCAGCGCTCGAGATGGCCGTCGATAAAGATGAGATCGGGCCGCCGGTTGTGACGATAATCGACATTATTGCGCTCCCGGCTTACGATTGTGTGCCCATGCGACAATTTCGTCTTCGGTCTCGAAGCGCTGATAAATCCAGCCCTTATCCGTGCGGATACGCGCCAGTCCCTGTTCAGGGTTGAGAATCGAAGCGTTTGAGAAGCCCAATTCAGTGAGCTTGGCCAGAATGTCCATTGCAGCCCTTCATGTGCATGTGGAGGCCTTTGCCGATATGCTTGCCGCATTTCGGACATGAGCCTTTCGGCGTCTCTGCCGGCTCAGCTGCCGCCACTGGAGCCTCTTTTTTCTTGTCTTCGAAGTCGATCAGCGACCAATCGGTGTGAAGCCACGCATTGACGGACATGGAATTCTCCAAATGAAAGAGGGGCGAGTTTCCCCGCCCCTTCGTTGCTTACTGGTTTTCGATGTAGGCGATGATCACGTCTGCATCGCCGGTCGTTGCCGCCGTACCGGAAACGGTGGCGGCTGCCGTGATGATCGTGTCTGCCGCCAGGCGAAAGCCAGATGTTGCGCTGATTGCGACGAATGCCGCGGTGCCCAGCGCGAGAGCCGAAGCGAACGCCGTGCCGTTGCCAGAGGTGCCGATCGCGAGAGTGTTGGTCGTACCGGCATTGAAACCAGTCGTGACAACAACGCCGGAAAGAGCCGGCAGGATGATGGCACCGGCCGGGATAGACCCGACGACTGGCGAGAGATTGCCGTTGAACGTGATATTCCGACGCAGATAGACGATCTGCTGCTGCGAAATATGACGAGCCGGCGGGTTGATCTGAGCAGTGTTGGTAGCCATTGACTAGCCCTCCTCAGTGCGTGTTGGCGAGAGTCGAGACGACGACGCAGCCGAAGTCGTTACTGTTGAAAACAGTCTTCTTCATGCCGAGGATCGTCTGGACGGAAACGCCGAGTTCGCGTTGGTAATCGAACAACTCTTCGACCATTTTATATTTGGACGCCGTGTTGTTCATGCCGAAGCTCATGACGCCAGCCTGAGCGCCGAGAAGAACGGCGCGACGGGTCGTGGTGATCTGAGTGCCGGCGGCGGAGCTGACGCCAGGAACAACGTGTTCCGCTTCACGCAGGATGACGTTGTTGTATTCGCCGAGCGAGCCGTCATAGATCGGGTTGTTCTGCTTCGAACCCATATAGACGGCCTTCTGGATATCCAGCCACTGGCCCGTCGATGTGTTCGTGCGCAGATCCGTTACCTGCGTGGGGTGCAGGTACATGACATACTTGTTGTCGCCATCGACGCGAACCGGTCGAATGCGCGGATTGGCGAGCTTTGCCCGCTCCACAGCGTAGTCGATCAGCTTGAGGTCGAAGGTGTCGCCGGTCGTCAGCGATTCGTCGTTGGCGCGGTTATTCGGCCGCACAACGAAGGTGGGCGCCGTCGGCGTGTTATAGAGATAGTGCACCGCGCCGACGGTGATGATACGGCCTTCGAACGAGATCTGGGGAGCGGTAAAGCCACCCATCTGCATGAAGAAAGCCAGGGATAGACGGTCGCCATACCAATCGGCAAGGCCGGCCGTCGCTTCATCGCGGAGACTGAACGGCACGCGCTGCGCGTCGATCGTCTGTTCGTTTTTCACGCGAACGGCATGGTTCAGTTCGTTGATGGTGATCTTGTCCGAATAGGTGGAAAGCGCTTCTTCATTGCCTTCCAGGACCTGAGCTTCGGAAACGCCATCGCCGATAAGCTGGCGACGAAGGCCGAATGTGACCTGATCGCCGTTGCCCTTCATTGGCTCATCTTTGAGCTGAAGAATGCTGTTCGTGCCGGTGCCGATAAGCGGAGCAATCGCAGTGGCCTTGCTGACTTCAACTGCGAGCTTTTTGCTCCACAATTTCACGGCGAGGGCGTCATTCACGCCATAGCTGGTAACAGCCATCGTGGAAATCCTCGTTTTGAATTGTTGGGAGTGGTTGCTTGCTGCTGTGACGCCGCTGCTTGCGAAGAGGGATTACCCGGCCTCTCGGGCTCCGGACTGACGCGCCGGCAGACGAAGACAGGCTTAACCGGCTGTCACGATCATTTCAGATTTCAGCCGCCCATCATCTGACGGAACCGGCGCTCATTGGCCGGGTCCTTCATCCAGGCGGTAAACTCGGACTCGCTCATGTTGGCGATTGCCTCAGCCGACATAGGATCGGCGGCGTTCTTACCATTCGAGGCGGTCAAGGTCTTCGAAGCATCAAGGGCCTTGCCCAGCTGGTCGACCTTGGCCGAAAGATCGGCGTTCTGCTGGTCGGGCTGGGCCGATGCCGCAACAGTTCCCGGCTTGTAGCCATAGCCTTGGGCAAGCCGATAAATGAGATCAGCCGGATTTTGGCCCTGCTGATGAGCAGAGATGATGATTGACTTCAGCTCCGCATTGATCTGCCGGTTTCTGGCCTGCTCCGTTGCCATGCTGGGATCGACAAGCGCCATGGCTTTAAGCTGGCCCATCCGATAATCGGAAAGCCAGTTGGCGGCGTTGTCAAAATCCTTATTCGTCTGAACATATTCGGTGCGAGAGTGATTCCAATGCGACCAGATCGCGTTTTCCTGCTCGACCGCCTGGCGCTGGTCATTCTCGGCTTTTTCGCGCTCCTGCTGCGCAGTCTGCATACTTTTGATCTGATCGGCCTGCCACTTCATGTAGCCGAAAATGTCCTCTTCCGGCGACGGCGGCGCGGGAGGCTCTTCCTGCTTGGAATTCCCGGCTTTCAGAAGGGTATTCCACCGATCATCAAGAACGGCTTGCTTTGCCTGCATGTCGGCAAGCTGGCGCTCGAGCTGCTGTCGCTTGGTGCGCTCTTCATGAAAGGCGCCATGCGGGACGAATTTCCCTTTTTCATCACGCAATTGCTCAGAAGAGCCGGCGTCGGCGCCGCCTTCGGCCGCGTCTTGCGCATCATTCTGCTGCGTATCAGCGGCATTTGCCGAGCCAACGTCTGCAGGGATTTCGGTCGCGCCCTGGCTATCGAAAAAAGCCTGTTCGGCCGACGAAAGACCATCAGTTAAAGCTTCACTCATTCTTTCCTCTTTGCCCGTCACGTGGGCTAACGAAGCCTATGAGCGCCATAGGCGAACGAAAGCGGGTATCCGCTATTGTTTTGCGGCGCGCGTTTGCTGGTTTTGCGCGCGTTGCGCTGCCGCTTCGGCCTGCTGCTCCTGAAGAGCAAGCTTGCGAATGTCGATTTCCTGCTGGAAACGAGCCGTCTCTTGGTCGAGAGCGGCTTGCTGCTGCTTATAGAAAAGGTCGATGCCTTGAGACTGAGCGTCGATCTGGGCGCTCTGCTGCTTGGCCTGGATATCGACCTGCTTGCCTTGCATATCGAGCTGATGTTTCTGCAACTCGGCCTGCATTTTGATCTGCAACGGATTGGGCTGCGGGTTTTGAGCCGCCGCCGCCTGCTTTTGCTGGGCAATCTTGATCATGAGATCGATAAGAGACGCCGGCAGCGGAGAATATTTCAGCAGCTGCAGAAGCATATCTGGGGGAACCTGATCCTTGATGAGCGGGAGAAGCTGCATCAGGATTTGCCAGGTGCGCTCTTTTTCGTTCGGAGATGTTGGGGCATCGTCAACGATAATGTCGTATTCGATGTTTGCGATGTTCTCTTTCGTCAGCGGAACATATTGTGCCCGATCTTGACCCACGATGCGCACAAGGCGACCGTCTGAGAGAAAGTTCTGGATCAGATAAAGCATGATGCGGCCCTGGCGCTTGCGATAGCGACGAAGGCTGTTGAACAGCGGCGCAAGAAGATTGAGCGACGACTGCTTGCGTTGATATTCGAGGACGCCAGGCTGATCGACTTCACGCGTGCCGATGAATTCGGCTGACAGACCGGTCACATCGTTGATGGCTTCCTTTGCCTCCTGGAAGAGTGTCCAGAAGCCGGCGGGGAATTGGCTTTCCGGCTTTGGAACAACCTTAGGGTTCTGCCCCAGAGATCCGGATTTAAGCCAAGTGATGCTATCAGACTTCGACCATGATTCCTCAGCCTGTCTTGGATCGGCGAAGGCGTCTTTTTCCGCCATAACGCCGCCCTTGGCCTTGCTGTTGAGCAAGTACATGACCTGGCTGAAATATTTATTCGACCAGCGCTGCGGGTCTTTCGTCGGGCGCACCACGCCAAAGAACTGGCGCTTAATCTTGTCATGAAATCCGGTGATGCATTCCCAGCCGACCATCCCTGCCGGAACCTGAGGGCTATCCGGTGGCGCCAGGACGCGCGTACCAATGAAGACGCGTCGAACTACCTTGCGATACTGCCGAACGGCCTTGAAGCCCGGCACATTCTTTTGAATGAGCTGGATCTGCTCTTCGGCATACTCACGCATCTGACCGGGATTTCCGATATCAGGACCGCGCCAATAAGGTTCGCGTTCGAGCCAGCGGCATTCTACGATCGTGCAAAGGCGCCGCGGATATTTATCGACAAACTCGTTTTGCGTGCCAGTATAGAGATTGGCCTGCGTCTGATCATGTGGGTCTGGCTGCTCTGTCGAAAGATTGCTCGCCCATGCAGCATGTAGCTCTTCCTTGGGAACCTTCGGGAACATCTCCTGAACTTCAGACCAAGGCTTTTCGTCGACGTAGAAATACCGCTCCGAATCCTCAAGATTGGCCTTCGTCGCACGGCTGTCCCAAACCATCTTAAGCGGGTCGAGGCGTTCAACTTTCGGAAGGCCGTCCGGCTCGCACTCATAATCGAGGCGCGTCGATGTCCAGCCCATGCCGCTGATAACGGTGTCTTGGAAGGCGTCAGACTCTTCGTCCTCAGCATCTGCCTGATCACGGAACCACTCGCCGGCCGATGTCAGGATCTCGTTAGCTTCGGCATCCCCCATTTCACGGGGAATATAACGAACCTCGCGGCGATTGTTGATTTCTGAGCCGGTAACGGCATTGACCAACGGCGCCACCCGATTGAACGTCATGACAGGGCGATTCTGCTGGCGAAGGACATTTACGTCCTCGTCGCTCCACTGATCGTTGGCATAGAACTTAAAATCTTCTCGAGCTTCCTTGCGCCACTCAGTGACGGCCTCGATATCTTCCTTATACCAGCCGATCAGCTTTTTCGTCAGATCGTCCAATTCAGACGACTGATCTGGAACGTTTGTTTCAGCCATCAACCAGCCATCCAAGTTGTGTTAGAAGAGCCGCGCCCGGAATAGCGGGGTCGAGATCCGCGAATTTCCGGTTCGTCATAAACAATTGCAGCGAGACCAAAGGCATCGGCGCCATGCGACGACCAATCATGATTTGGGCCGAGACCGATCATTCGCTCTTCATCCCGCTTTTCGTGATACCAGCCGATTGCCTCAATGCCGCCTTGGCATTTCGTATCGAACCACATGCGCGGGAATAGTCGGCGCGCTGCCTGCACACGCTGCATTGCAGCGCCAGGCCCTTGGTTTGGCACCACACGGACATCAAAGCCGGCGCCCCGCAAAGCTCCCTCATAGGTGACGGCATAAACCTTTTCGCCGTTCACGCCGTCATGAGGAAGGATGCAAAGCGAGTTCCCGTATTTGTTCTCTCGAATCCAATTAACATGTGTCGATAGTGGCTGCCCGACGGCCTCGTAATAATTCAGGAATCGGATTTCCCGATCGACAAACTGGCAAATCCAGATCGCCGTTGCGTCTGCCTTGGCGCCAGTACCGCCGATATCCCAGATCGCCCGAATCGTCATCAACGGGTCAACGGCGACGTTTCCAATGCGGTTTTCGCGTCTGGCCTCGGCGAGAGCCTGAGCGTAATAGGCACCTTCAACAACCGTGACGAAATCGCCATCCCAGATGTGGGCATATTGATCAGGCCGCTTGTGGAGGTCGTTCAGACGTTCCTTTTCCAGAACATCAGGGAACCAAGGATTGTCGGTATAATTGATCTCGACAATCTTCGAATGGTTCGGAGGGTCATCCCGAAAGCGCTTATGAGTCGCGCTGTTTTTCCGCTCCGGGTTCCAGGTGATCCAGATTTCCGACCCATGCTCGCGCACCGTCGGGATAGTCTTGATCCAGGCCGTTTCCGAAACCGGCTCTGCTTCATCGACCCAAAGCAGATGAATTTTCGACTTCGATTTGATGCTGTCGAGGTTATGACGCAGACCGATGAAGACGAATGATATCCGACGGTCTTTGGTCCGAATGTATTTCTCGCCAACGTCATAATGCGCAGCAAGCCATGGTTCGCTTGCGATCGCCGCCTTCACTTCCGCCATCGAACTTTCGTCAAGAGAGTTCATAAACTCTCGACCACAGACGATGACGCCGGTTTCGCCTGACTGGCTAAGCTGATATCCCTTTACAGCCGCCATCTTCGCGAATGTTCGCGTTTTCCCAGATCCGCGGCCACCATAAGCGCCCCGATATCTCGCATCCCCTGAGAAGACGGGAATCAGCTTCGGAGGGAGCTCAATCCGAGCTGTCGTCATGCCCTGGGGCTACCAGTTCAATGCGCGTCACTGTCTGCACCGGCTTGTCGGGATCGCCAGTTACTTCGACGCTTGCGAGCTTAGCGTGAACGTAAGGGGCCGCTTTTTCTGCTGCCCACATGCGATTGTCCATTGTGGCAGCCTCATCCCGAAGGACTTTCAGCATGAAGTCGAGAGGCGTAATCCCCTCCTCTGCCGCCTTTTCCGCCATCTCTCTTGTGCGCTTCGTCGCGGCACCGGCAGGGCGGCCGGCCCCGTCACGCTTGCCGCCACGAGCCATTTTGATTTCCTTTGATTTATTTCAATACCTGTTGATTATCCGGACTTGCTCACTTCGCACCGGTTTATGGGCAGACAGGCCCGGAAGCGACGGCGCGGCTTCTACAGCCAAGAGTGAAAGCCTTGTTCCTCGTGCCGGCGGGCGAAGCTGGACATATCCGCTTCTTCAGAAACGAAAAGCCCGACCAGCAGTTATGCCGATCTAGCCCGGTTATATCGTTTTAACGGAAACCCTATAACTGGTGCCGACCGCAGGAATCGAACCCGCAACCTCTCGATTACAAATCGAGCGCTCTACCAGTTGAGCTAGGAGGGCGAATATTCAGGACGGTGACCGGGTACGAACCCCAATCCTTGGCTATCCGGCTTATGCAAGCATTCCCGCTGCGGGCCGTCCTGTCCTCTTGTGAGGAATTGGTCGGGAAGGAACGGCAGAGGCGACCCCGAGTAAATCGCGACCGCTTATCTTTTCTCCGGGCTTCCGGAGCCTTCCCGATCTGTTTCGCGCCCCTGGCTCATGAGTGCGATTTCTCGCCTGCAGTCTTTCGAGTGCTCTGAGTTGTTCCAGCGCTTGCGCGAATTTGGTTGCAGGCTCCGGAATTGAACCGGATATTTCGAGGTTATGAGCCACGCGGCTTACCGTTTGCCCTGCCTGCGTAAATTTATCGGATTGATTCGGTGTGCGCCTTGCGCAAATCACCATCATGCTTAATACATACCCGGCAGGTTATAAGTTGGCAAGCGCCTATTTTGCCCTCGTCTTCATTCCCCACAGGTCTGCGAGGTCATCAAGAGCGTGGCGAAGATAGTCGGCCAGCGTTGTCTTCTCTCGATGAGTACTGCCAAGCTTGGCAATTGACACGCCCTCGCCGGCTACCTTTTCGACGATGCCAAAGGCCCGTATGCCGATATGTTTCTGGCAATCGTTGAGCTTTTTCCCCGCGTCAATTTGCCGATCGGTTATAGGTTCACGAACTCCGCCGCCGTCGACTTGCTCGCGTGCATAGTCAAAAGAGCCGGCTCCAGCGCCACCAAGCGCCTCCCACAGCTTTCGGAACTTTATGGCGGCCTCGACTTGGTGGACCTCGAGGTGTCCCTTAGCTGCCATCATCGCGATCGGGCTCTCACGAAGGTTCAATGCTGCCTGGACGGTCTTGGGATTTCCTGACGCGCCAGCGTGAATCCGGCTATAGTGCGGGTTTTCGATATCGATAATTTTGATCTCGGAGTGACGATTTCCGAGATCGTGAAACTGATTGTCGATATTCGCCGGCACTAGGTCTTTGAATGACCGGACCGACTTGATCGCCTTCTTGCGGGTTTTCCGTGCTGCTGCCGCCATTTCATTGCCCTCGTTGTCGAGCCGCCGCTCGGTTCATCTCGTGATTGTGAAAATTCGCTCGGGTTTGCCGGGAACTTGGTCGTCGAAGACAGCAACAGCCAGACTTCCGGTCCAAACTGCTCCGGTGTCGAGGTTGCATCGCCCCTCCAGAACGACTGGACCGTCTTCGAAGGGGGTGTGGCCGTGGACGAGATAGCCGTCATGGTGGGCGATGTCGTGATACTTGCTGCACCGGGACCAAAGCAGCATTGCCTCGGTTTGCTCGCTTAGCGGCTTCGTCGGATCAACGCCGGCATGGGCGAAGATGCGATTTCCATCAGCGTGATATTGCGGAAGCGCGTCGGCCCACGCGAGATACTCATCAGGGACTCTCATGTCGAACGATGAGAGGGTCTGCTGGCCTCCGTTCCCGAGCCACCATGCAAGATCGACTTCTCCTCGAAGAGCAGCGACCATCATGTCTTCATGATTGCCCTTGAGGCACACCCACCGCCAATGAGCGCCGCCCGGACCCTCCATCAATCTGTCGAGCACCGATTTCGAATCGGGTCCCCGATCCACATAGTCGCCCAAGAAAACGATAGTCCCGCCGGAAGGATTGTTCTCGATGCGCTCCAACGCAGCTTGCAGGAGATCGTATCGGCCGTGGATATCCGCTATGACATACGTTTTGCTCATAAAACCTCCATGTCATCCAAGATCGCATCAACCATGCGATCAGTCGCTACAACCTGCAGGACCATATAGATGAGCCGGTCGACCGTGACGCCGCGGCGCTCAGCGAAGGGCCGAAGCCTTGATGCTGTGGCCGCGCTGTAGTGGAGTTGCTTGGCTTCGATTTGTGTTGGCTGCCTGTCTTTCTTCCTGACAGCCTTCAGGCCATTTCTCCGGAAGGTGCAGCGAACGTATTCCGGGCCAGCGCCAAGCGCCGCGGCGATCTCGTCTGTGGTAGCATCTGGGTTTTCGAAGTGAAGTCGGATGACCTCATCCTTTAGGCCGACGCGGCGAATATCGGAGGTTTTCATGCTGCGGTCCTCCGAACGCGCCCGGTAATTGAATCCGGGAGGCACTCATAATTGTCGCCCCAGATTTCGTTGTCGGATAAAGCGCTACCTGGTGGCCCATAGATGGAACCAATCTCTGTATCCGCAGGACCAAGCGACCAGAGAAACATGGATCCTGCCGGATATCTGTTTTGGCGCGCACGCTGGTGGGATTGAGCGGGAGAAACATGCTCGATGAATTTCCTGCGTTCCGAGAACGCCTTATCGATGTGGGTCTGACGCCAATCCTTCCATTCATGCGGAACGGTAGCAGGGGCCGGAAGACGGGGCCGGCTGATAGATTCGACACGCCGTTGTTCGAAGCGCACCATGTTCGCCAACTCGGGAGGACGCGGGCAGAACTTCACTTCCTCGTGCCATGTGCCGCGGACGAGGTGCAGCACGACGGCTTTTAGCGCGCCCGGCAGCAAGCCTTCCAAGGCGACAAGGTAACCGTGAAGCAGTTCATCCGCATCAACGCCGCGCGGGAGAGGCAAGGAGGTGAACATTGGGCGAATAATCTCCGCCATCAAGGTCGATCGTTGTTCCTGCTGAAAGTTCATTGGTGTTTCTTCCGGTGAAATCGTCTATGGCATCGAAGATTGTTCGCTCACGACCCGGTGGTGCACGGCTCTGATGCGGCCGGTCGTCGTATTTGCCTTCGATCAGGCCGTTGAAGCTCTTTGGCTGGCACAGGAAATCGAGGTCCGCCCGCCAGCCACGATCATTCTCGCCTCGGCAAAATGAGCTTGCCGCCATGCGCCGGCAGGCTTCCTGCCAGGTGTCCTCGCCATGCTCCCGAAGTCGCGCCTCGATCTTGCGGCGACGGTCGACGGTGACCTTGCGAGGCACAGCGATACCGGCTTTTGAGGCATGCTCGCTGAAAATCTCGATTGCTCGATCCGTGGGGGAAGAGCCCCCTAAAGGGGGCGAAGGGGGTATAGAAGATTGGGGTTTAGGAGAAGGGGGTGTGGGGGAGGAACCTTCTGGGGAAAGAAGGTCTGAACAACCGTCTGAAACGTCTTGATCGTCTGAATTAAGACGCTTTTCAGACGTTTTAAGACGTTCGTAATGACGCTTGTTGCGAAGTTGACGCTTCGAAAGCACCGGCTCATTCAAAATCTGAGCCTGATTGGCCTCCATGTCAGCAATCGCTCGCACTAGATCATCACCGGAAACCCCGGCTGCGATCAAATGCTTGACTGCCGTCGCGATAATGCTCATTTCACCACCTCGATCGTGATGCCATGGCAAGCGCGCATGAGCTTTTGCTTGAGACGGAATACGGGCGTGGAAACGCCTTTCACGTCGATCACGCGCCGACGGCGGGCAAGGTTATCCCAGAACACGAAATCTGCCCGATAGGTGGCGACTAAGATGCCATTGACCGTCAAGGCATAGGGACGCTGGAGTTCAACGTCCGTCACCTCGCCAGCGCGCTCGCGGAGCTTGAGGTGGGCATAGTACGACGCCTCGGCTTTGCTATCGAAGCAAATGCCGTCAACCAGCGTTCTTTCTGCCTTGAACTTGTTGCCACGTTTTGGTTTGGCGATAGCGGCCTGATACTCCTGTCGGGTCATCGTGACGGTCATACGCCCCTCCCGGCGCGGATTTCGCGCAACTGGTCTCGGGATCGGAGATTGTAGCCACGATGGTATGAGAGGCGCTTCTCGCGACGTTCTTCATGCCGGCGGTTCATTTCCTCATTGACGAGGCGGTCGGCTTCCGGTGGAGTTATGCCAAGGTCTCGAGCTATGCGTTCAACATCAGGACCGTGAAGGGTAAAGGCTTCGAGGAAGGTCAAAGGTTCATCTCCCCTTGCCGCGCATCCCGACGATCAAGCATGCGAAGGACCGTTTCCCCGATGTGGCGCTTGTCCCAGACAAACCATCCGTTGAGCATGGGCGGAGCGCCCTGCCCGGTGAAATCGATCTTCCAGCGCATTAGGTAGACGCGAGCTGGCGGGTACTTCGACCAGAACGGTGCGAGGCCACCCGCACCGGGAAAGCCCCAGTTCATGAGGAGCGCCATGTAATCAACGTCTAGCGTCTCGAGCGCATGATAAAGCCAACGCGCTTTCCCATTTTCCCAGCCGCATTCAGCGAATGGCGGGTTCTCGACAATCGCGTTGGCGGGAGCCGTGTCGAAATCATAGAAATTCTTGATCTCCGCACCGCAGCCTCGATCTATTAGATCGCTGTCGATCGTCTTGAAACCATGGATGCGCAGCTCACGACCAATGACGCCCGTCCCACACGCCGGGCCCCATATGGTTTGGAATGCGCGAAGCGCATCTATCTCGGCATGGATGAATGACCTGATCGGATCGACTGGTGTCGGATAGAATTCGTTCTCCTCCCGCTCAAGTGCGTCCGCCTTGACGAGGTTGCCTTCAAGATCGCGGATGACCACCGGCTTTGACTTCTTCCCGGTGGCGCGAAATAGGCCACGAGCCGAAACAGGTGCGTTCATGCCGCCGCCCCTTCCCCGTTACGACGGTCAAGCGCAGCCAACGAACGTCGGCACCGGTCACGAAGACGGGTGATGATCGCGAGCTTCGAAAGCTTCACGCCATTGTCGCCCTTGTTCATTGAGCCCTTGAGCCGGAAGATTTGAGCGTCTAGCTCGGCTATTTCTTCGCGGAGGAGATCGGCTTCGGACATCAGTGCGACACTCCGTATTCAGCCTCGATCCCCGCGAGCCATTCCAGACCCTTCCGGGCAACGCGGCGATGGCTTTCCTGGCAGCAGCTATCGTTCATCCGGATAGAAATGTCGGCCCATTGCCTATGCATCATCCGGACAGCGGCAGTGAGAGCTTCCTTGAAGTTGCCGTGCTCGCCGCAGAATGGCCCACCATGGCCGCAATAACCGCCGATGCTGTCCGAGGTGCTGATGGACCAAGTTCCATCGCCGTTCGCCATGATGCCGATCTTGCCCCAACTCCAACCGCTCTTGTCGAGATTGGTCTGAAGCCAAAAGGGCTCGTTTACGATCGGCGTAGGCTGCGGCATCAACAGATCGAGCATGGAAAGCTGCTGCATCATCCTTTGTCCTCCCGGATCTCAGGCGCGATTGCGTAGGCCAAATCGTCGATTTCTGCGGCGCGCAGCGAAACCCGCTTATCTCCGTAATAGACGTCCTTCACTCTGCTCCTTGGCCACTTCAGGAGATCAGCCAGCGATGTGATGCGATCGCCGTGGCTACTTTCAGGGAAACGATGTGCAGCTGCGCGACGAAGCTGCTCCTGCATGACGCTGACGGCTGAATGGTCGCGGGCTCGCTTTATAGAGCCGCTGGTGATCTTCTTCGTCTCGGGCAGCTTCGGCGTTAGGATGACGGCGAAGACTTGCCGCATCTCATCGGTCTCGACAAACCACTCTCCGGAGAACCGAGTTGCCGCAAAGCGCTCATGAAGATGAGCTTCGAGGTCTCGATCGCCGGGCATGTGGCCGACGAACTCAACGGGAACGGGGATGGAGGCAATGATCGACGATACTCGCTGGCGCAGGTCGGCGCTGTATCCGATCTTCACAAGCTCTGCTGAACGCAAGACGTAGATACTCATTCGCCTTCACCGTCCTTCAATTCAGGGCATACCCACTCAGCCAGGCCGGCCGCCTTATCGCGAAGCCAGATCGCGATTGCTTCCCGCCGCTCGAAGCTTAGCCATCTTACGAAGATGCTCGGTCTTGGCTTTGAATTCGGCATGGGCTTCCCTCGCGCTCCTCAGTGCTTCCGCAGTTTCGAAAAGCTCCATCATCTGGAAATGCTTCACGATCTGGCTTTCGTTGTTGCGCCAGGCCTTGAGCCGGCGTTCGGTCCATCTATTTTCTGGATCATCCCAATGCGGGAAGCGGCGGCTGAGTTCGCGCCATGCCGTGTGAAGCATGTCGCCGATATGCCGCTTGTTTCCGATCTGCTCGACCAAGAAATTTGCAGTAGCTACATCAGACATTTGCTTGCGTTCTTCCTGTTTCAGTTTCTCCGAATCTCTGGACGAGATTTCCATTTTTTCCGGCTCCGCTTGGTTCATCTTCGCTCTTGTTCAGGGAGCTACAGAGATGCGCAGGACCGATATCGATGACGACGGGACTGAAATCCTTGCAGGGACTGGGGTCCCGTCGTCTGGTCCGCCGCTCGGGCCAACCGTTATTCCATTTCCGCAGAGCCGATCCGCCGCTATTTCGGCTTCTGCTGCGGCCGGTGATCCCCGCCAGGACCCGGCCGCCTTCATTCAAATCGGGGACGCTACTCAAGCCCTGGTCATGAGACTGGCGAATAATCGTCTCCGTCTAAGAATGCTGGCCCCGACTACGGGAGGAGAGGAGGAATAGTCGGGACCAGCTCTGGGCGCAGCGCTGTGAGCGCCACCGCACCCATTCAAAAATCAATCGCCGTCGTTGGGATCTCGGAAGCTCCGATCATCACCTTCGACGGCACCTGTGTTTGTGGAATCTGGAGCTTTCGGTTTGATGCGTCGGATGAGCAAAATGCCAGTTCCGAAGAAGGCTCCGGTGATGATGGCAATGAGGAAGCAGGCGACGGCGGTGCTCATGCTGCCCTCTCAAAGTTTTCCTTGGCCTCGCGGACCGTCCGGCCCGAGGCAGATTTTCCCGTTTCGGCACAGACGATGATGACCGTGCCGTCTTCTGTGACCGTGATGGAGCGACAGCGACGTGCGCGAATGTCTTCGACCGCAGCAACGAGGCGATTGGCACACGCAGAGGTCATACCGCGCCCTCCATTGCTCTGAGGCAGTCACGGCAATGATTTTTCCCGTAGCCGCCGCAGTCATCTCCGCCTGGGTGAAGGCAGTGCGGCCTCAGCTTCAAAATGGGATTAGGGAGGTTGCGATCCTCAGTCGGATCGAACTCTGGAATAGGGTTGCCGGTGAGGGTCTGACCGGCTTCGTC
Source organism: Rhizobium centroccidentale (assembly GCF_030182565.1). Taxonomy (NCBI): domain Bacteria; kingdom Pseudomonadati; phylum Pseudomonadota; class Alphaproteobacteria; order Hyphomicrobiales; family Rhizobiaceae; genus Rhizobium; species Rhizobium centroccidentale. The sequence continues at coordinate 165,274 of NZ_JAQJCG010000011.1, read as the reverse complement.
TTCCGACACGTCGCAATGGTGCCTGCTTTCCCCTGCGACCGGGGAGCGTCCGTCGAGCACCTTCGGACTGGCGACGGTTCCGCTCTCGGTACCGACAACTGTCACGGTTCCGTTCCCGTCCGTCTGGCTCTCAGGGTAGCGACCAGCTGCCTGCCCGTGGCTCCTTCTATCGCTATCAGCGATCCCGTCATCATCACCACGAGTTGGTTCCAGATGATGCGGTACCTCGTCAGCCTCGTTGTCGCGTTGCTGAGTGGCGCCGGTTTCCTCCGCATTGGTCGGCGCTGCAGCAACCGGAAAGCCGCCCACCGTCTCGGAATTGTCGTCAAGGATTTCGCCTGTTTCGCGGTCAAATTTCTCAATGTTTTCTCGCGTGGCGCGCGGCGCACGAGGCGACGTCGTGATCTCCTCAAAAATCTCGTCGATCAGCGCGTCTTTTTCCTCGACGGCCATCGGGTCTTTCTTGGCAGCGCGACGACGCTTGATCGCAGCCTTGACGGCCTCGATTTCGGTCTTGATGTTTGTCTTGTCCATGCCGCCGGCAACGAGTTGCGCCCGATAGGCATCAAAGCAATCCCTTTTGCCGGTGTTCATATCGGCAATCTGCTGATCGTATTCATCGATCTCGTTGGCGAGAGAGGTACGGGAGATCATTCACGCACCGCCTTTCGCAGCGCCGAAGCGGTGCTCAAGGGCGGTCAGAAGCTGATCGAGTGCGTTGTTGCCGGAACGCCGACTGTCGAAGCGAAATTCAACTCTGTCGTCGTTAATCGAGTGAGGCAGATCGCACATTGCCTCGATGATCTTCTTGCGCGGCTGGGCGCTTCGCTCGCGCTCGGCCAGGATCGCCTTTTCGACGCAGGCGATTGCTACCTTCCGAAGGTTCATTTGATTGTCAGACACCTTTGCGAGCAGAAAATCTTCTCGATCGGCATCAACCGCGCGGACAGCGGCATCGTGGATGTCTTCGGGAATGATCTGGGCTTCGGCGCTCATGCTGCGGTCTCCGCACTTCCGAAGACATCCGGCCGCAATTCATGCCGCGAAATACCGGTGATGCGCTCGACATCAAGCACGCGCTCAGCCGGTACTTTCTTCCATTGGGATACGGCCTGGGAGGTGACGCCACCCAAGGCTTTTGCTAGGGCGGCGGGGCCACCGGCTTTCAGTTTGGCGATGTCGCAGACGTTTTCCATGCGCCCATTGAAAGCATATCTTTCACAAAAGCGCAAGCATCTCTTTCGATGAAAGATCGGCTTTCTTCATGCATATTCCCGACATGACAGTTGCACGCAAAATTGACCCCGAAAGAGGCGAAAGAATTCGGCACCTGCGCGCCGACATTCTGAAGCTGCGATCACAACAGGCACTCGCTGATCTCCTTACACGAGAAGGTAAAGAGGTGACGCGGGGTGCTGTTGGCAATTGGGAGCTTGGCAAGGAAGTAGGGCTCGATGCTCTCACGGTGTTGTCACGCATCGCAGGCGTGCGAATAGAATGGCTTGCCTACAACGAGGGCGAGAAGCTATTATCTTCTGCTACAGGGCCGAGAGAGCCTGCGAATGCCAGGATAACAGGCGAATTTGCCCGCAGCCTGGTTAAGGTTCCCCAATATGGGTCTGCAGTGGGTGGAGAGGATGGCGAGTTTGTGTTGAATGGTAACCGCCTAGATGACATCTTTGCACCGCCAAGCTTGAGCGGCATTCCGAATGCCTACGCAGTGCAGATCTCAGGAAGCTCGATGGAGCCGCGCTATGAGGATGGCGAAACTGTTTTCGTCAATCCCAATCGCCGCCCCGTCAAAGGCGACTACGTTATTGCCGAAGTTCATATTGAGGAGCATGAGCCTCCGCTCGCCTACATTAAAAAGCTTGTGAAGCGAACCGATAAAGAACTTGTCCTAGAGCAATTCAACCCGCCTAAAACGCTGAGATTTGAGGGTCATCGAGTTAAGAGCGTTCATTACGTTCTTCGGAGCGGCGAATAACCAAAATTATCGCCTGATCCATTCCTGCCCCAGAGGTGTTGATTCGCCTCTGGGGCTTTTATTTTGCGTCACCACGCATTTTTGAAAGCAATGCTTTCTTTTTTCGCTTGCAGCCGTTTGAAAGATATGCTTTCATAATCTCATCAACACCGCACCGACTGATCTGCCATGGCACGAAGAAACGGTTGCGAAAGATGAGGAACGGAAATGGCAAAGCGCATTGAAAATATCGACATCGAAGTCGGCGCCCGCATCAAGGAATTCCGCAAGATCCGTGGCGTCACGCAGACCGGTCTAGCCGACGCACTCGGCGTCACCTTCCAACAGGTCCAGAAATACGAGAAGGGCACGAACCGCGTCTCGGTTGGGTCGCTCGTTGCAATCTGCCGCGTCCTGCACATCGATCCCATGGATTTGCTCGGCGTCTATTTCGGGCGCAGCGAAAGCATCGAGAAGCCGGCTCTTCTGGCCGAGGTGAAAACCCTCCGCACCAAGCTTTCCGACATTCAGCAGCTTTGCGCCTGACGCAGCGGCATCAGAGGATGATGGCAATGACAACGCTTGAATTCAGTTTCGACGAAGTGAAGCTCCCTGGCTACGGCGAAGGCATCTTGCTTTACGGGACGGCAACCCTCGAAAGTGATTGCGAGGACGATAGCTATTTCTACGTCGCCTCTATCGAGATCGGCAATCGCGTCCTGACGCGTCCGAGCCGAATCAATTCGGCGCACGTCGTCGACAATTTCTTCTTCAACGAAATTGCCAACCAGATCGAAAGCGACAAGACGCCAATCGGCGCGGCCGCCGCTCGGGAATGGAGCGATGCGGTCGCCGGCAATGTCGAGGCTCCCGTCTTCCGCCGGCGTGCCGCCATGCCCCTGTCCTATTCGACGACCCGCATTCCGGAAATCTCCATCGGCCGTTGATCATCAGCCATCCAATATTTTGAGAGGGAATACCGTAAATGGTAAACATCGTTCGTACCAAGAACAGAGCCGAAGGCGGCATCACGCTGGAAGAAAAGGCTCGAATGGATGAACATTCGAAGCTCTGGATCAGCCGCGCCATGCGCACTGATCCAATCGAGCCGGAGAAGATCATTCCTGCGATCGAGGGGCTTTACAAGGTCGCAGGCCTGAAGACGCCGCGTATCGTCATCGTTCCGTCGCCTCTGGTCATGGCATTCGCTTACGGTGCTTCTGCCGCGATTTGGTACGCTCGAAAACAAAATGCCGCGACGGATGCCGCGACGCTTGCCGCGACGTATGCCGCGACGTATGCCGCGACGCTTGCCGCGACGGATGCCGCGACGGATGCCGCGACGGATGTCGCGACGCATGCCGCGACGGATGTCGCGACGCATGCCGCGACGGATGCCGCGACGCTTGCCGCGACGCTTGCCGCGACGCATGCCGCGACGCATGCCGCGACGCATGCCGCGACGTATGCCGCGACGCTTGCCGCGACGGATGCCGCGACGCTTGCCGCGACGCTTGCCGCGACGTATGCCGCGACGCTTGCCGCGACGGATGCCGCGACGGATGCCGAAAAAAAGTCTCACGCCAAAGGCGCGAAAGCTCTCGCAGAGAGCGCAGCGGCGCGCGTATGCCGAGATCTTGGCGGCGATCTCGGGATCAGTTGCGCGCCGCGTTGGTACAATTCGTATCAAGGCGGCAACATGTGGGCCGGCTACGACTGCTATCTGACGGCCTGCCGAGACATTCTCGGCCTTGAGCTGCGCCAGCATGAAGGCTATGCGCATTGGGAACAGGCAGCAATCCACGGCGGCTTTCGTGTCATGCACGAGGAATTCTGCCTTGTGTCGGATTTTCCCCAAGTCCTGAAGGTAGACGACCAAAACCGGCCGCACTGCGAGAACGGCCCGTCACATCGCTGGCGTGATGGCTGGTGCCTTTATTACTGGCACGGGGTCCAGATCCCGGCTGAGTGGATCGAGGATAGGGAAAGCCTGACGGCCAAAACGGCTTTGACCTGGACGAACATCGAACAGCGCCGTGCTGCTCTGGAAATCGTAGGCTGGCACAATGTTCTCCGCGAACTGAACGCTAAGGTCATAGACGAGCATCCGGATCCGCTTTGCGGCGCTCTCGTTGAAGCCCAGCTTCCCGATCTCGACCGCAAGAGCCGCTTTATCCATGCACGCTGCGGCACAAACCGCGAATTTGCGATCGGGGTTCCCCCTGAATGCAACACCGTGAAGTCAGCTCAAGCGTGGCTGACTGGCCTTCCGGTCGAATCCTTCGAATTTCCAACCATCAGAACCTGAAACGGAAAGGAACTACGCATGCGCATTATCGAAACTCTTGGAGCACAGGGCGAAATCCGGATGTTCCGCGTCGACGAAATCCCCGCTTCGGCCAAGCCGGTCGAAAAGGAAAAAGGCAAGTTCATCATCGGTCACAGCGAAACCGGACACCATCACGTTCTCGAAGCCGAACGCGTCGCGGTCTTCGCCGATCCCGATGCGCCGCAGGGAATGACGATCCTTTACGCGATCCTCGAAAGCCCTGGAAAGCTCGAACATCTTCGAGGCCATGACACACATGCTCCCCATGCCTTCGAGCCCGGCGACAAGATCATGTTCCGGACCGATCGCGAATTCGATCCCTATGCAGAACTGGCCCGCAGGGTCGCCGACTAAGCCGATGGCATTCGGCATCCCGCCGTCAAACGCGGGATTTCGAAAATCATCTTTCCAACGAGGTCCGAAATGCAACGATGCGACCTAAAAATATATCGAGAATGCCATTGCACCGCCGGCGAATGCGCCGTCGCCCCGATGCTCGACCTTCGGGATACCCCGGTTATCCGGTTCACGGCGGTCCAGCAGCTCTTCGCGATGCTGATGCTCATCGGATTTTTCACTGCGATCGGCTGGGGCGCTCTTTCCAGCGCCAACGAAGCCCTTCGCGTCCAGCAGCTTAGAAATCAGGAGAGTTCCGTCCATGTCGCACGACGCTGAATTCAATGTCGCGCGGCAGGCCGAGGCCGCGAAGCGTCTCATGACCAACCTTCGGGCTCAGGGCGTCGATGACGACCAAGAGTTGGTTGCCGACACGATAGAAGGCGAGACGAATCTTCTTGAGGCGATACAGACTGCGCTCGACGAGATTGACGAGTGCGAGATCCAGATCGTCGGGCTCAAGGCCAAGGAAACCGAGTTTGCCGACCGGCGCCGCCGGATGGAAGAGAGAGCCGAGCGCATCCGGGCCACGATCGAACAGGCCATGATCGCGACAGAGCAGGATAGTTTTCGCCTGCCGACGGCAACGTTGACTCTGACGAAGCGCGCGCCCGGCCTTATCGTCCTCAACGAGGCCGATATCCCGACAAGGTTCTGGATCGAGCAAGAGCGCCCTGCTCCGAAGCTCGACAAGAAAGCCCTCAGGGCTGCGCTCGACGGAGGTTCCGTTCCCGGCGCCACTCTCGACAACGGCAGCCGCAGCCTTTCCGTACGGAGGAAGTGATTATGAACGCCATCACGAAATTCGACATGAGCCCCCGTCAGATCGCGCTCGTCAAATCTACGGTCGCCAGGGATACCAACGACGACGAATTCAATCTTTATATGGAGGTTGCTAAGGCCAAGGGCCTTGATCCGTTCCTCGGGCAGATCATCCCAATGGTCTTTTCGAAGAATGACGCCGCGAAGCGTAAGATGACGATCATCATCAGCCGCGACGGCCAACGCGTCATTGCGCAGCGCTGTGGCGACTATCGACCTGCCAGCAAGCCGCCGACTTATGAGATCGACAAGAATCTAATCAGCCCACTCAACCCTCAGGGCATTGTCTCGGCGACTGTTTATCTCTGGAAACAGGACCAGAAGGACGGGACTTGGTACGAAGTCGCCGGTCAGGCGTTTTGGGATGAATTCGCCCCGATAAAGGACGAATGGGCTAAAAACGACAACGGCAAGAGCTACAAAACCGGCAAGCAGACGCTGGACGATTCCGGAAACTGGTGCCGCATGCCCCGCCTGATGATCGCCAAGTGCGCGGAAATGCAGGCCTTGCGCGCCGGATGGCCGGAGCAGTTCACCGGCCTCTATGACGAAGCCGAGATGGACCGCGCCAAGGTCTTGGACCTTACGGCTTCCGAAATCGTCATTCAGGAGCAGCAGGACAATCGGCTCCGCGCGATCGGCGGCAAGGATGCGCTCACCATCTGGTGGGGCGATGGCTTTGCTCTCGAGAATGTGCCTGATGGCAAATTCTTCGACGCCGTTGTCGAGCACATTGCAAACCTCGACCCCATCGCGGTGGCGAAATGGGAAGACGCGAACCGGGCCAGCCTGCAGATTTTTTGGGCTCGTCACCCCGGCGATGCACTGGAGTTGAAAAAGCGGCTCGAAGCTGCTCGGCAAAAGCGGCCGGCGAATGTCGATAAGGCTCTGCAAAGCCATCCCCTTATGGCGGGATGATCGACATGGCCCAGAAGAAGCAACGTTTCATCCTTATCAACGACCGAGTGCGCGAGAATGCTATCTCCGCCCTTCGGTCTGCGCCGGAAGGCAGCGCCATGACGATCGGGCCGGCGACACGCAGCCTCGATCAGAATGCCAAGTTCCATGCGATCTGCACCGACATTGCCAAGTCTCACATGACATGGGCTGGCAGGCGCCGCGATGCAGATGAATGGAAGGTTCTTCTCGTTTCCGGCCATACCAAAGCCACGGCTGGCGAAGTTGAATTCGTCCCGGGCTTGGAAGGCGAGTTCGTCAACATTCGCGAAAGCACGGCGCAAATGTCTGTCGCCCGGGCGGCGAGCCTTATTACCTACGCCATCGCCTTCTGCGACACGAACGGAATCCACCTCACCGAGACAATCCGCGGCGGCTTCCATGAAGGCGCGAATGACAGGAGCGCGGCATGAAGAACCCGAATCCCGTCAACCTACAAACGCCCGAAGACGTTCGTAAAGCTGGCTGGCAAGCGGAAACCCGCGATGCCGACGGCCATCTATGCCGCACCCATGTTCCGTTCAATAGCGATGAGGAGATCGTCTGGCTGGTCCGAGAGGCTATGGAAAACGGCGAGACGGTCACGATCTGGCCGCCGAAAGGCGGTGTAGAATGAGTAAGACGCGCTCAATCTTCTGCTGCGGCTGCCAAGTCGACGTTCAGGTTCGCCTCACTGACGGCAAGGAAATCTATCCGCACCGCGGCGACCTAGCACAGCATCCATTCTGGAAATGCGATGCCTGCGGCAACTTCGTCGGCTGCCACCATAAGACCAAGGACCGCACAAACCCGCTCGGCTGCATTCCTACCCGCGAAATCAAGGAAGCTCGCCAGCACATTCACCGCATCCTCGACCCGCTTTGGAAGTCTGGACGGTATGGCAGGCGCGAGCTCTACACGATGATCGCCCATGTCCTCGGCATCGAGGAATACCACACTGCTGAAATTCGCAGCGTCGACGAGGCTCGCCGGGTCTATCGCATCATCAATGACATTGGGAGGGTAGCATGACCGAACTACGTTTCACGCCTCCCTTTGAAGACCAGCAATTCACCAGCAAGCAAGAGTGGGTGAACAAGGCCCAATCCTGGCTTACCCGCCATCCGAAATACAACAACGCCGAGCATGGCGACACGAAGGGATGGCGCGGCCATCATTTCACCGCCATGTGCTTCGACAGCCTTGGGCGGCGCGTCCGACAAGGCAGCGACTTTCAGCGCGCCGAGGACGAAGGCACGTTTCCGGTCTGGTGGGTTTGGCCTGATCAGATCCCCGAGCTCGTTGGCCGCATTGCCGAGCTTCGTGCCGATCTCTTCAATGCTGGTCAGATCTGCGATCTTTATGCGCGAGGTGCCGTGTGAGCGCCGCCCACGAACATCTCCGCCGCTATCCCCACGCCCGTCAATCCACCCTCGCCTATATCGAGAAGCGAGCCGAGACGACCGAACGGCTAAAGAAGGAAATAGCCGCGCGGAATCCGGTCGTCGCTCCTGCTCGCAAGTCGATCCTCGATCGGGTTGTGTCTTGGCTTGGGAGGCGAGCATGACAGCCTTCCGTATCGCCAACACCAATTTCGAGCCCACGCCGAAGCGGAAGGCAACGAAGTCGAAGAGCTATCTGTCTTTCATCCATAGCCTGCCGTGCTGCGTCTCTGGAGAGTACGGCGTCGAAGCCGCACACCTTTCGTCAGCTTTCCCGCAATTCGGCCATTATGGTCGCGGGAAAGGTTCGAAGGCTCCCGACCGCTGGGCACTCCCACTTTTACCGGAACAGCACCGCATCCAGCACTCCATGAACGAAATGGAATTCTGGCGGCGTGCCGGGATCGATCCTCACATTCTCGCCCTGACGATATTCGGCCTCTGGTCCGACATGGGCGATGACGCTCAACCTTTTGCAGCCGCAATCATCAATCAGCGCCTGGCAACAGCCGGCCGTCTTCGGGAAAGAGAAGATCAATGAAACGCATCACATATATCGCCTCAGCACTTATCGTAACGTCCGCCGCCCTCTCTCAGAAGGGGGACGGGAAGTGAGCATAACCCTTTGGAAACCCGAGCCGGACGTGCTTATCCACCAAGCTCTCGGAAAAGCATGCGAGGAAGCCAGCGAGCTTGCGACTATCCTTGCCCGTTGCTTAATCCAGGGCCTCGACCAGAGCGAACCTGTCAGCGGCAAACCGAACCGTCAGGCATTGTTTGAAGAGATCGCTGATCTGGACGCGGCGGTCCAATGGCTGCGCGAGCTGATCGGCGACGATTACGACGAAAGCCGAGCCGACCGTAAGCTGAACGGCTTTCATCGCTGGCAGCGGATGCTTGAAGAGGATGCTGCCCTCTCTGGCAAGGGGGCGTGACCATGAACACCGCACGTATAGAATCCGCCGCCAAAGCCATCAGCGAGAACAAAAAGGCGCTTGAATGGCTTCTACAGTACGGCACACAGCTTACGGGCCGAGATCGAGACCAAGCATCATTGTCGGTGCATCTAAACTTTGCATCGGCCCTTGCCGGGGCCAAAGAGGCTGAGAAAATTCTCTCATCTTTCGCCAGCATTAACCTTCCCGAAATTGTCCAAACCGCAATCCGCAATTGCCGCAACACCATTGAGCTTGAGCGCGAGGCGATACGGCGCGAGCTAGATAAGGACTCCTCCCAATGACCACACCGCACGAACGCGCTCTCGAAGCCGCAGAGCAAGAACTCGCCAATGTCATGCATGATCAGCACTATGCTCTACCGCAGGACGCAATGCACCGTGTCATCTCGGCTTACCTCTCCTCTATAGGCGGAGTGGTTTGCTTGAAGGAGCCGGTCGGCGCCTGGTACGAGGACAGCACCGGCTGTTTTCACATGAGCCTGAACGTCGCTCTCGAAGAGGAAAAGGCCCGCGAGTACGGCCACCAGATCCACTATTTCCATGAACCTATAGAAGCCGGTGACGGCGACGGGTGGCTGCCGATCGAAACGGCTCCGAAAGGGAGGCCAGAGCCATATGGTCATGGTCCCGAAATTCTCGGCATAATGGTTGGGAAAGGATGGGTAGCTTATAATATTGTTCGATGGGGTTACCACAAAAATCCCGCCCGGGGATCATGGCGCAGCTCTCTCAGCAACTGGCAACCGACCCACTGGCGTCCTCTTCCTCCGCCTCCCCCCATCAGCTCTAGCGATGGGAGGGGGGAATGAAACCTTTCGACCCCACAAGCAAGACGGACGCCGTAGCTGATGAGATCAGGCGCATGGTCGTCTCCCTTGCGCTTCACATTTTCAATCATCCCGATTTCAGGGCGCTTGGCATTAATCAGCAAGCCGAAGTGATGACCGGCGGCATTCTGACCGCGCTCATGGGCGTCCTGCATTCTATGGTCATCGATACGGCAGAGGCACATGATGAGCTTGAGGCCTTCGTCACCTCATATGTTGCTCAGGCGCGGGCTCAAGCCGAAGGCATTGCCAACGGAGGGCCGCTGCAATGAGCACAGCGCCACTTCCCTACATTTACCGTTGGGATCGCCAGGGCCGCAAAGGCCAGCCATGCGAGGTTCTGGCGCGCGGCACCATGAATAGCTGCTGCGTCCGCTTCGCCGATGGCTACACGATGGTCACGAGCCGGAACGCGATCCGCAAGAACAAGGAATCCCTGCAATGAGCAAGATACCGGACGATATCATGGAGCGCGCCCGCACGTTGTATTCCGGATTGTGGGCGAACGATTCCAGAGAAAATCTTTCCGATCACGACAAGCGCGAAGACGTCTTGAGCATCGCTATGGCTCTTTCGGCCGAACGCCTCCGCATTGCGGAGATCATGGAAGAGACGGCAACATTTGTTCGCGCCTTTCTGACCAACTACGCCGAAACGCAAGATGGCGATGGAAACGAAGCGCCGGAACTGAGGGCTGCCCGCGCCCTCCTCTCTAAGCTGGGAGACCACCAGTCATGAAGAAGGCTACCGTACCCCATTTCATCCTACTGGATATCCTGGAACTGTCTGATCGGGGCGAAACCTATAATCGCCCCCATAAAGCGCTCCAAAAGCTGGAGGAAGACAGATTAATTCGAAAGGCGGCGGCCGGCGAAGATGGTTGGATAATCACCGACGCTGGTCGGTCTCTCCTCTCTAAATTGGAAAACACCAATGACTGACCGCAATCTGAAACCACACGCCGAAGCCGCACTCGCCATGGCTATCTGGAGCGATGAATATGCTGCCCAGAATGGCGGCTCCATGGATTTCTGGGATGGGTTGTCACCGCGTCGCAAGTATCTGTGCGCATCGATCATTGATCGCGTTTTTTACGCCGCCCAGGAAAACGGCCGCGCCCTCCTATCTAAGCTGGAGGGGCTGTGATGCGATACGCCCAAATCAAATCAGGCGCAAAACTTCATCTCGTCTGCGAGACGGGTGAGTCCTATTATGGAAACATCATTCGTGCCGGACATCTGAGTGCGCCGCTATGCAAGACGACGGCTTTCACCGGATCGTATCGGATGACGATCAATCTTCCTCTCGCGCAGGCATGCAAAAACTGCATCCGCCTTTACAGATCGGGCCGCGCCGTTCTTAACGATGAGGTGCGGAAGTGACGGACATGCTCTCAAAAGCCATCCAGCTCGCCGCCTACTGGCATAAAGGCCAAGTAGACAAGGGGGGCGCACCTTATATCCTTCATCCGCTGCGCGTCATGCTGGCTATGGAAGATCCAACGGATAAGATCGTCGCAGTGCTTCACGATATCCTTGAGGATACGGACCTCAAGCCCGATGATCTGCGGGCGCACAAGTTCTCGGCAGAAGTCAGGGACGCAGTTCAGGCGCTCACCCGTCAGGATGGCGAGGATTACTTCGATTTCGTCCGCCGAGCCGCCGCCAATCCTATCGCACGGCGCGTAAAGCTAGCCGATATAGCCGACAATCTTGATCCGGCTCGGATCATCGCGTCAGACCCGAATGGGCCGTCACGCCGTCAGCGCTACAAGAAAGCGCGGTCTATGCTGCTGGAGGTGGGACAATGACCCAGATCCTCGCCCTCATCTCCCAAACCGAATCCTGGCTTAAGTTTCACAAGGCCAGAAACTCCCATATAGAAGCTGCGGCATGCCAGATCAGGCTTAGGGCTTTGCGTGATGCTGTCGAAGCGTTGGAGATGGCGTCATGACTGAGTATTCAAAGGCCGATCTTGATGAGGCTCGCCGCCTTGATGACCAAGGCTCTGATCTCATGCCTCGATATAGCATGAAGCGGATGCGCGATGAATTGCGACGGGCCGAGCAGTTTGCCAGACGAGAGGCTTTGGAAGAGGCTGCGCTCAAGGTTGATAGCCTCCGAAGCGTCCTGAACCGATCTGACGGCGATATCACGCACGCGCGAGCCTTTATCAAGGATCTGCTTCGTGATCTTTCATCGTCCATACGGTCCCTTTCGGACTCCACCCCTTCTTTATTGCAAGAACAAAATGCCAACGATGGCAAGGAGGGTAAACCCACGGCCGCCTGTGGAAACAATGTGGATAGTCGCACATGAGCCGAGCCCGCACTTACACCAAGGCCGAAATCTCTGATGCTGCAGCCGCCGCAGCATCGAACAACGTCCGGGTCATCATGCACCCGTCCGGCGAAATCGAATTCGCGCCGAAGAGCTTTGCTGTGGTTGATCGTGAAGAAGACACCGCAGAGAAAGCTTTGAGGGACTGGGAGAATGGAAGGAAAGCTCGTGGGCGTGCATAGGGTCAGCGTCAAGTTGGCTGATGGCTCAGAGGCCATTTATTACTATGCTTGGCGCGGCAAAGGCGCACCGCGGATCAACGCCAAGCCGGGGACGAAGGCTTTCACTCAGGAATATGTGCGGCTGACACGCGACCGGCCGGTCCATGCCGCCGCTGGGACCATAGGATCCCTTATCGACGAGTTTCGCGCCACAGCAAAATATAAGGCATTGGCTGCGGCAACTCGCAAAGATTACGAGCGGATGTTCGGGGTTATCCGGGCCGAGTATGAAACCTTCCCTATCGCCGCCATAGAAGCCCGTGGAAGCCGACGGCGCTTTCTGACTTGGCGAGACACCATGAAGGAAGCTCCCCGTTCTGCTGACATGCATCTGGGGCTGCTGGCGCGTGTCTTCGCATGGGCGAAGGACAATGAGACCATTCTTCGCAACCCGCTGGAGCGAGTGGAGAGGCTTCATGAGGGGAGCCGTCGCGATATAATCTGGAGTGACGAGCAACTGAACAAGCTTCTTAATGATGCCGTTCCGCACCTCCGTAACGTCGCGATGATAGCCCTTTGGACAATGCAACGGCAGAAAGATATCCTGACAATGCCTGTCCTAGCCTTCGACGGAGAGCGGGTTTCGATCAAGCAGGGTAAGACTGGAGCAAGGGTGCGTGTCGTCGCTGCGCCGGATATCCTGCCAGTGCTGAAGGACGCCAAGGAAGCAAAACGCCAAAGAGTTCTGGTCAACTCGTTCGGGCAGAACTGGACGTCAAGCGGCTTTCGGGCATCATGGCGGAAGGAGATGGCCCGACTGAAGATAAGGGGGGTAACGTTCCATGACCTGAGAGGAACGGCGATTACCTTCGCCTATGCCAACTTGGATCGGTCACATGAGGATAAAATTCAGTTGATCGCTGAGATTTCCGGCCATTCGAAGGAGGATGCTGAGGCAATTATCAGGCGTCATTACCTGGCTGGGCAGGATATTGTGGACGCGATCAGCAAGGGAACGAATCGAGGCTAATCTGTAAAATGCGGATGATGCTGTAAAATGCGATGTATGAGAAATCTATTATAAGCCCTATAAACTAAGGCGATGATGGTGCCCCCGGCAGGGTTCGAACCCGCGACCCCCTGATTACAAATCAGGTGCTCTACCAACTGAGCTACAAGGGCGTATGGGCATGCCAAATAACAGACTTTGAAATCCTGTAAAGGGAAAATCGGTCGATCGGCGTCAAAGCTGGGGATCGACCGATTCACCAGTTCGCGCGAAACGTCTTGTCGCGGCAAGGGAATAACATTACGAAGAATCGCTATTCAGAGGACATTGCATGTCGCGCAATCTTCAATCCGTTTGTTTTCTCGCCTCCACCGCGTCAGAGGCTCAAGCGGCGCAGGAAGAGCTTACTCGCCTCTACGGCCAAACCTCGCAGGAAGATGCGGATATCATCGTGGCTCTCGGCGGCGATGGCTTCATGCTGCAGACGCTGCACAAGACGATGAATACCGGCAAACGCGTCTATGGGATGAATCGCGGTTCCGTCGGCTTCCTGATGAATGACTACCGCACGGATGGCTTGGCCGAGCGCATCGAAGCAGCTGTCGAAAACGCGTTTCACCCCCTGCAGATGACCACGCGCAATGCCGACGGCAGCTCCTGCGTCGCGCTCGCCATCAATGAAGTCTCGCTGTTTCGTCAATCCTATCAGACGGCAAAGCTGAAGGTGGAGATCGACGGGCGGGTTCGCCTGCCGGAACTGATCTGCGACGGGCTGATGGTGACGACGCCAGCCGGCTCCACCGCCTACAATCTTTCAGCCCATGGCCCCATCCTGCCTCTGGAAGCGCCGCTGCTTGCCATGACGCCCGTCAGCGCCTTCCGTCCCCGCCGTTGGCGCGGCGCGCTCCTTCCGAACAAGGTGACCGTCGACATCACCGTGCTCGAAGCGGATAAGCGCCCCGTCAACGCCGCCGCCGACAATACGGAGGTCAAGTCGGTCCTCGGCATTCAGATCCGCCAGAGCGAGGATACGACGGCTCGTATCCTCTCCGATCCGGACAGGTCATGGTCGGACAGGATCCTGGCGGAACAGTTTTCGGATTGAGAGAGATTCTGCGTCAGCCCCAAAGGCCGGAAGCAGCCAGGCAGGATGCACCATGAAAAAAAGCCCCGTCTCCAGGGCTTTTTCATGCTTGAACGGATGCAACCTTATTCGACGTCGTCGACGACGGCATCGGCGGCGCCGCTAATACGATGCGCAAGGGCTGCTTCCATGAACTCATTGAGATCACCGTCCAGAACGTCGCTCGGCGCCGTGCTGGAAACGCCGGTGCGCAGATCCTTCACCAGCTGGTAAGGCTGCAGGACGTAGGAGCGGATCTGATGACCCCAGCCGATGTCCGTCTTCGAGGCGGCTTCGGCATTGGCAGCCTCTTCCCGCTTCATCAATTCGGCCTCGTACATGCGGGCGCGCAGCATGTCCCACGCCTTGGCGCGGTTCTTATGCTGCGAGCGTTCCTGCTGGCACTGCACGACGATCCCGGTCGGGATGTGCGTAATGCGCACGGCCGAATCGGTTGTGTTGACGTGCTGACCGCCGGCGCCCGACGAGCGGTAGGTATCGATGCGGCAATCGCTTTCGTTGATCTCGATCTGGATCGAGTCGTCGACGACCGGGTAGACCCAGATCGACGAGAACGAGGTGTGACGGCGCGCATTGCTGTCATAGGGCGAAATACGCACCAGGCGATGCACGCCCGATTCGGTCTTCAGCCAGCCATAGGCATTGTGGCCCTTGACGAGCAGCGTCGCGGATTTGATGCCGGCTTCTTCGCCGTCATGGACTTCCAGCAGCTCCACCTTGAAGCGCTGCCGTTCGGCCCAGCGGGTGTACATGCGCAGAAGCATGTTCGCCCAGTCCTGGCTCTCGGTGCCGCCGGCGCCGGAGTGGACTTCGAGGTAGGTATCGTTGCCGTCGGCCTCGCCCGATAGCATGGCTTCCACCTGCCGACGCGCGGCTTCCGCCTTCAAGCCCTTGAGCGCTTCTTCAGCCTCGCGGACGACATCGGCGTCGCCCTCTTCTTCGCCGAGCTCGATCAGCTCGACATTGTCGGCAAGCTGCTGCTCCAGCGCGCGCACGCCACTGATGCCATCGTCAAGCTGCTGGCGCTCGCGCATCAGCTTCTGTGCTTCGGCAGCGTCGTTCCAGAGGGTCGGATCCTCTGACTTGTTGTTTAACCAGTCCAGTCGTCTTATCGCCTGGTCCCAGTCAAAGATGCCTCCTCAGCAGGGTGATAGCCTGCTTGGTTTCATCGACTACTTTCTCGATTTCGGCTCGCATAATCCCACTTCTTCAGTTCACCGCTCAAGATAAGCGGTCATCCAATTCAAAGAGTGCTGGTGACATAGATATACATGCCGCTGGTGTAAAGCCCCGCGGCATGTCGGTCAGACAAATTGGGTCGGATCAGAAGAGACCGCCGGATCCGGACGTGACCGCCTGGTTCGCCTGCGGCGATGTTCTGAGGATTTCCTCAGGCGCCACCTGCGCCGCGGCATCGCCGCCGCCAATGACCTGCAGGCTGGTGGCCGGGCCGGTGCCGGGCTTGAAGGCTTCCATGATGGCATTCGGCTCGCCGGGCTGCGCGGCCATGCCGGTCGCGCGGTTGACCGCAACCATCGTCATGCCGGCCGGAACCTGGAACTTCTCGGGCGCCTCATCCTTCGTGGCGGCTTGCATGAATTCGTTGAAGATCGGCGCGGCAAGCGCGCCACCCGTGCCGCCGCGGCCGAGCGTGGCCGGCGTATCGTAGCCGATATAAAGGCCGGCGACGAGGCTCGGCGTGTAGCCGACGAACCAGGCATCCTTCTCATCGTTGGTGGTGCCCGTCTTGCCGGCGACGTCAGTATTGAGCTTGATCTTGCCGGCGGCCGTACCACGGATGATGACGCCCTGCATCATCGACGTGACCTGATAGGCCGTCATCGGATCGAGCACCTGTTCGCGATTGTCGGCGATGACGGGCTCGTCCTGATTCTGCCAGGCGCTGACGTTGCAATTGTCGCAGACGCGTTCCTCATGCCTGAAGATGGTCTTGCCATAGCGGTCCTGAATACGGTCGATGAGCGTCGGTTTGATCTGCTTGCCGCCATTGGCCATGACCGAATAGGCCGAAACCATGCGCAGCACCGTCGTTTCGCCGGCACCGAGCGACATGGCGAGCACGGGGTTCATATGGTCGTAGATGCCGAAGCGCTCGGCATATTCGGCAACCAGCGGCATACCCATGTCGGAAGCAAGACGGACCGTCATCAGGTTGCGCGAGTGTTCGATCGCAAACCGAAGCGTATGGACGCCACCGCCCTCGCCCTCGTAGTTCGTCGGCTTCCAGACATCGCCGTTGCTAAGCGTGATCTGCAGCGGATCGTCCAGAATGACCGAGGCCGGCGTATAGCCGTTGTCCATGGCGGCAGCGTAGACGAAGGGCTTGAACGACGAACCCGGCTGACGCTTAGCCTGCGTGGCGCGATTGAACTCGGACTGCGCGTAGGAGAAGCCGCCGACCATGGCGAGTACGCGGCCGGTATGCGGGTCCATGGCAACGAGACCGCCCTGCACCTTCGGCGGCTGACGCAGGCGATAACTGCTCGAATCAGTATTGCCGCTCTTCTGCACGTAAATCACGTCGCCGGGGCTCAAAACGCCGCTTGGCGATTTGACCGACTTGCCACCGGCCGAGCGATAAGCCCAGCGCATGTCGGCGGGAGCGATCGTGCCGCGCGTCCGCTCCGCCGATACCTTGCCAGCCGCATCGACGCGCGGCTGCAGACCGATATCGACGCCTTGATCTGATACGGAAAGGACGACGGCGACCCGCCATTCCGGCACGTCGCTCAGACTTGGAACCTTGGCGAGTTCGACGCCCCAATCCTGCGAGGTGGCAATCTGCTTGAGCGGGCCACGGTAGCCGCGGCGCTCGTCATAATCGATCAGACCATCCTGAAGGGCCTTGCGGGCTTCGAGCTGCATCTGCGGATCGAGCGACGTACGAACGGAAAGGCCGCCTTCATAAAGGGTCTTTTCGCCATATTGGTCGATCAGCTGACGGCGAACCTCCTCAGCAAAATAATCGGATGCGAAGAGCGACGGGCCGCTCTTCGGCGGCACGACGCCGAGCGGCTGCTTCTTCGCCTCTTCACCGTCGCTCTGGCTGACATAGCCATTCTCGACCATGCGATCGATCACCCAGTTGCGGCGGGTGAGCGCTGCTTCGGCACGGCGGAAGGGATTGTAGTTCGACGGCCCCTTCGGGAGCGATGCCAGATAGGCCGATTCGGCGATGGTCAGCTCGTTGACCGACTTGTCGAAATAGGTGAGCGCAGCGCCGGCGATGCCGTAGGAATTCAGGCCGAAATAGATTTCGTTCAGGTAAAGCTCGAGGATCTTGTCCTTGCTGTAGGCCTGCTCGATGCGGAAGGAGAGAATCGCTTCCTTGATCTTACGGTCGAAGGTCTGGTCGGCGGAGAGCAGGAAGTTCTTGGCGACCTGCTGCGTGATGGTGGACGCGCCGACGAAGCGGCGGCCGGAGCCGATATTCTGCAGGTTCACGGCGACGGCACGGATGAGACCGCCGACATCGACGCCGGGATGGTTATAGAAATTCTTGTCTTCCGCCGACAGGAAGGCCGCCTTGACGCGATCGGGAATGGCCTGGATCGGCACGAAAAGCCGGTTCTCGCGCGAATATTCCTTCATCAGCGCGCCGTTGCCGGCGTGAATGCGCGTCGTGACCGGCGGCGCGTATTTGGCAAGCACCTCGTAATCGGGCAGTTCCTTCGAGACCACGCTCAGATAGATGGCAGCCGCAGCCGCTGCACCTAGGAACAGGAGGCAGCCGAGGCCAAAGAAATATCCAATCAGTCTGATCATCTGATACTACCGGTGCTTGTTCTTCATGCGGCACGTGCGCGAGATCATCGCATAATCACGGGCGTTTTGCACGCTCGCGGCGTGAATGCAAGACGGCAATAGGACAGAGCCGTGCTTCATGCGCGAGCAAATGATACTTCGCTGTAACGGCGGGAATGTGAGCAAAATAGGGCTCGCCGTCGGTATTCCAATTTCATCCAATTCTAAAATGCATCGCTGTTACATGGAAGCCACTGCCGATCGTCCCATCCGGCGCGCTCAGCCGCCGTTTGCGATAATCGATACGCGATATTGCTTCACCGCCTCCGTCAGCCGGTCGGCGACCTTCTGCCGCCAGTCGGGATCGAGCAGCAGCTTCTCGTCCTCCTTGTTGGAGAGAAAGCCGAGTTCGAGCAGAATCGAGGGCACATCCGGCGCCGTCAGAACCTGGAAACCGGCATGGCGATGCGGATTGTTGATCATGGATATCTGGCCGTTGAACGAGGACAGGACATCCTGCGCCAGCGAAATGGAGAAGGCTTGAGTCTCGCGGCGCGTCAGGTCCATCAGAATGTCGTTGACGGCGGCCGGCTGCGTCTGAGCCTCGGTGCCGGCAATCTGATCGGAGTTGTTTTCACGATCCGCCACTTCGCTGGCGAGCCGGTCCGACGCCTTGTCCGAGATGGTATAGACGGTCGCGCCGCGAATATCCTTCTGCTTCAGCGTATCGGCATGCAGCGAGATGAAGAGCGATGCGCGATTCTGCCGGGCGATCGTCACACGTTCGGATAGGGATAGATACTGATCCTTGTCGCGCGTCAGGAAAGCCTTGATGCCGGGCTGCGCATTCAGCTTGTCGGCAAACATCTTCGCAAACGCGAGAGTGATGTCCTTTTCCTGCGTGACGCCGTCCGTACCGGTCGCGCCCGCGTCGATACCGCCATGACCGGCATCGACTGCAACGAGGAACACATTTGGATCGGCCTTCTGCGTCGGCTCGACCGGACCGACATCCTTGGCGGTATCGCCGCTCGTCCAGTTCTGTTTCTTCACCAATTCGGCAAATTGTTCAGCAGGCAGCATCTCGGCATCCAGCACGAGGCGCTGGCCCTTGCCGCTCTCATCGGCCTGAACCTTGGCTGTAACCAGCTTTACCGGTTTCTTTGCCGTCAGCACGATGCGGGCGCTGTCCGCATCCATCGTGCCATAGCGGATATCCTTGAAAAGACCGGTCGGCTTGAGACTGCCGGCGGGGAAACCGAATGCCGTTGATGGGAGATCGACAACGACACGGACGGGATTGTCAAGGTAGTGAACCGTGAAGGTGGGAGCCCGGTCCATATCGATGACGATACGCGTGCGGGCATCGTCACCGGCAATGCGGGCACCATAGGCGAGTACGGAATCATCCGCTGCTGCTGCGGGCGCAAGGGCAGAAACCGAAACCAGAATCACCAGGGTGAAGGCCGCTGCCGCCAATCGCAAAGCCTTCACGCCAATCTCCGCCACATGCCGCAATCCCTTTACCAAGTGCCCAACGCGCCCCATATTGGTTTCGACGTTGTTTTTGAAGTCCCAATAACGGGAACCAGGTTTGATCTGATGGCTGCATCGGTGATGCGCCGGGAAACGAATCGACAAGACACCCTCCCGCGTCCTCATCATCCGACGAATCCATCAATATTATGGCATACTTGGCTTTTCCCTTGCTATTGTGACAGATAAAACATACAACGCATATTAGGGTAGAAGTGTTGACGGGATAGAGTCGTCGCAAAGGCAGCCGCCTCGAGTACCAGGCGCCAATAAGCGGCATTCATCCGCCGTCTGCAGTACTTCTACTCGAAACAGTGGATATCTGAATTTCCGGTTTCACACGGGAAGTTCATCGGTGGAGAGCCACCAAACGCTCTTTAGAGAGCACATTCATCGGACTCATTTGTGGGTCTAAGGCATAGTCGATCTCGCTTGGTTACGGATGTTACCGCAGCAGCTTTTTCAGAAAGTCAACAGACCCCAGGGAACTGATGCCCCGGCTGCCGTCTGGATGCTGTCATCGCCGAACCAATCGCGACTTTCATTATCCGGTGCAACAATTGCGGATCATGTCCGGCCTGTCCCTACGACAGGCAGGCCCCCATCCGATTGTCTGCGCCGAGGAGCACAGCTTTCATGGCAGACAAAATGCTTATCGATGCGTCTCACGAGGAAGAGACGCGCGTCGTTGTCGTTCGCGGGAACCGCATAGAAGAATTTGACTTCGAGTCCCAGCACAAGAAGCAAATCCGCGGCAACATCTATCTTGCAAAAGTAACGCGGGTCGAGCCCTCGCTTCAGGCCGCCTTTGTTGACTACGGCGGCAACCGGCACGGCTTTCTGGCCTTTGCCGAAATCCATCCCGACTATTACCAGATCCCCCTCGCCGACCGGCAGGCGCTTCTGAAGGCCGAGGCCGAAGAGCATCGCCGCGACGACGACGTCGAGCATGTCGAGACGGCGCTCGATCTTTCGCAGCAGGAACAGCCCGATATCGGCATCGTGGCGAAGGAAGGCAAAGAAGCCGAGGTGCCGGCTGCGATCGGCGAAGAAGCCCCTGCCGCAGAGGTAACCGCGTCCGCCGAAGAAGCAGCTCCGGCCAAGAAGGCAAAACCGCGCCGCAGCCGCAAAAAGGCAGTAGCGGACGCGTCCACCGAAGAGACGCCCGCTCCCGAAGCAACGGCTGCCGTCGATGCGCCAAGCGAGGAAGAAGAAGGACCGTCCGGCGAAATGGCTGCGATGGTCGAAACCGATTCGATCTCCGAAGACGTCGCAACCTCCAAGCGCCGCCACGATGACGACGACGATGATGACGATCATGACCACGAAGAGGAAGTGATCGAATCCGTCGGCGCCGAAGACGCGATGGAAGAAGTTCCCGATCGCGCCCAGCGCAAGCCGCGCAAGCAGTACCGCATCCAGGAAGTCATCAAGCGCCGCCAGATCCTGCTGGTGCAGGTGGCCAAGGAAGAGCGCGGCAACAAGGGTGCGGCGCTGACCACCTATCTCTCGCTCGCAGGCCGCTATTCGGTCCTGATGCCGAACACGGCGCGCGGCGGCGGTATCTCCCGCAAGATCACCAATCCGCAGGACCGCAAGCGCCTGAAGGAAATCGCCAAGCTGCTCGAAGTGCCGCAGGGCATGGGCGTCATCCTGCGTACAGCCGGTGCCAACCGCACCAAGGTCGAGGTCAAGCGCGATTTCGAATATCTGATGCGTCTGTGGGAAAACGTCCGCACGCTGACGCTGGCTTCGACCGCGCCGTGCCTCGTCTACGAAGAAGGCAGCCTGATCAAGCGCTCGATCCGCGACCTTTACAATAAGGATATCAGCGAGATCATCGTTGCCGGCGAAGAAGGCTATCGTGAAGCAAAAGACTTCATGAAGATGCTGATGCCGAGCCACGCCAAGGTGGTTCAGCCCTATCGCGACATTCACCCGATCTTCTCGCGCTCCGGCATCGAGGCGCAGCTCGACCGCATGCTCCAGCCGCAGGTGACGCTGCGTTCCGGTGGCTACCTGATCATGAACCAGACGGAAGCGCTGGTTTCGATCGACGTCAACTCCGGCCGCTCGACCCGCGAACATTCGATCGAGGACACCGCGCTGCAGACGAATCTGGAAGCCGCCGAGGAAATCGCGCGCCAGCTGCGCCTGCGCGACCTTGCGGGCCTGATCGTCATCGACTTCATCGACATGGAAGAAAAGCGCAACAACCGCGCCGTCGAGAAGAAGCTCAAGGAATGCCTGAAGAACGACCGCGCCCGCATCCAGGTTGGCCGCATCTCGCATTTCGGCCTTCTGGAAATGTCGCGCCAGCGCATCCGTGCTTCGGTTCTCGAAAGCACGACGCAGATCTGCTCGCATTGCGGCGGCACGGGTCACGTCCGCTCGCAGTCTTCCGTCGCCCTGCATGTCTTGCGCGGCATCGAGGAATATCTGCTCAAGAACACGACGCATGACATCACCGTGCGCACGACGCCGGACATTGCGCTCTATCTGCTCAACCACAAGCGCCAGACGATCATCGACTATGAAAGCCGCTTCGGCGTCGCGATCGTCATCGATGCCGACAATGCCGTCGGCACGCAGCATTTCGCGATCGACCGCGGCGAACCGGTCGCCAATCCAGTGAAGATCGAAAGCCTGTTCAACTTCGCAGCCATCCCGGACGATGATGACGACGATATCGTCATCGAAGCGGACGAGGAGGAAGACGAAGAGCTGGAAGAAAAGGCTGCGAGCGCCGAGCAGCAGCCTGTCGCTCGCTCCGAAGGCAATGACGGCAACCGCAAGCGCAAGCGCCGTCGCCGGCGTCGTGGCCGCGGCAATGATAACCAAGCCGTTGCTGCTTCCGAAGATGGCTCCACGGCCAATGCCGCCGAAGATGGAGACGAAGGCGACGATGACGAGGATGATGCCGGCGCAGAAAATGCCGTATCCGCCGGCAGTGACGATGACGCGCAGCAGAAGCGCAAGCGCCGTCGCCGCGGCAAGCGTGGTGGCCGGCGCAATCGTGAAAACGAAGGCAGCGAACAGATCGCTGCAGGCGAAGAAGCCGGTTTCGGCGAAGCTGATGAGAATGATGCCGAAGACGGCGACGAAGCAGCCGTAACGGTGGCCGAGATCGCGGTTGCCGAAGGCGAAGCAGCCGTCGAGGCGCAGCCTGCCATGGCAGCGGTCGAAACGGCAGCCGTCGTCACCGAAGACGTCAAGCCCGCCAAGGGCCGCGGTCGCCGCAAGGCAAAGACTGTCGAGGTATCGCCGGTCGAGACGCCCGCCGTCGAGGAAGCACCCGCAGCGGATGTTGAAGTCGAGGCCGTTGCCGAGACCACCGAAGCTCTGGACAATTCGACGGAAACGGCAACACCCGAAGCGACTGAGGATGCAGCAAAGCCGGCCCGTGCCAACCGCGAATCCAACGTTTCCTCCTCCGCTCCGGTAGTGAAATCCACTCGAGCCAATGAAGGTGGCGAAAGCGACGGAGAGCCGACCAAGCCGAAGAAGGCCGGCTGGTGGCAGCGCCGCGGCTTCTTCTAAGAAGATCAATTCGTGATGAATTCAAAATCCGGCCGTGGCGACACGGCCGGATTTTTCGTTTCCGGCACTCGATTTATTCGCCTGTCATGCCGAAGTACCAAACAGATCGAGGGGCCAAAGCGCATACAGCCCTTCGGCTTGCGAAAGCACTTTCACAAGCTGGGACAAGCTGTTGATCGCGGATTCTATTTCAGCCAGGCCGCCATGCGTTCGGTGGCTTCCTCGATCTCGGCATTCGAGCCGGCGTAGGAGAAACGCATCGCCCGATGTCCTTCCACGGGATCGAAGTCGAGGCCGGGCGTGGCGGCGACATTGATTTCGGCCAGCATCTTTTGTGCGAAGACCATGCTGTCGTTCGTGAAACGGCTGACATCGACATAGGCGTAGAAAGCGCCGTCCATCGGCGAGGCAATGCGAAAGCCGATTTCCGGCAGCCGACGCATGAGAAAATCGCGGTTGCGGCCGTAGCTCTCGCGATAGACATCCAGTTCGGCGCCAGCGCTGAGCGCTGCCTCGGCGGCAATCTGCGACAATTCCGGCGCGGAAATGTAAAGGCTCTGGGCCACCCGTTCGATGGGGCGAACCAGCCGCTCCGGCAAAACCATCCAACCGATGCGCCAGCCGGTCATGCAATAATATTTCGAGAAGGAATTGATGACGATCGCCTCGTCGGTCAACTCCAGCGCACTCGTCTCCTCGCCGACGAAGGTCAGCCCATGGTAGATCTCGTCGGAGATGAAGGCGATGGAACGATCCGCGCAATAATCGGCCAGCGCCTTCAGCGCCGCCCTGCCCGTCACCGTGCCTGTGGGATTGGCTGGGCTTGCCGAAAGCACGCCCTTCAGCCGCTTGCCGCTTTCAGCCTGCGCCGCCTCCAGGCTCTCAGGCGTGAGCGTAAACTGCGTCTCCTCCGTGACCGGCACTTCGACGACATCGAGGCCGAGTGCGGCAAGGATGTTGCGATAGGCCGGATAGCCGGGCCGTGCGATCGCAACGCTATCGCCGGCGTCGAACAAGGTCAGGAAGGCAAGATTGAATCCGGCCGACGATCCGGTGGTGATGGCTATCCGCTTCGAGTCGATGCTGAGGCCGTGGCGAGCCTTATAATGGGCGGAAAGCGCCTGCCGCAGAGCCAGAGTGCCGAGCGCGTCCGTATAGCCGATGCGGCCATGGCCGAGGGCTGCGTGCGCCGCCTCCAATGCTGCCTGGGGTGCTGGATGCGAGGGTTGCCCGACCGCCATCGAAATGACCGGGTGCCCGGCCTGGCGGCGTCGCGTCGCCTCCGCCAGCACATCCATGGCATGGAAGGGTTCGACATCGCTGCGCTTGGATAGGGAAAACAAGGTCAATTCTCTTTCGGATCGGATTGGCGATCGACATTTGCCGCAATATCGGCTCGTTCACAATCCTGCGATTGCGGCTTTGTCGTGAAAATTCCTGTTTCTGGAAGTAAGGACGCACCGTAAATTGTCGATGCCTATTTGCGGATGTTAACCCGACGATGTTATTGCGCATCCGAGAATGACGTCTCCGCCCAGATCCAAACGAGGACCCAATGACCTTTTCTCTCAAAAGCCTGCTGACGGTTTCGGCGATTGCCCTGACAGCATCCTTCGCCACGATCCAGCCGGCCGCCGCGCTGGACGACCAGCAGAAGAAGGAAATCGGGGATTTCATCAAGGAATATCTCGTCGAGCATCCGGAGGTGCTGCTGGATGCGCAGGCCGCGCTCGAAAAGAAGCAGGACGAAGCTCGCATTGCGCAGTCGGCCGAGGTGATCACCCAGAACAAGGATGCGATCTTCAACTCCAAGGATGACATGGCCATCGGCAATCCGAAGGGCGATATCACCGTTGTCGAGTTCTTCGACTATAACTGCACCTATTGCCGGCATGCGCTGGGGGACATGGACAAGCTCCTGCAGCAGGATAAGAATGTTCGTTTCGTGCTGAAGGAATTCCCGATCCTCGGTCAGGATTCGGTTGCCGCTTCCCGGGTGTCCGGCGCGTTCCGTCTGCTCGCGCCGGAAAAATATGCCGAGTTCCATCACAAGCTGTTGGGCAGCGACGGCCGCGCTTCCGAAGATACCGCCATCGATGTCGCCACCTCGCTTGGTGTCAGCGAAGCTGCTATCCGCGCTGAAATGGCAAAAGCGCCGAATACCGCCATGATCAAGGCCACCTACCAGCTTGCCACCGATCTTGGCGTCAATGGCACGCCCGCCTATGTCATCGGCAACGAGATGGTTTCGGGCGCGATCGGGCTCGATGCCATCAAGGAGAAGATCGCCAACGTTCGCAGCTGCGGCAAAACGAGCTGCTGAACAGCGCAAAATTCGACCCTCAAAAACGGGTAAGCAAAGGGCCTATCCATTTTTAAGAGCTTCGGAACGGCGCCGTGGCATGGCATGGCGCAAAAATGCCAAAATCACGGCGTTTCCACACCTAGAGACACGCAACCTTCTCACCAGGGCTTTCCTACAGAGCCTTGGGAGTCTATAGGTTGCGCTGCACTTTGACGGAACCACTGATGGCGCAAACTATTTTCGTCCTGAACGGACCCAATTTAAATGCTCTCGGCAAGCGCGAGCCGGGCATCTATGGCGGCAAGACGCTCAAGGATATCGAAGCCGACTGCAAGGCCGCAGGTGAAAGCCTGGGCTTCATCATCGATTTCCGCCAGAGCAATCACGAAGGCGTGCTGGTCGACTGGATGCACGAAGCCGGCGACAAGGCCGCCGGTGTCGCGATCAATCCCGGCGCCTATGGTCACACGTCGATCGCGCTGCATGACGCGATCCGCGCCATTTCCATTCCCGTCGTGGAGGTGCATATCTCCAATATCCACGCACGCGAAGAATTCCGGCACAAATCGATGATCGCGCCCGCCGCAAAGGGCATGATCTGCGGTTTCGGACCTCATAGCTACATCCTGGCGCTTCAAGCGCTGAAATCCATCACCCAATAACAAAAATACAGGGCAAGAAATCCAATGGCTGAAAAGAAATCGGGTATCGACCAGGCGCTGATTCGCGATCTCGCCAACATTCTTAACGACACGGATCTCACCGAAATCGAAGTCGAGCAGGAAGATTTGCGTATCCGCGTGTCGCGCGCCGGCACGACGCAGTACGTTCAGGCGCCGATTGGCGCTCCAGTCGCTTACGCCGCGCCTGCTGCCGCTGCAGCAGCGCCGGCAGCCGCTGCCCCCGCAGGCCAGACCCGCAATCCCGACAACGTCGTCAGCGCGCCGATGGTCGGCACCGCCTATCTGGCGCCGGCACCGGGCTCTGCAGCCTTCATCCAGGTCGGTGCATCCGTCAAGGAAGGCCAGACGCTGCTCATCATCGAAGCAATGAAGACGATGAACCAGATTCCCGCGCCGAAGTCCGGTACGGTGACTGAAATCCTCGTTCAGGATGGCCGTCCGGTCGAGTACGGCGAAGCCCTGGTCGTCATCGAGTAAGGTCGGCCCATGCCCGTTATTTCGAAGATTCTCATAGCCAATCGCGGAGAGATCGCTCTGCGCGTGCTGCGCGCCTGCAAGGAGCTTGGCATTGCGACCGTTGCGGTGCATTCGACCGCTGATGGCGATGCGATGCATGTGCGCCTGGCAGATGAAAGCGTTTGCATCGGCCCGCCGCCGTCGCGCGACAGCTATCTCAACATCCACCAGATTGTTGCCGCTTGTGAAATCACCGGCGCGGACGCCGTGCATCCCGGCTATGGCTTCCTGTCGGAAAATGCCAAGTTCGCCGATATTCTCGATGCGCACGGCATCACCTTCATCGGCCCGACGGCGGAGCATATCCGCATCATGGGCGACAAGATCACCGCCAAGACCACGGCACAGCAGCTCGGCATTCCGGTCGTCCCCGGTTCCGACGGCGAAGTGAAGACCGAGGCGGATGCGCTGAAGACGGCGCGCGAGATCGGCTATCCGGTGCTTATCAAGGCAACCGCCGGCGGCGGCGGCCGCGGCATGAAGGTCGCCCGCACCGAAGGAGACCTGATCGAGGCCTGGTCGACGGCCCGCACGGAGGCCGCAGCCGCTTTCGGCAACGAATCCGTCTACATGGAAAAGTACCTCGGCAAGCCCCGCCACATCGAGATCCAGGTTTTCGGTGACGGCGAAGGCAATGCCATCCATCTCGGCGAGCGCGACTGCTCTCTGCAGCGTCGCCACCAGAAGGTTTGGGAGGAGGCCAATTCTCCGGCCCTCAACGTCGAGCAGCGCATGAAGATCGGCCAGATCTGCGCCGACGCGATGAAGAAGCTTAAGTATCGCGGCGCCGGCACCATCGAGTTCCTCTACGAGAACGGCGAGTTCTATTTCATCGAAATGAACACCCGCCTGCAGGTGGAGCATCCGGTCACGGAAGCCATCACCGGTATCGATCTCGTGCACGAACAGATCCGCGTTGCCTCCGGCGGCGGTCTCTCCGTGACGCAGGACGAGGTGCATTTCCAAGGCCATGCCATCGAATGCCGCATCAATGCCGAGGACGCGCGTACCTTCGTCCCCTCGCCCGGCACGATCACGCATTTCCATGCTCCCGGCGGCCTTGGCGTTCGCATCGATTCCGGCGCCTATCAGGGCTACAAGATCCCCCCCTACTACGACAGTCTAATCGGCAAGCTGATCGTGCACGGCCGCACCCGCGTCGAATGCATGATGCGCCTGCGGCGTGCGCTTGACGAATTCGTAGTGGACGGCATCAAGACCACCCTGCCGCTCTTCCAGGATCTGGTTTCCAACCAGGATATCGCCAACGGCGATTACGATATCCACTGGCTGGAAAACTACCTGGCGAAAACATCGGCCTAGCGATGCCCGGAGCGCGCGGCAGACATCCCGGCATTACCCCGGAGATCCTGTTGCGCGCCTATTCCATCGGGCTTTTCCCGATGGCCGAATCGGCAGACGATCCGGAAATCTTCTGGGTCGAGCCGGAATTGCGAGGCATCATCCCTCTGGATACGTTTCACGTCTCCAAGAGCCTCGCCAAGAAGATCCGCCAACACCCCTTTGACATTCGTTTCGATACCGATTTCGAGGCGGTCATCGCCGCCTGCGCTGAAGAGACGAGCGATCGCCCCAGTACCTGGATCAACGACACGATCCGCACGCTCTACGCCACCCTGCACGATATCGGCCATGCCCATTCCGTCGAAGCCTGGGAAGGTGACCGGTTGGTCGGCGGTCTCTATGGCGTTTCGCTGGGATCGGCCTTCTTTGGCGAAAGCATGTTTTCCCGCCGTACGGACGCCTCCAAGATTTGTCTCGTCTATCTGGTAGAGCGTCTGCGCGAACGTGGCTTCACTTTGCTCGACACGCAATTCACCACGGAGCACCTGAAGACATTCGGTGCGATCGACGTAGCGAAGGACGCCTATGCCAAGATGCTGGAGAAGGCGATGGAATCGCCCAATCTCAGCTTCACCGACGGTGGAAATCTGCCCGAAATGAATTGATTCCGAAAAGGACTGCCTTAAGTTCGGCACGACAGCCGAGGGTAGAATCGTGAAGAGCCATATTGCAATTTTCTTTCTCACCGCGTTGACCATCGCGACGCAGGCCAATGCCAAATCATTCCACGACATGTTCGGAACCGAGCCGCCGGCGGGTGACGAAGGCGCCGTGCTTAAAACGCTGGATTTCCAGCAGGGCGCGATCAAAATCCCCACCGCCAATGCCACGCTGAATGTCTCTGACCAGTTCTACTATCTCAATCCGCAGGATTCGAAGAAGGTGCTGGTCGAGCTCTGGGGCAATCCGGAAAGTTCGGTCGGCAATCCGCTCGGCATGATCTTCCCGGTGAAATACCCGCCGACCGACCCACATTCCTGGGGTTCCGTCATCGACTATGACGGCAGTGGCTATGTCTCCGATGAGGATGCCGCATCGACCGATTACGACGATCTGCTGAAAAAGATCCAGGACGCGATCAAGGAAGCGAATCCCGAACGCGAACAGCAGGGTTTCGATCCGATCACGCTGGTCGGCTGGGCAGAACCGCCACATTACGACAAGGCGACCCATGCCCTGCACTGGGCGCGCGATCTGATTTTCGGCAAGGATCCCAATGCCGGCCACACGCTGAACTATTCCGTGCGCGTGCTGGGGCGCGAAGGCGTCACGGAGCTAGATTTCGTTGCCGGACTGGATCAGTTGCAGGAAATCAACGCCGCTATCCCTAACGTCATCAACACCGTCCAATATGATAGCGGCAAGCGCTATGCCGACTTCACCAATGGCGACAAGATCGCCGCTTACAGCATGGCAGGCATGATTGCTGCCGGTGCGGGCGTGAAGGTTGCGGCAAAGCTTGGTCTGCTTGCAGTCGTTCTCGGCTTCTTCAAGAGTTTTGGCGTTGCTCTTCTGGCGTTGAAGAAAGGCCTCATCGTCGTGCTGGCGGGTGTCGTCGCAGCCGGTCGCAAGATCCTGGGTCTGTTTCGCCGCAAGGGGAATACGGACGCCTGAAGCAATCCACGCCTGAAGTCTTTTGCGGCTTCAAATTCTGATTGTGGTCTGCTATCCCTCCTGTTGAAGAGCGTGGGTGCATAGAGGTTCCACTTTGCCGTCGTAAATACCGGTCTCATCCAAATCACCCAGTGCATCGGGGCGGCGCAGCGCCGTCCGATGCATGTTCATGTCCATCGGGTGATGGCCTGAGACCGGTTTGGCATTGTCAAAACACGCCTAATGCAGCTACCGCTGTCTCAGCTCTTCAGCCGTCCCGCAACATCGCCATACCGCGCCCTGACGGGCTTGTCTCACCGCCAGCTTGGTGGACTTCCAGACGGAAGACCAAGACGGTATGTGCAATATTCTTCAGGTCCGTTGGACCCTTACGCCCAAAACAT
Organism: Rhizobium centroccidentale; assembly: GCF_030182565.1. Classification (NCBI taxonomy): domain Bacteria; kingdom Pseudomonadati; phylum Pseudomonadota; class Alphaproteobacteria; order Hyphomicrobiales; family Rhizobiaceae; genus Rhizobium; species Rhizobium centroccidentale. Next base: position 135,238 of record NZ_JAQJCG010000011.1, on the reverse strand, counting down.
CGCCTCAGCCATGGATCGCCTGCAGCGGCTGCGGGATCTCCAAAACCCTTCAGATCGAGCGGCAAGATCAGGCTCAACGCCAATGGCAAGCGCCTCGATGCCTGGCTCGTCTATAAGTGCATCGATTGCGACAAGACATGGAACCGAACGCTCTTCGAGCGCCGGACCGTTCACGGCCTTGCCCCGTCCACACTCGAGGCACTGCAACGCAGCGATCCAGAGTGGGTGCGAGCGCAGGAATTCGACCTCGATGGATTGAAGCGGAAAGTAAAACGTATCGACGAGCCGCCCGACGTTATCATCCAGAAGGAGGCGATACGTGCGGCAAGCGGCTGGACTTTGCTTGATATCGAGATATCAGCCCAATTCCCGATAAACCTGCGTCTTGATCGGCTGCTTGCATCGGAGTTGGTGATCTCGCGCTCGCGGCTTCAGGCCCTTCGCGATGGAGGCAGATTGAGAATCCATTCGGACCACAGCGAAGTGTTTCGTCATAAGGTCAAAGACGGCATGAGGATCATTCTCGACTTATCGGAGGTTGCCGATCGTCAGGCGATAGGTGAAGCCGCCGCCAATTCGGATCGCGGTTAAAACGATGCCCGCAGAAGCAAAGCTTCTGCGGGCCGCATGATCCTACTGTGAATGTTTCGAAACCGATTACTTCGCGCCAGCGGTATCCGGCGCCGGGACGTCCGACTTCTGTTTGCACTCTTTCAGCCAGACGTCATAGATCGGATGCTCCACGGCGTTGAGGCCGGGGCTGTCGGCGAACATCCAGCCGGTGAAGATGCGGCGGATACGGCGATCGAGGGTGATCTCGTCGACTTCGACGAAACCGTCCACCTTCTGTTGCTCGGTATCATCTCGCGAATAGCAGGCGCGCGGCGTCACCTGCAATGCACCGAACTGCACGGTTTCGTTGACATAGACATCGAAGGTGGTGATGCGGCCGGTGATCTTGTCGAGGCCGGAGAAAACGGCGACGGGATTTGCGATGCGGGCAGCCTCGGCGGTGGAGGCTGCCATGATGCCGACGAAGAGAGCAGTGCCCACTACAGCCACTGCACGCAAAGAAGCGCTCCGCGTGAAAAACATCATATCCGCCACTCTCCGCTTGGTCTCGGTCAAGGCGCCGAGCAAAAGCCGGCCTATGTCGCGCCTAAAGCCCAATTGTGGCCAAAGGACGAGCCGGCTGCGCGCTCAGTTGCCCGGGGTCCAGGCGTCGTAGTCGCCGGTCACGCGCGGACGCTCGCCGGCAACGGCGAGAGAGCCCGGCGGGCGATAGGCCTGCGGCGAGCCTGTGGGATTGGCGCGGTGTTCCTTCTGCCAGTCCTTGGCGACGTAATTCTCCTTGGACGGAGGAACGTCGGTGCGATGATGCATCCAGCCGTGCCAGCCCGGAGGAATGGCTGAAGCTTCGGCATAACCCTTGTAGATCACCCAGCGCTTCGGAAGGCCATAGGAGGACGTGCCGCCTTCGTAATAGACGTTACCGAATTCATCCTCGCCGACACGCTTGCCAAAACGCCAGGTCGCGAAGCGCGTGCCCATGGTCTGACCGTTCCACCAAGTAAATGTCTGTACGATGAAATTCCACATGTCTTTTCCTCGATACCCGCTGAGGGGCGAGCGATACCAGAATTCGATAGTTTGCTTATGCCGCCACCGGGCCTGCTTGTCCAGTGATTCCAGCGGGCAAAAAGCTTCATTTCAATAGCATCTTGAAGCCCAGATGCGTTGGCTTGAAACCAAGTCTTTCATAGAAGCGGTGCGCATCCTTGCGGGCCGCATTCGAGGTCAGCTGCACCATCCGCATGCCGCGGCTTTTTGCCTCGTCGATGCAGAAATTGATCATCGCGGCGCCGATCCCCTGCCCGCGCATATCGGCTCGCGTCTGGACTGCTTCGATGATCATGGCGGAACTACCTCGCCCGGTCAGCGTCGTCGCGATCATTGTCTGGAACGTCCCGACTACTTCGCCGGCGCGTTCGGCGACATAGAGCGTCTGCTCGGGCGACGCCGCGATGGTGCGAAACGCACGGAGGTACTCGTCATAGGCAGAGGCGTCGGTCGTATCTCCATGGCCACCCACGGCGTCGGCGGCAAAGAGGCCGATCAGAGCACGAAGGTCGGCTTCCTTCGCTTCGCGGATCACCAGGCAGGCGTCTTCCATGAACGGTCTCGTCTATTATTTCAGTGGGCCGCCAATGGCTTCTCGAATATCAGCGCCGGAATGCCCGATTGCCCGTTGCCGCAGTTTTCCGTGCGGCCGACCTCGACAAAGCCATGAGCTTGATAAAAAGCGATCGCGGGTTCGTTCTGCGGCTCGACTTCGAGACGCATGATCTCCGCATCCGGAAAGCACGTCTCCAGTTCCGCAAAGATATCGCGACCAATGCCCTCTCGCTGATGCTTGGGGCTGACATAGAGCATGTAGAGCATGACTGTTTTCGTCATCTCTTTGGACATGGCAGCGTAGCCCATGCCGCCGATCGTCCTGCCGTCATCGGCAACGAGGAATTCCGAGTTCTTGTTCGCCAGCCGCGCCTTCAGCGAAGCCGGCGAATGCCAGGAGGCGTGCAGTTCGCTGACCTTTTCCGGCCCGTAGATCCGGTCATAGGTCGCATGCCAAGTTTCGCCAAGCAGAGCGCGGACCTTTTCCAGGTCCTGCTCGCTGGCGGTGCGGACGAAGAACACCGCTTATTCCTCTTCGATGCCGAGCTTGGCCTTGACCAGCGCCTGGACGGCCTGCGGATTGGCCTTGCCGCCGGTCGATTTCATCACCTGGCCGACGAACCAGCCGGCAAGCGTCGGTTTGGCCTTGACCTTGGCGACCTGATCCGGGTTGGCGGCGATGATCTCGTCGACGGCCTTTTCGATGGCGCCGGTGTCGGTGACCTGCTTCATGCCGCGCGCCTCGACGATCTCGGCCGGATCGCCGCCTTCGTTGAGCACGATTTCGAACAAATCCTTGGCGATCTTGCCGGATATGGTTTCGGCCTTGATGAGATCGATGATCGCGCCGAGCTGGGCGGGCGAAACCGGAGTCTCCTCAATGTCTTTGCCGGTTCTGTTCAGAGCGCCCAGCAAGTCGTTGATGACCCAGTTGGCCGCCATCTTGCCATCGCGGCCAGCGGCAACGGCTTCGAAATAATCGGCAATCGCCTTTTCCGAGACGAGCACGGACGCGTCGTAGATCGAGAGGCCGAGCTCGCGGACGAAACGCTCCTTCTTGTCGTCGGGCAGCTCAGGCAGATGCTCGGCAAGCTCAGCAACGAAAGCGTCGTCGAATTCGAGCGGCAGCAGATCTGGATCGGGGAAATAGCGGTAGTCATGCGCATCTTCCTTGGTGCGCAGAGACCGCGTCTCGCCCTTGTTCGGATCGAACAGGCGGGTTTCCTGATCGATGGTGCCGCCGTCTTCCAGAATGCCGATCTGCCGGCGCGCTTCATATTCGATCGCCTGACCGATGAAACGGATGGAGTTGACGTTCTTGATTTCGCAGCGCGTGCCGAACTCGCCGCCCGGACGGCGGACCGAGACGTTGACGTCGGCGCGCATAGAGCCTTCGTCCATGTTGCCGTCGCAGGTGCCGAGATAGCGCACGATCGAGCGCAGCTTGGTCATATAAGCCTTGGCCTCGTCGGACGACCGGATATCCGGCTTGGAGACGATTTCCATCAGCGCGACGCCGGAGCGGTTAAGATCGACGTAGGACATGGTGGCGTGCTGATCGTGCATCGACTTGCCGGCATCCTGTTCCAGATGCAGGCGCTCGATGCCGATCTCGATATCCTCGAACTGGCCCTGACGATCCGGGCCGAGCGAGATCACGATCTTGCCCTCACCGACGATCGGGTCCTTGAACTGCGAAATCTGATAGCCCTGCGGCAGGTCGGGATAGAAATAGTTCTTGCGGTCGAAGATCGAACGCTTGTTGATCTGCGCCTTCAGGCCGAGACCGGTGCGCACGGCCTGTTTGACGCATTCCTCGTTGATAACAGGCAGCATGCCGGGCATGGCGGCATCGACGAGCGACACGTTGGAATTCTGAGGACTGCCGAACTCCGTCGAGGCGCCGGAGAAGAGCTTGGACTTGCTCAGCACCTGGGCGTGGACTTCCATCCCGATAACGACTTCCCAATCACCGGTGGCACCGGGAATGAAGCGTTTCGGATCAGGCGTACGGACGTCGACAATGGTCATAGGAAGCTCTTGTATAATGCTGTTTTCTGCTTTGGTGAGGTAGAGCAATTGGCGAGGCGGCGCAAGGCTTTCGGCGTCGGCGCTTGCTATATGCCCGGGCCATAGGCGCCGTCGCTGTCATCGATCAACGATTTCGAAAGCCCGACCGTCGGCACGTCGCTGTCGAGCTTCGGGGAATAGACGATAGACAGCCAGCGGATTTCGTAGCCGCGTGCCCTGAAGAAGGCGATGGCATCGGTGTTGCCCGCATGGCTCTGCAGCGAAACCTTCTCCAGCCCCTGCCCGCGAACATCTGCTTCGATCCGCGCCAGAAGCGCCGAGCCGAGGCCGCGTCTGACGAAATCCGGATCAATCCAGAAATCGGAAATCGCTTCGTCCAGCGCCTCGCGTGCCGCCCATCCCACAGCCTCGCCATTCAACTCTATCACAGTGATCGTCAGCCATAGATTGCGGGTGAAATTCGTAAAGGCTTCGCTTGCGCTTTCCAACAGCTCGCCCGTGCCGCCGATGGCACCCATGGCCCGCTGCCAGGAGCGCAGGCCGATGCTCGCCAATACTGCCGTTTCACCTTCATGGGCATTGCGAATGTGGATCATCTGGCCCCCGCCATTTGGAGACAGTAAAGCACCCGCGAAAGGCTTTTGCCAGCGGCGAGATTCATCATTTTAGCGGGTGGTAAAAAGGCGAAGCCGGGTTGAAGCTTGACTGCGGAGCACAACCTGTTTTAGAGAGACGCATCAATGGAGTTTTGATGTCTAACTTTTGTCAGTCCCGGTAGAGGCCCCGCTCGCAAGTCTTCTTGCGTGCCGGGCCTGAGAAACGAAGCCCCGACTTCCCCAAGGGAAGGCTCGGATCGTTTTTGCGCGCCCTTTGGCGCTATACGGATTCTGACAACAATGGACATTTCCCGCGCGGAACAGCGCATTCTCCACCTGCTCGCTCAGGGCGGGCGCATCGAACTCGAACGTAGCGATAACAAGAAGATCGAGACCGTCTATTGCTTCACGCGAGACGGCTGGGTCTACCCTGATTTCGACCTCGACCTCTTCCGACGGCTGAAGCGCCTCAAGGCGATAAAATCCACCGACGGCCATCCCTATCGCATCAGCGAAAAAGGATTGCGGCTGGTGAGGGCGCAGTTGAACAATCGATAGAAAAGGCCTGAGAGCCGCCCCTATCGGGCGGCTCTCGCGATTGATGTGAGGGCGCGGCGATCAGAACGTCCTGATGATGTCGGTCACATGGTCGCCCCGACGATCGCTTTCCTGCTGCACCGTATCTCGCCTTTCGTTCATTGCGGCGATTTGATCCTCATTATCCGCCAAGGCCTTCAAATAGCGTTTCTTCAGATCGCTGTTGTCAGGCACGGCGCCAAGATTGCGCCTTATCCTCTCCTGCTCATTGACGGTTTTCTCGATTTCGCTATCGAGGCTCGCCAGTTCGTTCTGGATCGCAATCTGCCTTTTGCGCGCGTCGGCGAGATTTGCGAGCTTGTCGGTCAGAGCCTTGTCATGGGTCGAGGCCGACCACCCGAGCAGCATGTCCGGATCGGTATCGACCAAAGCATAACTGCTGCTCTGAAGCTGCTCGTCGACCGCTGTCAGCACTTTCTCCGTGCCTGCCGACACGACCGCCTTGAGCCGCTGATGCGTTGCCGTCTTGCCGAAGCCTTCAGCCGACGAGAACGACCAGCCGTCCCTAATCGGATGCTCGATGACAACAGTCCGTTCGCCGTCCAGCGCGCCCGATACGGTGTATGTCGTCGTCTGGCGATATTTGACGGTGGCATTCATCACGCCGTCGGCAACTTTCAGCGAGGCAATCTCCTCGGTCGGCGTCTGCTGCTCGCTGATCGTTACCTTACGATCGGTCGCGAAGCTGGCGAGGCGCATGTCGTCCTTCGGCAATGCCGATAGCTGGGAATCGCCGATATAGCCGGTCTTGCTGTCGTATAGCGTCAGAATCCCCGCCGGCATGCTGACGCCGGTGCTGTTCCTGAGCATCACGGCGGCGATGGGATTGCGCAAGCTGCTGCCTGCTCGATACATGTCCACCATGTCGGCTTCCACATCCGCATCCATGATCGGCACCGACAAGGTATCGCCATTGGCCAGATCGTAAGTGCCTGGGAGCTCGAAAGTGGCGGAGATATCGCTTTCGGTCGCAGTGGTGGGATCGGCCACGGCCACTTGCATGGGCGCCGCCGGCCTTTCCAGCTCGTCAGCCGTGTCTACTGCCGCCTTTCGGCTGACGTCGCCCAACATTGCTTTCGCAGGCGCCGGTGCCGCCCGTTCCTCGAAATTCGCCGGCAGGCGCTGCCGGTTGGAAAGATCGCCGCTGTCGGGATCGGGCACATTGTTCGACGCAGTGTTGACAGGCACTTCCTGCCGCTCGCGCCAATAGAGTTGATGCAGACCCTGCTTCAGCGTGACCGGCTCGGCCGAGGTCAGCGTCAGCTTGACGCCCTTCCAATCCTCGCCGCTGGCATTTTCCAGCACCGTCCATGCCTGCAGACGCGCCTTGTCATGCCCATCGATGACGACCTTGTAAGCCGTTTTCCAGATCGGAGACGGGACGACATAAGTCAGGCCGATATCGCCGCTGTTCGTCGCACCATTCACCTTGATATCGATGGCGCGGGTGCCATCATTCTTGCCGCGAGCGATGGCTGCCGCAGCTTTGGCGATCTTCGCTCTCAGTTCGGCATCCTCAAACCGGACAAAGGCATCCTCGCCGAGCGCCAGCGTCTCGACCGCGCCATCCTTGTCGATGACGGTCAACAAGGGCACCGTCGTTTTCTCGTCGACCTTCCTCGTCTCGATGCCGAGAATGTTTCCCTCAACAGTCTTGCCGCCGCTGGTGACCGCCACCTTGCCGCCCTGCAGCGATGTCAGAAGCGACGGCACGGACGAGAGCGCTTCCAGACTGAACGGCAGGCCCTTGAAGGTTTCCTGCAACGGCCGCGGCCCGGCCAGCGACATGCCGGCCACCGAACCAGCGGACCCGTTGACCACGAGGCTCTTCAGGATGTCGTCGACCCGATCAAGGGGAACCTCGATCCGGATCACGCCGTCAGTATTGATATCGGCCGATCTGGAAACCTGGGCCAGGCCGCCCGAAGACAGGATAATGGATCGAATGGCCCCATTGTCGGCCGCCAGCGCAATCGCTGGAGATGACACGCTGAGGAGCAGGATCGTCGTGACTTGCTTGAGCATGAAGAGACCTTCCGATTCGGTTGCAGAGGACGAGACCAAGCGGCTCTCTGCAATTTATGATCGTATTTCGGTCCAAAATGTGATGGCGCGCGGGCGGAATATTGGCACATGAAAAAGGGCCGTCCGGATTTCCGGACGACCCCTTTTTCTATTGGCTTTAAACTCCGCGAAACTTGACGAGATCGTTCATCAAGCTGCTCGTGCCGTTGTGGGTGCTTACCACCACTTCGCCGGCGTGAACTTGCCGGCGGCCTGCTCGATGACGTGAGCGGTCTTGAAGAGGGTTTCTTCTTCGAACGGCTTGCCGATGAGCTGCAGGCCGAGCGGCAGACCCTTCGGGTCGAGGCCGGCGGGAACGGCGATGCCGGGGAGACCGGCCATGTTGACCGTCACCGTGAAAATGTCATTGAGGTACATCTTTACCGGATCCGAAGCGAGATCTTCGTCGGCGATGCCGAAGGCCGAGGATGGGGTCGCGGGCGTGAGGATCGCCTCGACACCGGCGTTGAAGGCCAGTTCGAAATCGCGCTTGATCAGCGTGCGGACCTTCTGAGCGCGCAGGTAATAGGCGTCGTAGTAGCCGGCCGACAGAACGTAGGTGCCGATCATGATGCGGCGCTTCACTTCCTGGCCGAAGCCGGCAGCGCGCGTCTTTTCATACATGTCGACGATGTCCTTGCCGTCGACGCGCAGGCCGTAGCGGACGCCGTCATAGCGGGCGAGGTTCGAGGATGCCTCGGCGGGGGCGACGATGTAGTAGGCCGGCAGCGCATATTTCGTGTGCGGCAGGGAGATGTTGACGATCTCGGCACCGGCGTCCTTCAGCCAAGCGATGCCCTGCTGCCAGAGCGTCTCGATCTCTTCCGGCATGCCATCGACGCGATATTCGTTCGGGATGCCGATCTTCATGCCCTTCAGCGACTGGCCGAGCGCGGCTTCGTAATCCGGTATCGGCAGGTCGACCGAGGTCGTATCCTTCGGGTCGACGCTGGCCATTGACTTCAGCAGGATGGCAGCATCGCGCACGTCGCGGGCGATCGGACCGGCCTGGTCGAGCGACGAGGCGAAGGCGACGATGCCCCAGCGCGAGCAGCGGCCATAGGTCGGCTTGATGCCGACAGTGCCGGTGAAGGCAGCGGGCTGACGGATGGAGCCGCCGGTATCGGTGGCTGTCGCGCCGGCGCAGAGATGTGCGGCAACGGCTGCGGCCGAACCGCCAGACGAGCCGCCGGGAACGAGCTGCTGGTTCGAACCCTTGGCGCGCCAGGGGTTGATCACCGGGCCGTAGTAGGAGCTTTCGTTGGAAGAGCCCATGGCGAACTCGTCCATGTTGAGCTTGCCCAGCATGACGGCGCCGTCATTCCAGAGGTTCTGCGTAACGGTCGATTCATAGTGCGGCTCGAAACCGTCCAGGATGTGGCTGCAGGCCTGCGTATGAATGCCTTCCGTGCCGAACAGGTCCTTGATGCCGAGCGGAATGCCTTCCAGCGCACCGGCTTTGCCTTCCGCAAGGCGAGCGTCCGACACCTTGGCCATTGCCAGCGCCTTTTGCGGCGTCACCTTCACATAGGCATTAAGCTGAGCATTGGCCGCCTCGATCGCCGAGATATAGGCCTCGGTCAGTTCAGTGGCGGTAATCTGCTTGGCGCGCAGCTTGTCGCGGGCTTCGGCAATGGTCAGGCTGGTCAGTTCGCTCATTTTGTTTCGCTTCAGATCTGGGATTGGGCAACGGGTCGGAAAAGGCTCGAAGGAACCGTTATTCGACGACTTTGGGCACCAGGAAGAAATTCTGATCGGTATTCGGCGCATTGGCGACGATGTCGGCAGCCTTGTTGCCGTCCGTTACTTCGTCGGTGCGCTTCTTCATCGCCATCGGCGTGACGGAGGTCATGGCCTCGACGCCATCGACATTCACTTCGGAGAGCTGCTCGACGAAGCCCAGAATGCCGTTCAGCTCGCCCATCATCCGCTGCGCTTCGTCTTCATTGACGGCGATGCGGGCAAGATGGGCGACGCGTTTGACAGTAGCGAGATCGACGGACATGGCATTCTCCGGATAGCAAGATTATCCACCAAAAGTGGATTTGCTTCACGCTATAAAGGCCATGCCCGCCATACGCAACGGGTATCGTCAGGCAGAAATGCTCTCGCCTGCCTTCGGCGCGGCAACCGCAGTCTTCGAACCTTCCATGCCGGCGATGAACTTTTCCGGCGTCGGATCGATGATCGGGAACGTGCCGTAATGGCAGGGAATGGCGGTCTTGAAGTTGAAGAAGCGCTGGCAGGCGAGCGCCGCCACCGCACCGCCCATGGTGAAGCGGTCACCAACTGGCAGGATGCCGATATCGGGCTGATGCAGTTCGTTGATGAGGGCCATATCCGAGAAGATGTCGGTATCGCCCATATGGAACAGCGTCGGCTCGTCATCGAAATGCAGCATCAGGCCATTCGGATTGCCGAGCGCGTGGGAAACGCCATCTTCGGTGATCTGGGCGGAGGAATGCAGCGCATTGGTAAAGGTGGCCGAGAAGCCGCCGAGGCCGACTGTGCCGCCGGTATTGCCCATTTCCAGCTTATCGACGCCCTTGGTGCCGAGCCAGGAGGCGAGGTCGGCATTGGCGAGAACGACCGCGCCAGTATCCTTGGCGATCTGAACCGCATCGCCGACGTGGTCGGCATGGCCGTGCGTCAGCAGGATATGGGTGACGCCTTGCGCAACGTCCTTGATGTTGAGACCGGCGGCGGCAAAGGAGGAATTGTAAGACAGAAATGGATCGATCAGTATTTTTGCCTTGGCCGTTTCAATGCGAAAAGCGGAGTGGCCGAGCCAGGTGATCTTCATTGGATTTCTCCTTATGACTTGATTTGAAATGGTAGGCTGGTGTCCAGAGCATTTCCAGTGGAAACGCTCTATCCATTTGTTCTTCCGCATTTCCCGACGCAAAACCGCTGTGCGCTTTTGCTGGAAATGCTCTAGGAGATATCTCAAACCGCAGCAAAGAAAAGCGGTTAGGACTTCAATTTGTTTTGACAGGAGCACGACCCTGATGACGACGCTGACCATCGAAGATCTAGCCGTGATGCTCCTGCCCGGCCAGCCGATAGCCGGTCTCGACCTCGGCACGAAGACGATCGGGTTGGCCATGTCGGATCTCGGGCGGCGTTTTGCCACGCCTCGCCCCGTCATCAAGCGCGTGAAATTCACGCAGGATGCCGAAACGCTGCTCGCTTTCGCGGAGAAGGAAAAGGTCGCAGCCTTCGTCATAGGGCTCCCAATGAATATGGATGGCTCTGCCGGACCGCGCGTTCAGGCAACGCGCGCCTTCGTGCGCAGCATGTCGGAAAAGACTGCCCTGCCCTTCGTCTTCTGGGATGAGCGACTTTCGACCGTTGCGGCCGAGCGGGCACTGCTGGAAATGGACGTCTCGCGTGCCAAGCGCGCCGAGCGCATCGACTCGGCGGCGGCAAGCTTCATTCTTCAGGGAGCATTGGACAGGTTGTCGGCGCTCGGCAGGGCCGCCTTGCTCAATCCAGACGCCTCCTGACGGCGTTTCCACCATCCGATGATGGCCGCCCGACGACGAAAGCCATAGATTGCAAAGACCAGCAGGCTGTCGAAAGCGATGGCGCGCGCCACAAGCGGCGGGATGGTTTCCGGCGGGATGCCGAGAACGTTACCGTAGATATCGAACACCAGATCGTGCATCTGCCGCGTCAGCATGAAGATGCCGAAGCTCATGTCGTAATACGATAGATAATACCATGCCCCGAGGAACGAGACAGGGGCAGCCCAGCAAATCAACAACCACTTCATGCGGTACCTCTTCGACGCTGAAATTGCGTCGTGCCAGCCGAAAGGACAAACCAGTTCGACAGCGCCATAGCGCTCAACACCATTGTCGGCAGCGTGATATCTAGTGCGAGCACGGCAAAGAACATCACCGCCGTAACGAGAAACACTAATTTAGCGGGTTTTAACGCCATGGCTGCACGCTTGATGGTTAACTAATCGTCTTCCAACAGTGACGAGTTAACCGCTGCGGCGCAATGTAAACCATTTGTTAAGGTTAACAGCGAGGCGGACCTGTGGATATCCCCTGCCCGATGGTCGATATCAGCCGTAGACCCCGCGCACGATCCGCTTCAAGGCCGTTGCCGCCTTCTCCCAATCCTTGCCGTTCTTCAAGACGAGGCCGGCGCATTGGTCGCTGACAGCGGCGGCCAGGACGATATGCTGGATGGCGGCAAAGATCATGGCGTTGACCGCCTGGGCATCGACGCCCTTGGGCGGCACGAGCGAGCCGCGCATGCGCTCGATCCAGCCGGCGAGCGCCTTGGATCGGGCCTCGGACAGCCGGCGCACCTGCTGGCTATTTTCGGAGACTTCCCAGGCGACGATGCGGCGCATCAGCGGATCGGCGCGCAAAGCATCGAGAAACAGCATCGAAAGCCGCTCCATCAGATCGCCATAGGTCAAAAGAAACATGCCGCCGGTGTCGTCAGGAATGCGATCCGTCACCCAGCTGCCGAGATCGGTCCCGATGGCTTCCACGAGGCCGTTCAAGCCGCCGTAATAGCGGTAAATCAGCTGCTTGTCGCAGCCGGCACCGCGGGCGACCGCATTGATACCGAAATTCTGGAACCCCTCCTCCGCCAGAAGGCGTTTGGCGGCATCGAGGATTGCCTGCTCCGTGGCGGCGCGATTGCGCACGCGCTTTTCCACGACAGGCACTTCCAGTGGGATTTTAACAGCAGCGTTTGCGACGGCCATCGACTCGACTCCAATCTGTCACCGAGCGGTGAATAGCAAGCCAAATCGCCGCGAACAACAAAACCGTCAGGTCTCGTGTCCCCCAAACCGCGCGAATCCACAGATTAGAGAAACTGACCAAACCACACTGTCGTTTCGGACGCCAGACATCTCTTCAAAGGTGCCGGCCGACATCCATTCGCCGGTGCAATATGCGAATGATCGCGATTTCACCATCCCGTAAAAGATAGTAGATCACATGGGACCCTACGGCATATTTGAAATAGCCATCACGGATGTCAGCAGGACGACCGTTTTTCAGGCCGGATGCCAATCCCTCGAAAGCCTCGACGATTTCGGCATGGTAGATCTCGGCTTGCCTTACAGATCAGTTCTCGACCGTATATCGCCAGATACCTTCAAGATCGGCCACCGCAAGCGGGGAAAGACCGTGCTTGCGAGGCCTATTCACCATAGGTCGCGCGCATTCGCTTGAGGAACGCCGCGTTATCGAAGGAAGCAACCTCCCCGGATTCCTCACCGGCGATCAACGCATTCTGCAGGGCTTTGACCTTTACCTCGTGCTCTTCAAGCAGCCGCAGACCTGCGCGAACGACATCACTGGCAGAGCCATACCGGCCTGTCTTTGTCTGTGCCTCGATGAAGGCGCTGAAATGATCTCCCAGCGAGACGGATGTGTTGCGAGCCATGAAGCCCTCCTTGCCGATACCAATAGATAATAAATATTGGTATCGCATCAATCAAGGATACCGCGACAGAACCGCTGGCGCAGTGCTATGTCGCCGGCGGATACAGCAGATCGACGATGTAGCTCGCGTCGAAGCGTGAATCGAGCATGCCGTAGGTCGCCCGCCAGCCACCGGCGAGACGGGTTTCGATGAAGGCATCGGCGATCTTGCCGGCTCCGAGGCGATAAAGCTCGGCCGCACCGGCTGCGAGCGCCATTTGTTCGACCAGCAAACGGGCGGCGCCTTCATCCTGTTCGCAAAGCGCCATGGCGGCACGCAGGACGTCGATGGTCTTCTTGCCGGCAGGGCCGAGATCGCGGGCAAGGCCGGCAAAGACTGTTTCGAACAGGTCCTTGCCTCGGTTCAACACGCGCAGAACGTCGAGTGCCATGACGTTGCCGGAGCCTTCCCAGATCGCATTGACGGGGGCCTCGCGGTAGTGGCGGGCAATCGGACGCTCTTCGATGTAGCCGCTGCCGCCGATGCACTCCATGGCTTCATAGATCAGCGCCGGCGCGATCTTGCAGCACCAATATTTGGCGACCGGCGTCATGACGCGGGCATAGGCCGCATCCTCCGAGCTACCGCTTGCCTTGTCGAAGGCTTCGGCCAGGCGGAAGGCGAGCGCGGTTGCGGCAGCGACATCGAGCGCCATATCGGCGAGCACGCGCGTCATGATTGGCTGGTTGACCAGCATCTTGCCGAAGACGCTGCGGCCGCGCGCATGATGCACGGCCTCGGCGAGCGAGGCACGCATGATGCCGGCAGAGGCCAGCGCGCAGTCGAGCCGCGTCAGCGTCACCATGTCGAGGATCGTGCGGATGCCGGCATCCGGTGCGCCGAGCAGGAAGCCGAACGTATCGGTGAACTCGACTTCGGAGGAGGCATTCGAGCGGTTGCCGAGCTTATCCTTCAGCCTCTGGAAATGCAGACCGTTGGCCGAGCCATCCTCCAAAAGACGCGGCACCAGGAAGCAGCCCATGCCGTCCTTGGTCTGAGCGAGCATGATGAAGGCGTCGCTCATCGGCGCCGACATGAACCACTTATGGCCCGAGAGCCGGTAAATACCTTCGCTTACCTTGTCGGCGCTCGTCTTGTTGGCGCGCACGTCCGTGCCGCCCTGCTTTTCCGTCATGCCCATGCCGATGGTGACGGCGCTCTTCTGCATGGCGGGCTTGTTGGACGAGTCGTACTTACGCGAGAGAATCTTCGGTGCCCAATCCTTCTGCACCGCTGGGGAAGCCATCATGGCGGCGACCGAAGCGCTGGTCATCGTGAGCGGGCAGAGGTGGCCGCATTCGAGCTGCGCAGTCAGATAGAAGCGGGCGGCGCGCACCTTGTGGGAATGACCCTTTGCTTCAGGGTCAGCCTGCGCATCCCAGATCGAGGAATGCAGGCCCATCGCCATGGAGCGACGCATCAGCGCGTGCCAGGCGGGGTGAAACTCGACGACATCGAGACGCTCGCCGCGCGGGCCGTGGGTGCGCAGCTGCGGCGTGCCCTGGTTCGCCATGCGCGCCAGTTCCTGGGCCTCGTGCGAGGTGACGAAACGACCATGCTGCTCCAGCTCTTCCCGTATCGGACGCGGCAGGCCGGAGGTGAGATCGACGATCAGCGGATCGGAACGATAGGCATTGATGCCGGTCCAGAGGCTCGGCTGGTTCAGGTCGGCAAAGGGGTCGTCAGTCCGGGTCGCTTGGGTCATGAATCGCTTGTAGAACAAGTGGGTTGCAAAGGGAAACTGGAAGTTACGTCTCCCACCGGCATCGCTCCTGTAGTGGGATTCGGGCGAAATTGCATGGGGAACAAACGGCCTCGGCACATACCCCCGCTTGCCCCATCGGCGCTCCCTCTTTATAGACCGCCTGACGAAATCCAGAGGGCAGGTTCATGGTCTTCTTTCCCCACCGCCACCTCATTGGCATCAAGGGCCTCACCGAGCAGGATATCACCTATCTTCTCGACAAGGCCGACGAGGCGGTCAAGATCAGCCGCCAGCGCGAGAAAAAGACATCGACGCTTCGCGGTCTCACGCAGATCAATCTCTTCTTCGAAGCATCGACGCGCACGCAATCCTCCTTCGAGCTGGCCGGAAAACGGCTAGGCGCCGATGTGATGAACATGTCGGTCGGCAACTCCTCGGTCAAAAAGGGCGAGACGCTGATCGACACGGCGATGACGCTGAATGCCATGAGGCCTGATGTGCTTGTCATCCGCCATTCGAGCGCGGGCGCTGCAGCACTCCTGGCGCAGAAGGTTTCCTGCGCCGTCGTCAACGCCGGCGATGGCCAGCACGAGCATCCCACTCAGGCCCTGCTCGACGCGCTGACGATCCGCCGCGCCAAGGGCAAGCTCTCGCGCATCATCGTCGCGATCTGCGGCGACGTGCTGCATTCGCGCGTGGCCCGCTCCAATATCCTGCTTCTCAACGCCATGGGCGCACGCGTCCGCGTCGTCGCACCCGCCACGCTGCTGCCGGCCGGCATCGCCGACATGGGCGTTGAAGTCTTCCATTCGATGAAAGAAGGGCTGAAGGATGCCGACGTTGTGATGATGCTGCGGCTCCAGCGCGAGCGCATGTCAGGGGCCTTCGTGCCTTCGGTGCGGGAGTATTATCACTTTTACGGGCTCGACGCCGAGACCCTGAAGGTCGCCAAGGAGGATGCGTTGGTCATGCACCCAGGGCCGATGAATCGCGGGGTAGAGATCGCCTCCGAGGTGGCGGATGGTCCGCAAAGCGTCATCGCCGAACAAGTGGAGATGGGCGTCGCAGTCCGCATGGCCGTGATGGAGACCTTGCTCGTTTCGCAGAACCAGGGGCCTCGCAGCGAGGGAGTGGGCGCATGACCAACTCGATCGTCCTTCAGAATGTCCGCATCATCGATCCCTCGCGCAATTTCGATGAGATCGGCACGATCGTCGTCGAAGACGGTGTGATCGTAGCCTCCGGCAAGGATGCGGAGAGCCACGGCACTCCCAAAGGCGCGACCGTTCGCGACTGCAATGGGCTCGTCGCCATTCCCGGTCTGGTCGATGCGCGCGTGCATGTCGGCGAGCCTGGCGGTGAACATCGCGAAACGATCGCCTCGGCGAGCCGCGCGGCTGCGGCCGGCGGCGTCACCTCCTTCATCATGATGCCGGACACGGACCCGGTTATCGACGATATTGCCCTCGTCGAATTCGTCCGCAAGACGGCACGCGATACGGCCGTCGTCAATGTTTATCCCGCAGCGGCCCTTACCAAGGGACTTGCCGGCGAAGAGATGACGGAAATCGGCCTGCTGCGCGAAGCCGGAGCTGTCGTGTTCACCGACGCGCATTCCAGTGTCCATGACAGTCAGGTTCTGCGCCGCATCATGACCTATGCGCGCGAATTTGGCGCCGTGATTTCCTGCGAGACACGCGACAAATATCTCGGCGCCAACGGCGTCATGCACGAAGGCCTTCTGGCAAGCTGGCTTGGCCTCTCCGGCATTCCGAAAGAAGCCGAACTGATCCCGCTGGAGCGCGACCTCCGCATTGCGACACTGACGCGCAGCCATTACCACGCTGCTATGATCTCAGTGCCGGAATCGGCGGAGGCAATTCGCCTCGCCCGCTCGCGCGGCGCCAAGGTCACCTGCGGCATCTCCATCAACAATCTCGCGCTCAACGAGAACGATATCGGCGAGTACCGGACCTTCTTCAAGCTCTATCCGCCACTGCGCTCCGAGGATGACCGCACAGGCATGATCGAGGCGCTGGCCGACGGCACGATCGACATCATCGTCTCCTCGCATGATCCGCAAGATGTCGATACGAAACGCCTGCCGTTCGGCGAGGCAGAGGACGGTGCGGTCGGGCTGGAAACGCTGCTTCCGGCAGCGCTCCGGCTCTATCATAGTGGCCAAGTCAGCCTGATGCGGCTCATCGATGCGCTCTCGACGCGGCCGGCGCAGATCTTCGGGCTGCCCGCCGGCACACTGAAGCCCGGCGCCAAAGCGGATATCGCTCTCGTCGATCTCGACGAGCCTTGGCTTGTCGCAAAAGACATGCTTTTGTCGCGCTCGAAGAATACGCCCTTCGAAGATGCGAGAATGAGCGGCCGGGCGGTTGCAACCTATGTCGCCGGCAAGCTGGTTCACAGTCTCTAAGGCAAGCGCCAGGGTTTACGGAGAATGAGACGCGATGGCTGATTTCTGGACTTGGCAGCTTACCCTGCAGACCGCGCTGGCAGCTCTGGTCATCGGCTATCTGCTCGGCGCCATCCCGTTCGGCCTCCTGCTGACGCGCATGGCCGGGCTCGGTGACGTGCGCAACATCGGTTCGGGCAATATCGGGGCGACCAACGTGCTGCGCACCGGCAACAAGGGGCTTGCAGCCGCAACCCTGCTGCTCGATGCCTTCAAGGGCACGGCCGCCGTGCTGATCACCGCGCATTTCTTTGGCGAGGATGCCGGCGTTCTTGCCGGCTTTGCCGCCTTCATCGGCCACATCTTCCCGGTCTGGATCGGCTTCAAGGGCGGCAAGGGTGTCGCCACCTATCTCGGTATCCTGCTCGGGCTTGCACCGCTGATGGCCCTGATCTTCGCCATCGTCTGGCTGGCGATCGCCTTTACCACACGCTATTCCTCGCTTTCCGCGCTGGTTGCAACTCTTGCCATCCCGGTTGTATTGTGGATATTGGGCGCCGATAAGATCGCCGCCGTCATGGCGCTGATGACCGTCATCTCCTGGTACAAGCATAGGGCCAACATTGCCCGGCTGACTGCGGGAACGGAAGGCAAGATCGGAGCAAAGGGATAATGGACACAGGCAGCGCAAGACGGACCGGGGTTGCGCTGACCGAAAAACAAAGGATCGCCTGGCTTAGGCTCATCCGCTCCGACAACGTTGGTCCCTCCACTTTCCGCGATCTCATCAATTACTATGGTTCGGCCGAAGCAGCTCTGGCCGCGCTGCCGGAGCTTTCGCAGCGCGGCGGCTCGACGCGCGCGATCCGCATTGCCGATGAACGGGACGCCCTGCGGGAGCTGGAATCGGCACACCGCTTCGGGGCGCGTTTCGTCGGCATCGGCGAACCGGATTATCCCCCTGCCCTTCGCGAGATCGATGGCGCGCCGCCACTGCTTGCCGTCAAAGGCAACATGTCCGTAGCGACGAGGCCGGCCATCGGCATGGTCGGCTCGCGAAATGCCTCGATCAGCGGCTCCAAATTCACCGCCATGATTGCGCGCATCTGCGGCGAGGCCGGCTATACGGTGGTTTCCGGCCTGGCACGTGGAATAGATACAGCAGCCCACCGCGCCAGTCTTCCAACCGGCACGATCGCCGCCATGGCCGGCGGGCTCGACCAGCCCTACCCACCAGAGAATATCGGCCTGCTCAACGACATCTGGGATGGCAACGGGCTTGCCGTCAGCGAGATGCCGTTCGGCTGGGAACCTCGGGCGCGCGATTTTCCACGCCGCAATCGACTTATTGCAGGTATATCGCTCGGTGTCGTGGTCGTCGAGGCGGCAACGCGATCCGGTTCGCTGATCACGGCGCGCCTTGCCGGAGAATTCGGCCGGCTTGTCTTTGCCGTTCCCGGCTCGCCGCTCGATCCGCGCTGCGAAGGGACGAATGGCCTGCTGAAAGATGGCGCGATGATCGTAACAACGCCGGACGATGTCGTCGACGCGCTGCGGCCGCTCGCCGAGCCGGACCTTTTTCGCCCGCGCCCCGCAACGGCACCCATCGAAAGAAGCAAGCCGCTCTCCATGCCGCCCGATGATGCCGAGCGCGACCACATCGTCGAAGTGCTCGGGCCGACACCGGTCGAGATCGACGATATCGTCCGCCATACCGGCCTGCCGATATCGGCCGTTCACTCCGTTCTTCTCGAACTCGACATGGCCGGCCGGCTGCATCGGCATCCCGGCGGACTGGTGTCGATCTCCATGCTGGATTGAAAACTGTGACACGCGTACCGATTCTAAGCATCGCATCGTCGCGCCAAGCGCAAAAATCGCATTACAGCGCCGCGCGTCACATAAGACGCGCAAAGGTCGCTGTAGCACGTTAAAGGTGCTGCATAATTTTATGCTTCAATCGATTCCGATTTAAGGAATTATGCAGTAGCCTCTTGACCGCGACGATTTCCCTGTCCATGTCGGAAGGCCGGGAAGACGGAAAAACCCGGTATCTCCCGCGTCTTATACCGGCGCGACCTCGTATTCAGAGACTTGATGATGAACGTTGTAGTGGTGGAATCGCCTGCCAAGGCCAAGACAATCAATAAATATCTGGGACCCGGATATAAGGTTCTTGCATCCTTCGGCCATGTGCGTGACCTGCCCGCCAAAGACGGTTCGGTGCTGCCGGATCAGGATTTCGAAATGCTATGGGAAGTCGATGGTGCCTCGCAAAAGCGCATCAAGGACATCGCCGATGCGCTGAAAACCTCCGACGGCCTGATTCTCGCGACCGACCCGGATCGCGAGGGTGAAGCCATTTCCTGGCATGTGCTCGATGTGCTGAACAAGAAGCGCGTCATCAACGGCAAGCCGGTGAAGCGCGTCGTCTTCAACGCCATCACCAAGAAGGCCGTGCTCGACGCAATGGCCGAGCCGCGTGACATCGACGTGCCGCTGGTGGATGCCTATCTCGCCCGCCGCGCCCTCGACTATCTCGTCGGCTTCAACCTGTCGCCGGTTCTCTGGCGCAAGCTGCCCGGCGCCCGCTCGGCCGGTCGCGTACAGTCCGTCGCCCTTCGCCTCGTCTGTGATCGCGAGTCGGAGATCGAACGCTTCATCTCGGAAGAATACTGGAATCTCTCGGCGATCCTGAAGACACCGCGTGGCGATGAATTCGAAGCGCGCCTGGTGTCTGCCGACGGCAAGCGCCTGCAGCCGCGCGCGATCGGCAACGGCGAAGAAGCCGGCAAGCTGAAGGCCCTGCTCGAAGGCGCCTCCTATGTCGTCGACACAGTCGAGGCAAAGCCGGTCAAGCGCAATCCGAGCCCGCCCTTTACGACCTCGACACTGCAGCAGGCCGCGTCGTCGAAGCTTGGCTTCTCGGCGTCGCGAACCATGCAGGTGGCGCAGAAGCTCTATGAGGGTGTCGATATCGGCGGCGAAACTGTCGGCCTCATCACCTATATGCGTACCGATGGTGTGCAGATGGCGCCGGAAGCGATCGATGCGGCACGCCACGCCATCGCCAACCAGTTCGGCGACCGCTACCTGCCGGAAAAGGCGCGCTTCTATTCCACCAAGGCAAAGAATGCCCAGGAAGCGCACGAAGCGATCCGCCCGACCGACTTCGACCGCGTGCCGGACCGCATCCGCAAGTTCCTCGATGATGACCAACTCAAGCTCTACGATCTGATCTGGAAGCGCGGCATAGCCAGCCAGATGGCATCGGCCGAAATCGAGCGTACGACCGTCGAGATCCTGGCCGACAACGCCGGTAAGAAGGCTGGCCTTCGCGCCGTCGGCTCCGTCATCCGCTTCGATGGCTTCATCGCCGCCTATACCGACCAGAAGGAAGACGGCGAGCAGAGCGACGACAGCGAAGAAGGCGGTCGCCTGCCCGAGATCAACGCACGCGAAAATCTCGCCAAGCAGAAGATCAATTCGACCCAGCATTTCACCGAACCGCCGCCGCGCTATTCGGAAGCTTCACTAATCAAGAAGATGGAAGAGCTCGGCATTGGCCGTCCTTCCACCTATGCCGCGACGCTCGCAACCCTGCGCGACCGCGACTACGTGACCATCGACAAGCGCAAGCTCGTGCCGCAGGCTAAGGGACGGCTGGTCACAGCCTTCCTCGAAAGCTTTTTCACCAAATATGTCGAATACGACTTCACGGCCGATCTGGAAGAGAAGCTTGATCGCATCTCCGCCGGTGAGTTGAACTGGAAGGACGTGCTTCGCGATTTCTGGCGCGATTTCTTTGCCCAGATCGAAGACACGAAGGAACTGCGCGTCACCAATGTTCTGGATGCACTGAACGACGCGCTGGCTCCGCTTGTCTTCCCGAAGCGCGAAGACGGCAGCGATCCGCGCATCTGCCAGGTTTGCGGCACGGGTAACCTCTCGCTGAAGCTCGGCAAATATGGCGCCTTCGTCGGCTGCTCGAACTATCCGGAATGCAATTATACCCGCCAGCTTTCGTCGGAAGGCGGCGCAGAGGCCGAATCCAACGGATTGAACGAACCGAAAGCGCTCGGCACCGATCCGGTGACCGGTGAAGAGCTGACGCTGCGTTCGGGCCGCTTCGGTCCCTATATCCAGCGCGGCGACGGCAAGGATGCCAAGCGTGCATCGCTGCCGCGCGGCTGGAAGCCGGAGGATATCGATTATGAAAAGGCGATGGCGCTGATCTCGCTGCCACGCGACATCGGCAAGCACCCCGAGACCGGCAAGATGATTTCTTCCGGCATCGGCCGTTATGGGCCTTTCCTGCTGCATGACGGCAGCTACGCTAATCTCGAAAGCGTCGAGGATGTCTTCACCGTCGGTCTGAACCGCGCCGTCACCGTTCTTGCCGAAAAGCAGAGCAAGGCAGGCGGTGGAGCGCGCGGCGGGACGCCCGCAGCGTTGAAGGATCTCGGCGCGCATCCGGATGGCGGCGGGTCGATCACCGTTCGCGACGGCAAGTATGGCCCCTATGTCAATTGGGGCAAGGTCAACGCAACCCTGCCGAAGGGTACGGACCCGCAAGCAATCACCGTCGAGGAAGCTCTCGCTTTGATCGCCGCCAAGGCCGGCAAGAGCGGCGGCACCACCAAGAAGGTACCCGCCAAGGCAAAGACCGCGGCTGCCGGCGCCAAAGCGACGAAAACGACCGCCAAGCCGAAGGCTGCTGCAAAGAAGCCTGCGGCGAAGACGGCAGCGAAAAAGAAGAGTGCAGAGTGAGCAGAGAACCCCGCGGCAGGATTTCATCGTCGGAGCGACGCCCCGGCAAGTCTGGTCGTGCGACCAAGCGGGGTGAGAACGCCGAACCGATGATGGCGATCATCCACGGCGAGTTACCGCCACGCGAGGTCATCCTGCGCTTCATCGCCGATCATCCGCAGCAGGCGTCCAAACGCGAGCTCGCCAAAGCCTTCGGCCTGAAGGGCGAGAGCCGCGTCGCATTGAAGGAATTACTGCGCGAACTCGAAGAAGAAGGCATGGTGCAGAAGAGCCGCAAGTCGCTCATCCGCCCCGGCGCGCTGCCGCCGATTGCCGTTCTCGACATCACGACTCGCGACAAAGATGGCATGCTGATCGGCCGCCCCGCGGAATGGGCTGAGGAAAATGGCGTCGCGCCTGCCGTGTTGATCAAGCAGTCTTCCTCGCCGGCTGGCCGCAACGGCAAGGGTAAGGCACCCGTCGCCGGCATGGGTGACCGCATTCTTGCGAAGATCTTCTCGGCCGTGGATCGTGGTGGCCCGGCCTATACGGCCCGCATCATCAAGGTCATCGACAAGCGGCAGGGCGCCTCCATGGGCGTCTTCCGCGAAACGCCGGGCGGCGGCGGCCGTCTCATGCCGATCGAACGGCGCGGCGAGGAGATGGTGATCGACCCCGATTATACCGGTGGCGCCAAGGACGGTGATCTGGTCGAAGTCGAAGTGGCACGTCTCGGCCGCTTCGGCCTGCAGCGTGGCAAGGTCTTGTCGGTCATCGGCTCCGTCGCCTCGGAAAAGGCGATCTCGATGATCGCCATCCATGCGCATGGAATTCCGCATGTATTTCCGGCTCCCGTGATTGCGGAGGCCGATGCCGCCAAGCCGGCGACCATGTCCCATCGCGAGGATTGGCGCAGCCTGCCGCTGATAACAATCGACCCGGCCGACGCCAAGGATCATGACGACGCCGTCTACGCCGAAATGGACCCTTCGCCCGACAATCCGGACGGCGTGATCGTCACCGTCGCCATCGCCGACGTCTCCTGGTATGTGCGCCCGAACTCGCCGCTCGACCGCGAAGCGCTAAAGCGTGGCAATTCGGTCTATTTCCCCGATCGCGTCGTGCCGATGCTGCCCGAGCGCATTTCCAACGATCTCTGCTCGCTGAAGGAGGGCGTCGATCGGCCTGCCCTCGCGGTTCGAATGATCTTCTCCAAGGAAGGCCGCAAGGCCGGCCATACCTTCCATCGGGTCATGATGAAGAGCGCTGCCAAGCTTTCCTACCAGCAGGCGCAGGCGGCGATCGACGGCCAGCCCGACGACAAGACAGGACCAATGCTGGAGCCGATCCTCAAGCCGCTCTGGCACGCCTATGAGATTTTGAAAAAGGGCCGCGACCGGCGCCAGCCGCTCGAACTCGACATGCCGGAGCGCAAGATCCTGTTGAAGCCTGACGGCACCGTCGATCGTGTCTTCGTGCCGCCTCGCCTCGACGCGCATAAGCTCATCGAAGAAATGATGATCCAGGCGAACGTAGCCGCTGCCGAAACGCTGGAAAAGCGCAAGCAGGTGCTGATCTATCGTATCCACGATGGCCCGACGCTCGCCAAGCAGGAAGTGCTGCGCGAATTCCTCGCCACCCTCGGCATATCGCTTGCCAAGGGCGGCAACGTGCGCGCCAACAGCTTCAACGGCATCCTGGCAAAGGCCGAGGGCACTGCGCATCAGACCATGGTCAACGAGATGGTGCTGCGCTCGCAGAGCCAGGCGATCTACAGCCCTGACAATATCGGGCATTTCGGCCTGAATCTGATGAAATACGCCCACTTCACCTCGCCCATCCGTCGCTATGCCGACTTGATCGTGCATCGCGCACTCGTAGGCTCGCTCGGCCTCGGCGAAGGCGGGATCACGCCGGACGAAGAAGCATCGCTCGACGATATTGCAGCTGAGATCTCGACCTTTGAACGCCGTGCCATGGCCGCAGAGCGCGAGACGGTGGACCGGCTCATCGCCCACCACCTCGCCGGCCGGGTCGGCGCGGAATTTGAGGCGCGCGTCGGCGGCGTCACCAAGTCGGGCCTCTTTGTCACCCTGCCGGACTATGGCGCCGACGGATTCATTCCTATATCTACGCTCGGCACCGATTACTTCATTTATGACGAGGCGCATCAGGCGCTGACGGGTGAAAGAACGGGGCTCGGCTATCGCCTCGGCGACGATGTGACGGTGAGACTGGCGGAAGCCGTTCCGCTTGCCGGAGCCCTGCGCTTCGAAATGCTGAGCGACGGCAAGCCTATGCCGACGGCGGTGCGCTCCTTCCACAAGGCGGCCCGCCGCAACAAGAGCCAGGCGCGCAAGGCGCCGGGCACGAGACCGCCGCGCGGCCGCAGGTAAAACACGGCTGCCGGCACGGAGGAAGCGTATTCATGACGGGCAGCCCATCCGACTCTCCCATCCGTTTCGGCGGTTCAGACGAGAGCGAACGTCCGCTCGGACGGTCGATTTCCCGCGGCATGCTGAACCGCTGCCCGCGCTGCGGCACCGGCAAGCTCTTTCGCGCTTTCCTGAAGCCCGTCGACCGTTGTGCGGTCTGCGACGAAGATATCTCTCATCAACGTGCCGACGACCTGCCACCCTATCTGGTGATCCTCGTTCTCGGCCACCTCATCGTCGGCGGCTACATGCTGACGGATATGACCTTCAAGCTGCCGCTCTGGGCGCATCTCGCCATCTGGGCACCCATCACTATTATCGCGGCGCTTATCATCATCCAGCCGATTAAGGGCGGCGTCATCGGCCTACAATGGGCGCTGCGCATGCATGGCTTCGGCGGCCATGACGACAGCCCAGAGGAATGGGATCAAGGGAACGATCGTTCGTGACGATAGATGCCCGCCCCCGAAGCCGGCCAGCGCCCATGGCCGAAGTTGTCTTGCGACATCTCACCCTTCTATCGGGAATCGTCGCCGATTCGACCGACATTCGCCATTCGCGCGAGCTCGTTCATCAGCAACGGCTTGACATCGGCAGCATTTCTTGTCTGAACATGCCGCGCGTCAAGGGGACTGTTCCGGAGGGTTTGACCGATCTCATGAAAGCCGACCCGTCACCTGAATTTGGCCGAGCCGTGCCTTTCTATGTTGCGCATCCGGATCGATTCGCCTGCCTCATGCTCCAGGATTTAGTTTATGCTTGAACCGACGAACGACAAGGCCGGCCATGTCGAAGAAATTCACTGGCCGTCGCTCGTCGCGGCCATTGCCTCCGTGTCGGCCGTCGGCATCGCCATCGGGCTGGGCCTGCCGCTTCTCAGCATCATTCTTGAAAAGCGTGGCATTCCCTCGAGCCTGATCGGCCTCAACACGGCGATGATGGGAGTAGCCTCGATGCTGGCCGCGGTCATCACGACCAAGCTCGCGCACCGCTTCGGCGTCGTACAGACGATGATCTGTGCGGTCTTTCTCTCGGCGTTAAGCTCACTCGGCTTCTATTATGCCGAGAACCTGCTTTTATGGTTCCCGCTGCGCATCGTTTTCCATGGTGCGACCACGACCCTTTTCATCCTGTCGGAATTCTGGATCAACGCGGCCTCGCCGCCTTCCAAGCGCGGCTTCGTGCTCGGCCTTTATTCCACGGTGTTCTCGCTCGGCTTTGCGGCCGGCCCCCTGCTCTTCTCCGTGGTCGGCAGCGAGGGCTTGCTGCCCTTCATCGTCGGCGCCTGCATCATCCTGGCGGCCGCCATTCCGATCTTCATTGCCCGCAATGAGAGCCCGATCGTCGACGAAAAGCCGGAATTGCATTTCGTGCGCTACATCTTCCTGGTGCCAACGGCGACGGCCGCGGTGTTCGTGTTCGGCGCAGTCACTGTCGGCGGCGGCTCGCTCTTCACCAGCTATGCGACACGTCTCGGCTTCAACGAATCACAGGCCGCATTGCTGCTGACCGTCATGGGCGTCGGCAATTTCGTGTTCCAGATCCCGCTAGGCCTGCTTGCCGACCGGATGCGCGACAAGCGTCCGCTTTTGTCGATCATGGCGACCATCGGGCTTGTTGGCGCGCTTCTACTGCCCTCCCTGTCATCGAACTGGATCATTCTTGCCATCATCCTGCTCTTCTGGGGTGGCTGCGTTTCCGGCATGTATACGGTTGGCCTCAGTCACCTCGGCACGCGATTGACCGGCGTCGATCTCGTCGCCGCCAATGCGGCCTTCGTTTTCTGTTACGCCGTCGGCATGGTTCTCGGCCCGCCGACGATCGGTACGGCTATGGATCTCGCCAATCCCAGCGGCTTTGCCTGGGCTGTGGCGTTTTTCTTCGGTCTTTATGTCCTGCTTTCGGGGATACGCCTGCTTTTCATGGGCAACAGAGGTTGACTTTTCGGGCGCGATTTGTATTTTCGCGCCAGAATTCGCCGTGGACCTCCGCACTGGCCGTCCACGGCGTTCATTTTTATTAAAGGCAGGACGACCATGGCCAAGGCTACCACCATCAAGATCAAGCTGCTGTCGACGGCCGACACCGGTTTCTTCTACGTCACGACGAAGAACAGCCGTACGATGACGGACAAGATGACGAAGACGAAGTACGACCCGATTGCTAAGAAGCACGTCGAGTTCAAGGAAACGAAGATCAAGTAAGTTTCCTAAACTTCAGGTTACAAAAAGGTGCTAAACCCTAGGGTTGGCGCCTTTTTTTGTTTTGTCGGTATCGCCTCGCTCTACGTCCGATTTTGCGACATCAGTCGGAAAATTCCCAAGTTGAGCAATAGCCTGCCATACCGACGGAAAAGAAAAACGCCGCCTCCGATGAACGAAGGGCGGCGTTTTAAAATTGGGGGCCGGCTAGCCTGCAAAACGGCACGAGGAACCGTTATCTTCTGCCTGCCAGCCGACCGACCCCACGACCCAGGAGATGCGGCGGACCTGAGCATCATGGGGTATCTCGGAGCCCTTGCGGGTTGTCCATGTACGAGACTAAATTCGCGCGAAATCGAAAGAAAATCAACAAATTCTTAATGATAAAAAATGCTTGTCTGCTCGGATGGTTAAAATTCATGACTTTGGTGGAAAGGAATATCCAATAGTCTTAGTGAAATAAACTCAAGAAACCATCAAGAATAAAGTGATAACGCCTCCTTTGGTAGAAAAGATCGAATACAGATATTCAAGAGCATTTGCATATACAAATTACATTCAGTTAATTCGTCACCTTCCAACGGACATCGCATCAACAAGCCGCCAAAAAAACAAAACTATATACCGACACAACAGAAATATTTCGAAGGTACCCTAAAAGCGAACGCATCTATGAAATTCAAAAGTATAAGTATGGAGCGTTTCTTTAAAACGGGGCTATGTAGTCATGCTCGCAGGATAAGAAACAAAAAAATTTGAATTGTTGTTCAAAACTTGAAAAATACCCTCAATATTCATGGGTAGCCGCATTTTTCCGCCATTCAGCTTAGGCGGCCGAAGCTACAACCCTGTTGCGTCCTGCTCTTTTGGCCTCGTAAAGCGCAAGGTCCGCCTGCTTCATCAACTGCTCCGGCGTCTCGATTGTCTCCAAAAGGCACGAAATTCCGAAGGATGCAGTGATGTTAAGCGCAACACCGTTTTCGCGTAATTTCACCGGCATATTTTCTACCGAAGCGCGTAGGCGTTCCGCGACTGCGGCGGCCGTATCGGCCGGCGTATCCGGCATGACCACAACGAACTCCTCGCCTCCATAACGGCATGCGAGATCTGCGCCGCGCACCGTGGAACGGATTCTCGCCGCAAATTCCTTGAGAACTTCATCGCCGGCATCGTGGCCATGGGTGTCGTTGACGGTCTTGAAGCGATCGATATCGGTAATCAGTATCGAGAGCGGCCGGCCCCGTGCCAAGGAGCGGTCGAAAAGCACCTTGAGGTGATTGTCGAGATAGCGCCTGTTATGCAGCCCGGTGAGCGCGTCGGTGACGGCAAGCTCGATCGTCTGCTGTACGCTGGCGCGCAGGCGATCATTATAGCGTTTGCGGCGTATCTGCGTGAGGCAGCGTGCGACAAGTTCGTTCGGATCGATCGGCCGGACGATATAGTCATTGACGCCGAGATCCAGGGCGCGGACGATCATGTCGTCTGCGCCCTGCTCCGTCACCAGCAGCACGGGCAGAAAACGCGTGCGCTCCAGAGAACGAAGCTGCGAGCAAAGCCGTAGCGGGTCATAGTCGTCGAAATTCGAATTGACGATGACCAATTCGAACGGCCGTTCGGCGGCCTCGAACAGGGCGGCCTGCGGATCGGGCATCGCGACGACCTGGGCAATCGGCTTGAGCGTGCGGATAATGCGCTCCTGCGAATTGGCTCGGCCATCGACCAGCAGTACCTGACCGGTTTCCTCGGTGCGGCCGTCGCCAGCTCGCATCAGATCGTCGATACCGAAATTGCGCGCGGTCTCGTTGCGCATATGCAGCTCGTCGCTCAATGTCTTCAAGCGAAGCAGGCTCTTGACGCGCGAAATCAGCTGCAGGTCATTGACGGGCTTGGTCAGGAAATCGTCGGCACCGGCCTTGAGGCCACGCACACGGTCGGCGGGCTGATCGAGCGCCGTCACCATGACGACCGGGATATGGGCGGTGCGGGGATCGGATTTCAGGCGTTCGCACACCTCAAAACCATCCATGCCGGGCATCATAATATCAAGAAGAATGAGATCGACCTGCGTACTCGCGCAAATGGCGAGCGCCTTTACGCCGTCTTCGGCTGTCAGCACTTCGAAATATTCGGCAAGCAGCCGCGCTTCCAGAAGCTTCACATTGGCCGGAATATCGTCGACTACCAGAATGCGTGCGGTCATCAGCTCTTCCCCATCATCAGGCGTCGCCCAGATAGGTCTTTATGGTCTCAATGAATTTCGGCACCGAAATCGGTTTCGAGACATAGGCCTCGCACCCGCCCTGGCGAATGCGCTCCTCATCGCCCTTCATGGCGAAGGCCGTGACCGCGATCACAGGGATCAGGTGCAGGTCGTCGTCTTCCTTCAGCCACTTGGTGACTTCCAGGCCGGAAACCTCCGGCAGCTGGATATCCATGAGAATCAGGTCCGGGCGATGCTTGCGAGCGAGATCGAGCGCTTCCATGCCGTTGCGGGTCTGGATCGTCGTATAGCCGGACGCCTCGATCAGATCGCGAAAGAGCTTCATATTCAGCTCATTGTCTTCTACAATCATTACCTGCTTAGGCATGGAAAGCTGTCCCTGCATCCGGTATTGCATCCATTCTCTCGAAATATAGGGTCGCGAGGAACCGATTCCAGAAATAGTTGAATCGCAAACTACCGGCATTTGGTTGAAAAATAGGTAACTCACCCTTCAAAATGCAAAGTAACTTCAAGAACCCGAAGAAGAGCGCGGCCGACCCGCAAGAGACTGCCATTGCCGTACTCGGCTGGCTTGCCAATGAACCGGATATGTTCGGCCGCTTCCTGTCGTTGACCGGCGTAGAGCCGGCACAGGTGCGTAACGCCATCAACGAGCCCGCCTTTCTTGCCGGCATGCTCGACTTCCTCATGAACCACGAACCGACATTGCTGGCCTTCTGCGAGGCCAGCGGCATTCCGCCGGAGGCCGTCGCTACCGCATCGGCGCATTTTTCGCCGCCCGGCCTTGCCTCTGGAGAATACTGATCATGGATGCCCCGATCGAATTCGACGTATCGCATATCCGGCTGCAGGAGCGGCCGTTGATCGTTTGCGATGTCGACGATGTCGTCTTGCATTTCTTTGCGCCCTTCCTGACCTTCATCGACGCCGAAGGCCATGAATTCCTGCCGCGTTCCTTCCGGCTGACGGGCAACATCGTCTCCAAGGCCAATGGTTCCGCGCTGGAAGAAAAGGACGTTCACCGGCTGATCGAGGCTTTCTTCGAGGCGCAGGAACAATGGCAGACACCGCTTGATCGCGTTGTCGATACGCTCGGCGAATTCTCGAAAGACGCCGACATCGTTTTCCTCACGGCCATGCCACCGCAATTCTGGGAGCAGAGACGGCGGCTCCTCGACAGACTCGAGCTTGCCTATCCGTTGCTCGCGTCGCTGCGGCCGAAGGGGCCGATCGTGCGTTCGCTGCATCGACAGCGAGAGATGCCCGTCGCCTTCGTCGACGACATGGCCCACAACCTGCATTCGGTCAGCGAGCATGTTCCGGAGTGCCTCCTCATCAATTTGAAACCGGATTCCATTGTCCACCGCATGGCGCCGGCCGCCGCCGCGGGTATTCCGGAAGCCAATGAATGGGGCCAGGCAGCGCCGCTGATCCAGGCTCACATCGCGCGCTGACCTCACCGGAACCATCACCTTTCAAAGGATCAGGCGCATCAGAGGCCTGCCATCTTTCCGCTTCGCAACTTCGGAAAATCCGGCGGCCTCGAATATGCGCTGCGAACCGACATAGAGGCCTACGGATTTCGACTGCTTCGTACGCTCGATCGGACAGCCCTCCAACAGCCGTGCGCCGGAGGCGCGGGCGAAATTCACGGCTTCCGACAGCATGCGATGGCTATGCCCCTTGCCACGATCCTTCGAATTTATGAAGAAGCAGCTCACCGCCCAGACGGAACTATCTTCCGCATCGGCTGGATCGAGCGGACGAGACACCGTTTTCGGCGAGTTCCATTGCGGCAACTCTGCACGCGGACCAACCTGCACCCAGGCGATTGGTTGCCCATCCTTGTAGCCCAGAAGACCGGGCGGTGGCCCGATCGAGATTCGCTCGCGGATCAACTGCTTCTTTGCTGCTGCGTCCATCGTCTTGCGCTGCGATGTCGGGACACGGAAATAGGTGCACCAACAGCCATAACAGGCGCCGCTTGGTCCAAAGAGCGCCTCGAAATCGTTCCAGCGATCCGAAGTCAATGGCTGCACGAATAAGTTCTGCACTCGCGCCTCCCCGGCGGTTTTCCAGCTTGAGACTCGTGAGCTTAGATCATAAAGTGGCGATGTTCAATTTTTGTTCTCGCTCGATGACCCATGCGCCCGACAATATCTCCGGCTTCTGTCGCGATTGTTTGAGCGAGCAATCGGCCACGCGCACGCGCTGCCGGAGCTGCGGCAGCCCTCGCCTCGTTTACCACCGGGAGCTTTACGCGCTGACGCTGGCGCATATCGATTGCGATGCCTTCTATGCGTCGATCGAGAAGCGTGACAATCCGGAGCTCGCCGACAAGCCTGTCATCATCGGCGGCGGCAAGCGCGGCGTCGTCTCTACCGCCTGCTATATCGCCCGCATCCACGGGGTGCGTTCCGCCATGCCGATGTTCAAGGCGCTGGAAGCTTGCCCGCAAGCCATCGTCATTCGTCCAAACATGGAAAAATACGTCCGCGTCGGCCGCGAGGTTCGGGGCATGATGCAGGAGCTGACGCCGCTGGTTCAGCCACTTTCGATCGACGAAGCCTTTCTCGAGCTAGACGGCACGCAGAGGCTACATCACGATCCGCCAGCCCGCATCCTCGCCAAGTTCGCCAAGCGGGTGGAGCGGGAAATCGGTATCACAATCTCGGTCGGGCTTTCCTATTGCAAGTTCCTTGCCAAGGTGGCCTCCGACCTGCAGAAGCCGCGCGGCTTCTCCGTCATCGGCAAGGAAGAGGCCCTCGCCTTTCTGGAGCCACGATCGGTCACGACCATCTGGGGAGTTGGCAAGGCCTTTGCCGCTACGCTCGAAAGCGACGGCATTCGCACCATCGGTCAATTGCAGGCCATGGAGGAAGGTGACCTCATGCGCCGTTACGGTGTGATCGGCCAACGGCTTTTCCGCCTCTCGCGCGGGATCGACGACCGAACTGTGCATCCAAACGAAGCGGCGAAAAGCGTGTCTTCCGAAACCACCTTCTTCGAAGACATCTGGCGCCATGAGGATCTCGTGCCAATCCTGCGCGACCTCTCCGAGAAGGTTTCCCGGCGTCTGAAGCGCAGCGGCATTGCCGGCCAGACAGTCGTGCTGAAGCTGAAAACCTCGGACTTCAAGATTCGCACACGCAATCGTCGGCTGGAAGATCCGACCCAACTGGCGGACCGGATTTTCCGCACCGGTCTGAGGCTGCTCGAACCCGAAACGGACGGCACGAAATTCCGTCTCATCGGTATCGGCGTCACCGATCTTGGCGATGCCGGGCGCGCAGATCCGCCCGATCTTATCGACGTTCAGGCCACGCGACGGGCCGCTGCGGAAGCAGCCATGGACAAGCTGCGAGAAAAATTCGGCAACAAGACTGTCGAAACCGGCTACACGTTTGGCGACAAAAACCATAAATAACAATTATTTAACACAAGTCACCAGATGGAGATTTTTGGCAGTGGCCCAAATAATTGCAGCCCGCGCGCGTTTCTTTCGCGCGAGAAAGCTCGGATTCAAACTTTTTTGGTAAATTTCCATTAGGACTTGGATTCTGTAACTTTCCGGCGGCGTGAACTCGTCGCCTCTGGTGTTTTGCGTACGGGTTCCTATGCGTCTATCGGCTGTATCGACCATTTTTCTCGCCTGCCTGACGATTTCAGGCTGCGCCGCCCGAGGTGAGCGCGAAGCCGCGCAAGCCGCCCCGCCTTCGAAAGAATTGACCGGTTCCATCACAAAGACCAGTAGGGTCGTGCCTTCGGTCGAAATCGGCGAAACCGTTTCGCGTGTCGAGCGGCAGCAAGCGCTCGCGGTCGCGATGCCGACGAATCTCCGGCCTGAGGGACTTATGCCCTCCGACCAGAGTGGAGACGATGACGCACCAGTCCCGCTGCAACGGCCGCTCGCCATGCTCTCGCCATCGAATCCGGTGCCCCGCGCCCTGCGGCAGCAGCCGATGCAGATCTACAGCCATCGCTTCCGCGATGCCAAGCCTATCAACTTCGGTACATCAACCTCGCCCCGGAAGCTCGCCGTCCATGGCGTCGACGTCTCGCGCTGGCAGGGCGAGATCGACTGGGATACGCTGCGCACCCAGGGTGCGAACTTCGTCTACATCAAGGCGACCGATGGCGGCGATCATCTCGATCCCATGTTCAAGAAGAACTGGCGGGCCGCTCAGCAGGCCGGCCTGAAGCATGGCGCCTATCATTTCTTCTATTGGTGCCGGACTGCCGGAGAGCAGGCCGACTGGTTCATCCGCAATGTTCCGAAGGAGGCCGGCGCTCTTCCGCCAGTCATCGACGTCGAATGGAACGGCGAGTCGAGCTGCAAGCGGCGTCCTTCGCGTGAGCAGGTTCTCGCCAAGATGCAGGTGTTCATGGACAAGCTGGAAAAACATTACGGCCAGCGCCCGATCGTCTACACCGCTCCGGATTTCTATCGCGACAATCTGAGCGGCGAGCTGCTCGACTATCCCTTCTGGCTGCGCGCCGTGGCTCAACATCCGTCCAAGGTCTATCCCGGCCGCAAATGGCTGTTCTGGCAATATTCCGGCTCCGGTGTATCCCATGGCGTCGAAGGCAGGATCGACCTCAACGCCTTTCACGGCAGCGAGCAGGATTGGCACAACTGGGTAGCCTCCAGCGTCCACTGATTCGCTTTTAGTTCAAGATTTCAATCATCGCCGAAGCAGAGTTTGAACGCTCCGCTTCGGCGATGCCGCATTGGGCTAGCGTTCGGCAAACTCATGCTTTCATGGACGCGGGAAGGCATTAGGTTTCGGCAAGTCTTCCTTAAACTTCGAAGTCTAACCTCACGTACAACGTGTATTGCGTTTTGGTTGTATCTATGAAGCCATTTTTGTTGCTGGGGCTCGCGCTGGTGTCAGCCACCGCCCTTTACCATCCCGTCTTTGCCGCGCCGGATGCCCGCACCTTGCAGATCGTGGTGTCGAAAGACAGACAGTCGCTTGCGGTTTATGACGGTGACAAGGTGATCGCGACCTCGAAGGTTTCCACCGGCAAGCGCGGCCACACGACGCCGAGCGGTATCTTCTCCATTCTGGAAAAGAAGGTCTACCACGAGTCCAATCTCTATTCGGCCGCCCCCATGCCCTTCATGCAGAGGCTGACATGGTCGGGAATCGCCCTGCACGAATCAAACTCGGTGCCGAATTATCCGGCATCCCATGGCTGCGTGCGCATGCCGAAGGCCTTTGCCAAGATGCTCTACCAGATGACCGAGCGCGGCGTGCATGTCGTCATCGCCAATCAGCCGCTGGTGCCGCAGCCCTTCGAAAATTCGATGCTGTTCCAGCCGCTGCCAGCCCCGCCGCCGGCGCTGTTTTCCGGCATCGAACTTCGTCCGATGACCGCGAGCTTCCTGCCGCAGGCACAACAGCTGCAGGTCGCGACGAACGACGTAACCTCGATCCAGATACCGAAGGCGCAGGAAACCATGGCGCTGCCAGCCGATCCCGCGCCGCTCAGCATCCTCATCACCCGACGTGGTCTGCGAGAAAACGTCCGCGACCTGCAGGGAATCCTGAATGGCATGGGCTTTATCACCGGAACACCCGACGGCATGCTCGGGCCTGCGACAGTGCAGGCGATCGAGGACTTCAAGAAGGCGCATGACATCAAGACGACGGGCGGCCTCGTCAGCCCCGCGCTGATGAAGGCAGTCTATGCCGCGGCCGGCAAAGGCGAACCGCCGAACGGCGCGATCATGGTCCGGCAGAACTTCAAGCCGCTCTTCGAAGGACCGGCCATCATTGCCGAGCCGCAGGAGGCGCTCGGCGTGCATTTCTTCACCGCCAACGCGATCGACCGGATCAGCGGCAAGGCCGACTGGTTCGGCATGACGCTCGAGGAAGATCTGAGCAAGCAGACGAAGAAGCGCTACGGCATCACCAGCGAGGAACAATCGCAATCGTTCGACGCAGCGGGACAGGCGCTTAATCGCATCACCATTCCTGACGATATCCGTCACCGCATCGAGGATCTGCTGACCGCGGGATCGTCGCTGACGATTTCCGATACCGGCGTCGGACCGGAAACGGGCAACGAGACCGATTTCATTACGATCACCAACAACGGTGCGCTTGGTAAAAAAGGTTAAACAAGCTCCACGTCGATCACGCCGGGTGCCGTGCGCAAGGCAGCGGCGATTTCAGGCGTGATGCGATATTTCTCCGGCAGTGCCACCTCGACCTCTCGCAAGCCCTCTTCCTTGATGACAATGAAGGAAACGAGGCCGTCGCCTTTCGTGTTCAGATGCGCGGCAACGGCTTTCAGCGGGCCTGAATCGCGGACGTAGACGCGCAGCGCCTTCTGCATCTGCAGCGACTTCTCCTCCAGCGACTGTGCCGTCTGCAGGCGCAGGCTGATGCCTTCCGGGCGCTCGTCCGCTTGGGCCGTGATCACGAAGGATTTGCCGACTTCGAGCACGTCGCGATACTGGTTGAGCGTTTCCGAGAAGAGCACGGCTTCGAACTGG
Source organism: Rhizobium centroccidentale (assembly GCF_030182565.1). Classification (NCBI taxonomy): domain Bacteria; kingdom Pseudomonadati; phylum Pseudomonadota; class Alphaproteobacteria; order Hyphomicrobiales; family Rhizobiaceae; genus Rhizobium; species Rhizobium centroccidentale. Next base: position 100,089 of record NZ_JAQJCG010000011.1, on the reverse strand, counting down.
CCTGAAGCATCAGAGAAGACGAAAATCCCCATCTTGTTGCCGGTGCGCGTCTTGCGCTCCTGCTTCGAGATGACAGTACCAGCGAGACGTCCGTTGCTGGCACCCTGCTTCACCGCGGCGGAAAAATCGGCGAAAGGCTGCACGCGCATCTTGTCGAGCACGCTCTTATAGGTATCGAGCGGATGTGCCGTCAGATAGAAGCCGAGCACCTGGAATTCTCGCAGCAGACGCTCCGAGGCGAGCCAGGGCGTATAGGGCGGGAACACGATCTTTTCCGGGCCGGAGGCCGCGCTTCCGAACATATCATGCTGGCCGCTGCGCTTATTTTCCTGTGCCACCTGGGCATAGCCCATGATGCGGTCGAGGCCGGCGATCAGCTGGGCGCGGTCGATCTCGAAACAATCAAAAGCGCCGGCGCAGATCAGACTTTCCAGAACGCGGCGGTTGATCTGCTTGGGATCGATGCGCAGGCAGAAATCTTCGATGCCGGCGAAGGGTTGGTCGCCACGCACCTCGACGATATGGTCGACGGCGGATTCACCGACGCCCTTGATGGCGGCCAGTGCATAATAGATGCGATTGTCGCCGGTCTCGAAATGGCGGAACGAAGTCTGCACAGAGGGGGCGATGACCTCGATGCCCAGCCGTTTGGCATCCTGGCGGAAGTCGTTGACCTTCTCGGTATTGGACATATCGAGCGTCATCGACGCGGCCAGGAACTCCACCGGATAATGTGCCTTCATATAGGCGGTCTGGTAGGAGACGATGGCGTAGGCTGCGGCGTGCGATTTGTTGAAGCCGTAGTTGGCGAACTTGGCGAGCAGATCGAAGATAACGTCGGCCTGCCCCTTCGACACACCGTTCTTGATGGCGCCGTCGACGAAGCGCTCGCGCTGCTGGTCCATCTCCGCCTTGATCTTCTTACCCATGGCGCGGCGCAGAAGATCCGCTTCGCCGAGCGAATAGCCGGAAAGCACCTGGGCGACCTGCATCACCTGTTCCTGGTAGACGATAACGCCCTGGGTTTCCTTCAGAAGATAGTCGATCTTCGGGTGGATCGACTCGATCTCTTCCTCGCCGTGCTTGCGGGCGTTATAGACCGGGATATTCTCCATCGGACCGGGACGATAGAGGGCAACCAGCGCGATGATATCCTCAATGCAGTCAGGACGCATGCCGATCAGCGCCTTGCGCATGCCCGCACTTTCCACCTGGAACACGCCGACCGTCTCGCCGCGCGAGAGCATGTCATAGCTCGGTTTGTCGTCGAGCGGTATGCCGGCAAGATCGATCGAGATGCCGCGCTTGGCAACGAAATCCACGGCGGTCTTGAGGACGGTCAGCGTCTTAAGACCAAGGAAGTCGAACTTCACCAACCCAGCCTGCTCCACCCATTTCATGTTGAACTGGGTGACCGGCATGTCGGAGCGCGGATCGCGATACATCGGTACGAGCTTCGACAGCGGACGGTCGCCGATGACGATACCGGCGGCGTGTGTCGAGGCGTGGCGATAGAGACCTTCGATCTTCTGGGCGATATCGAGAAGACGGGCGACGACCGGCTCCTTGTCCGCCTCCTCCTGCAAGCGCGGCTCCTCCTCGATCGCCTTGCTCAGCGGCGTCGGATTGGCGGGATTGTTCGGCACCAGCTTGCAGATCTTGTCGACCTGGCCGTAGGGCATTTCCAGCACGCGGCCAACGTCGCGCAAGGCGGCACGCGCCTGCAGCGAACCGAAGGTGATGATTTGCGCCACCTGCTCGCGGCCATATTTGGCCTGCACATAGCGGATCACCTCTTCGCGCCGATCCTGGCAGAAGTCGATATCGAAGTCCGGCATCGAGACGCGTTCCGGGTTGAGGAAGCGCTCGAACAGCAGCGAGAAGCGCAGCGGATCGACGTCCGTGATGGTCAGAGCATAGGCGACCAGCGAACCCGCACCGGAACCGCGGCCTGGGCCGACGGGGATATCATGACGCTTGGCCCATTTGATGAAGTCGGCAACGATCAGGAAGTAGCCGGGAAACTTCATGCGTTCGATGACGCTGAGTTCGAACTCCAGGCGGTCGCGATATTCCTTCTCCTCGTAACCCGGCGCCATGCCGAGCGAGGCGAGACGCTGCTCGAGACCCTCGATTGCCTGGGCGCGCAACTCGGCCGCCTCAGCGCGTCCAGCCTCTTCGGGATCGTCCGTCGCCCCGGTAAAGCGCGGGAGGATCGGAGAGCGTGTCTTCAACACGAAGGAGCACCGACGGGCGATCTCGACCGTGTTCTCAAGCGCTTCCGGCAAGTTGGCGAAGAGCTTCGCCATGTCGGCACGGCTCTTGAGATAATGATCCGGCGTCAGGCGGAACCGCGTATCGTCCGAGACGATGGCATTGTGGGCCACCGCCATCAAGGCGTCGTGCGCATCATAATCGTCGCGCGCCGGGAAAAAGGCTTCGTTGGTGGCAACGAGCGGAATCTCATGCTCGTAAGCCATCGCGATCATCTTCTGCTCGTGGCGACGATCATAGGTGCCATGACGCTGCAATTCGAGATAGAGCCTGTCATCGAACAGTTGCTTCAGCCTCAAAAGCCGGGAAAGCGCCTGCGGCGCATGGCCTTCCTTCAACGCCATATCGACTGGGCCGGTCAGCGAACCGGTGAGCGCGATCAATCCTTCCGTACCGATCTCGTCCAGCCATGAGGCTGTAATGTGAACGGCATGGTTACCTTCGCCGCCGAGATAGGCACGGCTGACGAGATCGACGAGGCGCTCATATCCCTGTTCGGTGGCGGCAAGCAGCACGATGGACGGCAGCTTCGCCAAAGCCTGCTGCGGCCCACGCTTCTCGCCCTCGCCGCCATCCTCCATATCGATCGATACCTGACAGCCGATGATCGGCTGCAGCCCCTCATCCATCGCCTTCTGCGAGAATTCCAGAGCAACGAACAGATTGTTGGTATCGGTGATGGCAATGGCCGGCTGACTGTCCCCAGCCGCCTTGGCCAATATCTTCTTGAGCGGCAATGCGCCCTCTAGCAGAGAATAGGCAGAATGAACCCTGAGGTGCACGAATTCCGGCATTTCGCCGACCGGCGCTGCCGCGCCGCTGCCACCTGCATCCGCCATTTCATACCTTTCCGCACGCCTGAATGAATCAGCGACATTTTCGGCATTGCGGACCGTAAAGTCCAGAAGTTGCTCCCATCAAATATGGGAACAGCATGTGCAAACGGGGGATAAAATTTACATTGCCATCATGATGAGGGAAAAGCTGGCAACGAACATGACGATGGAAGTGAATGCTGCAACGTCTCGAATAATGTCGGTCATTTAGGCGCTCCTTACTCGTTATGTTTCTTTTTTGTTCTATTTTTGTTCGAGAGTCAATAGATGGATCAAGAAATTTCATCAGGCGACTTTTTAGCCTGCAATGGACGCCGGCGCGGCCGGGCGCTATGCAAAGGCAAACCGGGAGATCACGATGAAGTCACTTGGCTGCGCTCTCATTCTTCTTTTGACCGCAATCGCGGCTCGCGCCGAAGAGACCATTGCTTCCGACCGCATCATTGACGCGGCGATCGGCGATTGGAACAAGGACGGTAAGCCGGACCTTGCGTTACTGGTGACGATGCCGCCGAATGACCATGCCGATTATGAGATCGGGATCTATATCTATCTCCGCGACAAGGAACATGAGCTGCTCAAGTTGGCCGCCGCCGCCCCTGATAAGGTATGGGGCCGCGCTGAGCCTGATGGCATCTACGGCCAGGAACCATCGATCGCCGCACTGCCGAACGGTTCAATCGCGATCACCTCGCAGAACGATGCTATCGGGCGCGACCGATGGCATCAAACGCTGACGCTCGCCTACCGCAACAGCGCATTTTTGGTTGCCGGCTATGGCTACGATTTTCGTGACAACCTCGAAGCCGGTAACAGCTATAGCTGCGATTACAACGTTCTGACCGGCAGGGTAACCAAGGACGACAAGACGCTGAAGGCCGATGCCAAGACCGTCAGTATACAGGACTGGCAGGATGATATCGGTCAGAAGGCCTGCGAAAGCAGCCATCGCTAGCATATGTTCTCTTTTTGTTCTTTACAAATTTCGCGTTAAATGGCATCTTGGCCGCTCACCAAAATGGAGAGGGTCATGCCGGATCTTGCCGAGCTGAACGATTTTATTGTCGCCGCCAAAGCCGAGACCTATGTCGGTGACGGCGAGAGGCTGCCGTCATGCCGAAGCGGCTCGCATGACATCGGTTATACGAGCGACCGCTGGCGCTATCTCGACAGCTATTTCGGCGGCACAGATTTCGCGGGGCAGGAACTCGTCTGGCATGACGACCAGCCGGTATGGGCCATGAACTATTTCGGCCATATCGTTGAGCCCGATCTGATCGACGGAACGCGCGCCGGCATGGTCATCAAGGCTGCACTTCTGCGCCTCTATCAGGATGAAAAACGCTTTTTAGGCGGCTTCGAATTCGAACATGTCTACGGCCGCTATATCGACCGCAGCACCGGATCATGCGACCACTTTATCGGGCACGAAGCCATCATGGTGAAAGAGCACAAAGCCTATGAGCTGGATTATCGCGGTGGCCTGATCGTTCCATGACGGGGCGATCAGACTTCGACCACCTTGCCTTCGCTCAAGGTGACACGGCGATCCATGCGGGCGGCGAGTTCGTGATTGTGCGTGGCGATCAATGCTGCGAGGCCTGACTGACGCACCAGTGCTTCCAGCGCATCGAAGACGTAATGCGCCGTTGCCGGGTCGAGGTTGCCCGTGGGCTCATCCGCCAGCAGCACCAGCGGCGCATTGGCGACGGCACGGGCGATTGCGACGCGCTGCTGCTCGCCGCCGGAGAGCTCGGCGGGACGGTGATCGGCGCGATGGCCGATGCGCATGTAGTCGAGAAGCTGAGCAGCGCGCTCGCTCGCATCTTTACGGGAGAGCCCGGAAATGAGCTGCGGCATCATGATATTCTCAAGCGCCGAGAATTCCGGAAGCAGGTGGTGGAACTGATAGACGAAGCCGATCTCGCTGCGGCGCACGGCTGTACGCCTGTCGTCGGATAAGCCTTCGCAGGCCTGACCGTTGACGAGCACTTCGCCTCCATCCGGATGCTCCAGCAGCCCCGCCACATGCAGAAGCGTCGATTTACCCGTGCCTGACGGCGCGACGAGCGCAACGATCTCGCCGCTGTGCAGGGTGAAATCCGCCCCCTTCAAGATCGACAGGCTCGTCTCTCCCTGCCCGTAATGACGCTCCACGCCAGAGAGCTGGAGAACGACGTTGCGTTTCATCAAATGAAATATCCTTATTCGTAGCGCAGCGCCTGCACCGGATCGAGCCGCGAGGCTCGCCAGGCCGGAAAGATGGTGGCAAGGAAGGACAGGGTGAGCGCCATTACGATGACGGAGATGGTCTCACTGAGATTCATCTGGGCCGGCAATTTGCTGAGGAAATAAACCTCCGGATTGAAAATCACGGTGCCGGAAATCCAGGAGAAGAACTGGCGTATGGATTCGATATTGAGGCAAACCAGAACGCCGAGGATGACGCCGGCGAGCGTTCCGACGACGCCGATCGCCGCGCCTGTCATGAAAAAGATGCGCATGATCGCGCCCGATGTCGCGCCCATGGTGCGAAGGATGGCAATATCGCTGCCCTTGTCCTTCACCAGCATGATCAGGCCGGAAATGATGTTCAGCGCGGCGACGAGAACGATCAGCGTCAGGATCATGAACATCGTGTTGCGCTCGACCTGCAGGGCCGAGAAGAACGTGGCGTTGACCTGCCGCCAGTCCGTCAGGAAGATCTGCCGGCCAGCCGCCTCTTCGATCTTCGGGCGCAGCTGATCGACGTCATCCGGATTGGTGATGAAGAGCTCGATCTTCTCGACAATGCCTTCAGCATTGAAGAAAACCTGCGCTTCTTCGAGCGGCATGAAGACGACGGAGGAATCATATTCCGACATGCCGACTTCGAAGATACCGGAGATCGTATAGGCTTTGACGCGCGGGTTGACACCAAAGGGCGTGACGTCGCCATCCGGCGCCGTGAGCGTGATCTGATCGCCGACCGTCAGACCCAATTGCCGGGCCAGCCGACTGCCGACAAGAACACCCTGTCCCGAAGCGAAGCCGACTATATCTCCGGAAACGACGTGATCCGAGACCGATTTGAGCTTGGTCAGATCTTCCGCGCGGATGCCGCGCACCAATGCACCGGTGCCGGAGCCGCCGCGACCGGAGGCGAGCGTTTCGCCCTCCACGAGCGGCAAGGCCATCGTGACGCCGGGAACTGCTGAAAATTTCTTCGCCAGATCGGCATAGTCGTTCAATGGCGAATCAATCGGCTGAACAACGACATGACCGTTGAAGCCGAGAATCTGCTTGAAGAGTTCGGCACGGAACCCATTCATCACGGCCATGACAATGATCAGCGCCGCAACGCCGAGCATGATGCCAACCAGAGAGAAGCCGGCGATCACCGAAATCGAAGCTTCCTTGCGTCGGGAGCGCAGATAGCGCCAGGCCACAAGCCGTTCGAAACCGGAAAACGGGCGAGACGATGGGCCGGCCTTGAACGAATTTTCCTGCTGTTCTACTGCCGCGCTCACCGCCATTCGCCTTTCATCCTTTGTATCGTCAATCAGCCTGCCAGCCGATTGATCGCTGCCTCGACCGTCATCGTCTCCCGAGCACCGGTCTTACGGTCCTTGACTTCCACTTCGCCGGCCGCGATCGAACGCGGCCCGACGATGATCTGCATGGGCACGCCGATCAGATCGGCGGTCGCGAACTTCGTTCCGGCGCGCTCGTCGCGATCGTCATACAGCACGTCCTTGCCAGCCTTCGACAGCGCGGCATAGACTGTTTCGCAAGCCTCGTCGCAGGCCTGATCGCCAGCCTTCATGTTGATCACAACGACGTCAAAAGGCGCGACCGAAGCCGGCCAGATGATTCCGTTCTCATCATGCGATGCTTCGATGATGGCGGGAACAAGGCGTGTCGGGCCGATACCGTAAGATCCCATGTGGACAGCATGTTCCTTGCCGTCCGGACCCTGTACCTTGGCACCCATCGGCTCGGAATATTTCGTGCCGAAATAGAAGATGTGGCCGACCTCGATGCCGCGCGCCGACAGGCGTTCACCTTCGGGGATCGCGTTGAAGGCGGCTTCGTCATGCATTTCCGAGGTGGCGGCGTAGACCGAGGTCCACTTGTCGAAAATCCTCTTCAGGCCGGCGACATCATCGAAATTGGTGTCTTCGCCGGGAATGTCGAAATTGACGAAATCCTTGTGGCAGAAAACTTCCGACTCGCCGGTGTCGGCGAGAATGATGAATTCGTGGCTGAGATTGCCACCGATCGGGCCGGTATCCGCGCGCATCGGGATTGCCCTCAGGCCGAGGCGATTGAAGGTGCGCAGATAGGCGGCGAACATCTTGTTATAAGAGTGCACGGCACCTTCTTGCGTCAGATCGAAGGAATAGGCATCCTTCATCATGAATTCGCGCGAGCGCATGGTCCCGAAACGCGGACGAATCTCGTCACGGAACTTCAGCTGGATATGATAGAGGTTCAGCGGCAGATCCTTGTAGGACTTGATGTAGGACCGGAAGATGTCGGTGATCATTTCCTCGTTGGTCGGGCCATAGAGCATGGGCCGATCCTGCCGATCCTTGATGCGCAGCATCTCCTTGCCGTAGGCGTCATAACGGCCGCTTTCCTGCCAGAGCTCAGCCGATTGCAGCGTCGGCATCGACAGCTCGATGGCGCCGGAGCGGTTCTGCTCTTCGCGGATGATCTTGTTGACCTTGTCCAGCACGCGCTTGCCCAATGGCAGCCAGGAATAGATGCCCTGCGACTGCTGCCGGATCATGCCGGTGCGCAGCATGAGCCGATGGGAAACAATTTCAGCCTCCTTGGGATTTTCCTTCAGGATGGGCATGAAGTAACGAGACAGACGCATGACGCTTGTTCCAGATGGTTTGACGTTCCGCTCGCGGCGGAATCGTTAGCAAATTATGTACTGGAGGCAGTTCATAACTGCTTCGGCGCAGGAAGGAAACCCGCATTCTTCAATAGAAGAATTTGATAAAAGCCTGAGAATACAGGGGATAGAGACTATTTTCGATGTTTCGAAAAAGCGCACGTTTATAAGGATTTACGACGGAAATTCGCCAACAGAAAAATTCTGCGCGACTGTAGCAAAAAAGCAAAAAAAAGGATGACAAAGCTCAATGTTTGAGCTAATTTTAGCTCACAAAAGAGGCAGGAAGGCTAAATTCTTGTCGTTTCGCGGTCAAGTCTTGGGAGGATCAGATCTTAGGCGCGCTCGTTCGCTGCCCCGGTAACGGATAAGGATCACGCGATACTTTAAAACAAGGCTTATAGCCTTGTTTTTTTTTGCTTTCTCAGCTCAGCCTCGACCGTCTACGGATTTGCCCGGAACACTCGGCTCATGCTTCTGCTGAAATAATATACACAGACTGTAAATTCTTTGCGCCACGCTCATGACAAGCGTGTGAAGAATTGATGGCGATCACAAGGCGCCCGCATTCCAGGCACCTTTAATCTACAGTTTTCATAGATCACTTGTAGCTTGGAACGATCTGCGGAATGGAATCTATACTCAGCCCGAAATAACGCGAGGCGATATACCAGGCGCCATAAATAAGGGCCGATGCCAGCGTCGTAACGAGCACGACCCTCCACGCACGAAATTTCGTCGGCGCGCTTTCGACCGTACCCAGGATGACATGCTCATCCTCGGCCTGAGTGCGCAGGCCAAAGGGTAGGACGGCGAAAAGCGTAATCCACCAGATGACGAAATAGACGGCGAAACCGGCGGCAATCTGCTGTGCCATTGTGCTCCCTTCGAGACGAGCCTGCTCGCCCCCTCCTCTTCCAAACTGCTTATAGGGGCAAAGCAGTCACCTTTCAAAGCGCCGATCAGCGCACTTAAAGCAGATTCAGATTTTAGACCAGTTCCGCCAAAAATCATCCGGCTCTGATGTCACACCTGCTCAAGCTCGATAAGCGTGCCGAAGAAATCCTTCGGATGCAGGAAGAGCACGGGCTTGCCATGCGCGCCGATCTTCGGCTCGCCGTTACCAAGCACGCGCGCGCCCCCGGCAGCCAGCTGATCGCGAGCCACAAGGATATCCGCGACTTCGTAACAGATATGGTGCATGCCGCCATCCGGGTTCTTGGCGAGGAAGGAGGCGATGGGCGAAGCTTCGCCCAAGGGCTCGAGCAGCTCGACCTTGCTGTTCGGCAGCTCGACGAAAACGACGGTTACGCCGTGTTCCGGCAACGCCTGAGGCGCAGATACAGTTGCGCCAAGCATTTCACGATAGGCTCGGGAAGCCACGGCGATATCGGGAACGGCGATCGCGATGTGATTGATGCGTCCCAACATGGCTCTCTCCTCCTCGATCAGATCTCAGCTGCCGGTGCGCGTGACGAATACGGTCACCATCGGCTTCTTGCCCCAGCCCTGATTGGCAGCGGCGCGCACTGCTCGGCGTACAGCCTCCTGCAGCATATTCAGATCCTTGCGGCGGGCGCGCGGAATGCTCTCGATGGCGCTGACGATGGCGTCGAAGAGCGTGTCCTCCATCTCCTCGCCTTCATCATCATAGGCCGGCAGGCCGATCGGCACGAGGTCGGGATCGCCGACGATATCATAACGGGCATCGAGCACGACGTTAACGGCGACATGGCCGACATAGGAAAGCTTCTTGCGCTCGCCGATGCCCATTTCGTCGAAATCGCCGATCAATATGCCATCCTTGAAGATGCGTCCATGCGGCGCCTCACCGATCACCTCGACGGGACCCGGTGCAAGGCGCACGACATCGCCATTGCGCACGCGCGGCACGGTGGCAATGCCGCTTTGCTCGGCCAGTTCCTTGTGCGCGGTCAGATGCGTCGCTTCGCCGTGCACGGGGATGACGACCTTCGGGCGCGTCCACTCGTACATCTTCTGCAATTCGTTGCGCCGGGGGTGGCCGGAGACATGCACAAGCGCTTCTGCGTCCGTCACCACATGCACGCCCTGTTCGATCAGGCCGTTCTTGATGTCCTGAATCGCTTTCTCATTGCCGGGAATGGCGCGCGAGGAAAAGACGACGATATCGCCAGCCGCCAATGCAACGTTGCGCATCTCGTCCCTGGAAAGCTTGGCAAGCGCTGCGCGCGGCTCGCCCTGGCTGCCGGTCAGGATCACCACGACCTTGTCGCGCGGGATATAGCCATATTCGTCTTCAGCGATGAAAGGCTTGATGCCTTCCATGATGCCGATATCGCGGGCGACGTCGACGACACGCTTCAGCGAGCTGCCGAGCAACAGTATTTCGCGACCTGCAGCCTCGGCGGCCTCGGCAATGGTGCGGATGCGGCCGACATTCGACGAGAAAGTGGTGATTGCCACCCTGCCCTCGGCATCCTCGATGATCTTGCGCAGGCTTTCCGACACATCCTTTTCCGAAGGCGAAACGCCGTCGCGCAGCGCGTTGGTGGAATCGCACATCAGCGCCAAAACGCCTTCTTCGCCGAGCTGGCGGAAGCGGGCCTCGTCGGTCAGCGGCCCAAGCGACGGCTCGTGATCGATCTTCCAGTCACCGGTATGAACGACATTGCCGAGCGGCGTGCGGATCATCAACGACATCGGCTCGGGGATCGAGTGGTTGACAGCCACGCCTTCGATCTCGAAGGGGCCGACATTGATGCGGTCGCCGGCCTTGAACAGCGTCACCGGGATCTCGCCCATCGATTTCTCGTAATCGCGCTTGGCTTCGAGAAGGCCCGCGGTGAAGGCGGAGGCGTAGATCGGAACGTTCAGCCCGGGCCAAAGATCATTCAGCGCGCCGTAGTGATCCTCGTGCGCGTGGGTGATGATGATGCCCTTGAGGTTCTTGCGTTCCTTGGCGAGGAAACGGATATCCGGCAGAACGAGATCGACACCCGGCAGATCCGGCCCTGGGAAGGTGACGCCGCAATCGACCATGATCCATTGGCGCTGCTCCGCCGGACCGTAGCCGTAGAGCGCGAGGTTCATGCCGATTTCGCCGACGCCGCCGAGTGGCAGAAACACTAGTTCGTCTTGTTTCGCCATGTGATCCCCAACCATTATCTAAAGAAAACGTCGCCCGCCGCGATCGGCATGATCCTGCCGTCCTCGGTTTCGAGCATCAACAAGCCATTATCATCGATTCCCGAGAAATGGCCCAAAATCGAGCGATCCGGCAAGTTTACCGTGATCTTTTCCCCGATGCCGCACGCAAATTCACGCCAGCGCGCGGTGATTTCCCGAACGCCCTTGCCGCGGCTCCAGACGTCGAGTGCCTCCGACATCGCGGCATAGAGATGGGCAAACAACTCCTCCGGCGACACCATGGAACCCTGCTGTCTCAGGCATGTGACGGGATACATCGGATTGTCAGGCACGACGGCAATGTTGATGCCGATGCCGATGACAAGCGCATACCGGCCATCCGGCAGCGCCTCGCCCTCGATCAGAATGCCGCAGGTCTTCTTGCGGCCGATCAGGATATCGTTCGGCCATTTGATCTCGACCGGCTCGGCGGCGAGCGGCAGCACGCCGCGTACCGCCTGATGCACGGCGACCGCGACCGCGAGCGGCAGAGAGCCGAGACGGTCCATGGGAGCGGGGTCGATCAGAAGGAGAGATGCGTAGAGATTGCCGGCTTCCGACGCCCAGGCGCGACCGCGGCGGCCGCGTCCACCCGTCTGGCGTTCGGCGGTCACCCAAAGATTTCCCGGGTCGCCTGCACGCGCCCGTTCGAGGCAGATGCTGTTTGTGGACGAGGTTTCCTGAAGAGCATCGTGCCGGAAGTCGGCGAGCGACTTCCGGTTATTCATGTCAGACGCCATCAAAACAGCGTCGCGGCGGCCAGATCGGCAGCACCACCGATTGCGCCGCCGAAGAAGACATAGGCGATGACGAACAGGCCGGAGAGACCGAAGACGAGGCGCAGCGAACCAGCGGTGCGTGCGAATTCATCCTTGGCTTCATCGAACCACATCACCTTGATGACGCGCAGATAGTAGTAAGCGCCGACGACCGAAGCCAGAACGCCGATGATGGCGAGCGCATAGAGATGCGCCTGGATGGCAGCGACGAAGACGAAATACTTTCCGAAGAAGCCTGCGAGCGGCGGAATGCCGGCCAGCGAGAACATCAGCGCCGTCAGGACGACCGCCATGAAAGGATTGGTCGTCGAAAGGCCGGCGAGATCGTCGATGTTTTCGACCTGACGGCCATCCTTGCGGCGCATCGCCATGATGATGGCGAAGGAGCCGAGCGTCATGACCATGTAGATGACCATATAGAGCATGACGCCGGAGACGCCCGTCTTGGTGCCGGCGGCGAGGCCAACGAGCGCATAGCCCATGTGACCGATCGAGGAATAGGCCATCAGTCGCTTGAAGTTGCGCTGTCCGATCGCCGCGAACGAGCCGAGCAGCATCGAAGCGATAGAGATGAACACGATGATCTGCTGCCAATCGGCAAGCACCGGGTGGAACGCGGTGACGACGATGCGAGTGAGGATCGCCATGGCCGCAACCTTCGGCGCCCCCGCAAAGAAGGCGGTAACCGGCGTCGGAGCGCCTTCGTAGACATCCGGCGTCCACATGTGGAACGGTACGGCGGAGATCTTGAAGGCTAGACCGGCAAGCACGAAGACCAGACCGAAGACGAGACCGAGCGAGCGGGTCTCGGCGCTGAGCGCCGTCGCGATGGCTTCGAAGGTCGTGTGCCCGGTGAAGCCATAGACCAGCGACATACCGTAGAGCAGCATACCGGAGGACAGCGCACCGAGGACGAAATACTTCAGGCCGGCTTCGGTCGACTTCAGGCTGTCGCGGTTGATGGCGGCAACGACGTAAAGGGCCAGCGACTGCAGTTCCAGCGACAGGTAGAGCGAGATCAGGTCATGCGCCGAGATCATCAGCAGGATGCCGAGGGTCGCGAGCAAAAGGAGCACCGGGAACTCGAAGCGATCGAGCTGCTGCTCGCGCGCCTGGCCAATGCTGAGGAACATGGCGACGATCGAGCCGACCAGCGCGACGATCTTCATGAAGCGGGAGAAGCCGTCGGCAAGGTAGGCGCCGCCATAGGCGAGGCCCTCGCCCGGCACGAATATGATCCAGAGACCTGCCACCGCGAGGACCGCGATGGCAAGACCGGTGACTGTGGGGCCAGACCGCTCGCCCGAGAAGACGCCGATCATGAGCAACGCAAGTGCACCGACCGCGAGGATGAGCTCCGGAATGGAAAGATGCAGGCTTGCAAGAATTGTGTCAGCAGTCATGTCGAATAGGTCCCGTCATCAATTCATCGACAGCGCAACATTCTGCGCAGCGTGCAGGGCAGCGGTATAGTTGTTCACCAGCAGATCCACCGAAGCCGCCGTGGCATCGAAGATCGGAGCCGGATAGACACCGAAGAGGATCGTCAGCGCGATCAGCGGATAGAGGATCAGCTGTTCACGCGGCGACAGATCCAGAAGCTTCTTCAGGTTTTCCTTTTCCAGCGCACCGAAAATCACGCGGCGGTAGAGCCAGAGCGCATAAGCTGCCGACAGGATCACACCGGTCGCCGCAAAGAGCGCAACCCAGGTATTGGCGCGGAAGACGCCGATAAGGGTCAGGAATTCGCCGATGAAGCCGGAGGTACCGGGCAGACCAACGTTCGCCATGGTGAAGACCATCATGGCGACGGCATATTTCGGCATGTTGTTGACCAGACCGCCGTAAGCCGCGATTTCGCGGGTATGGGTGCGGTCATAGATCACGCCGACGCAAAGGAAGAGCGCGCCCGAGACGATGCCGTGCGACAGCATCTGGAAGATCGCACCCTGGACGCCCTGCTGGTTGGCCGCAAAGATACCCATCGTCACATAGCCCATGTGGGCGACCGACGAATAGGCGATCAGCTTCTTGATGTCGTCCTGCATCATCGCGACCAGCGAGGTGTAGATGATGGCGATGACCGAAAGGGCAAAAACGAGCGGCGCGAAGTATTCCGAAGCGTTCGGGAACATGCCGAGCGAGAAGCGGATGAGGCCGTAGCCGCCGAGCTTCAGGAGCACGCCTGCCAGGATGACCGAGCCTGCCGTCGGCGCCTGAACGTGCGCGTCGGGAAGCCAGGTATGAACAGGCCACATCGGCATCTTCACCGCGAAGGAGGCGAAGAAGGCGAGCCATAGCCAAGTCTGCAGCTGCGGCGGGAACTTGTAAGCGAGCAGCGTCGGGATGTCGGTCGTACCGGCCTGCCAGTACATCGCCATGATAGCGAGCAACATCAGCACCGAGCCGAGCAGCGTGTAGAGGAAGAACTTGTAGCTGGCGTAGACGCGATCCTTGCCGCCCCAGACGCCGATGATCAGGAACATCGGGATGAGGCCGGCTTCGAAGAAGACGTAGAACAGCACGATATCCAGCGACACGAACACGCCGACCATCATCGTCTCGAGGACGAGGAATGCGATCATGTAGTCCTTCAGACGCTTTTCGACCGAGAGCCAGCTCGCGAGCACGCAGAAGGGCATCAGGAAGGTCGACAGGATGACGAACAGCATGGAAATGCCGTCGACGCCCATGTGATAGCTGATGCCGCCCGTCAGCCACTCATGCTTTTCGACCAGCTGGAAGCCCGGATTGGCGTTGTCGAACCAGATCCAGACGAACAGCGACACGATGAAGGTGACGATGGTGGTCGCCAGCGAAATGTTCAGGACGTTCCGACGGCCATTGGCACCATTGTCCTGCGTAAACAGCAGGAGAACGACACCTACCAGCGGCAGGAATGTGACCGTTGAAAGAATGGGCCAATCGGTCATCAGAGGGAACTCCCGAGCATCATCCAGGTAACGAGGGCTGCGATACCGAGCAGCATCGCGAAGGCATAGTGATAGAGGTAGCCGGTCTGCAGGCGCACGACGCGGTTGGTGACATCGACGACGCGGGCGGCAATGCCGTTCGGGCCGATGGTGTCGATGACCCCGATATCGCCCTTCTTCCACAGGAAGCGGCCAAGCGCCTTGGCGGAGCGGACGAAGAGGAAGTCATAGAGTTCGTCGAAATACCACTTGTTCAGCAGGAACTCGTAGAGCACGCGCTGCTGCTGAGCGAGGCGACGCGGCGTTTCCGGCGACCGGATGTAGAAGTACCAGGCGGTGACGAGGCCGAGGAGCATGGCGATGAAGGGGCTGAGCTCAACCCAGACAGGCGCATGTTCCATTTCCTCGAGGATCTTGTTGTCCGGGAGCGTGAACAGCGCATGCTTCCAGAATTCCTCGTAGGCGTGGCCGACGAAGTCAGCGTTGAAATACATGCCGGCGGCAACAGCGCCGATCGCCAGCAGATAAAGCGGGATCAGCATGACGTTCGGCGATTCATGCACGTGGTGCATGACCTCGTGCGAAGCGCGCGGCTTGCCGAAGAAGGTCATGAAGATCAGGCGCCAGGAATAGAAGCTGGTGAACATCGCCGCGATAACCAGCAGCGTGAAGGCGAAGCCGGCAGCTGCATTGTGCGAAGCGAAGGCCGCCAGGATGATCGCATCCTTCGAGAGGAAGCCGGCGAAACCGATATGGGTCAGCGGAATGCCGACGCCGGTGATCGCCAGCGTGCCGATGACCATCATCCAGAAGGTCTTCTGGATATGCGGACGCAGGCCACCCATATGACGCATGTCCTGCTCGCCATCGACGGCGTGAATGACCGAGCCGGCGCAGAGGAAGAGCAGAGCCTTGAAGAAGGCGTGGGTGAAGAGATGGAAGATTGCAGCGCCATAAGCACCGACGCCGAGAGCGACGAACATGTAACCGAGCTGCGAACAGGTCGAGTAGGCGATGACGCGCTTGATGTCGTTCTGCACGAGGCCGACGGTCGCGGCGAAGAAGGCCGTAATCGCGCCGATGATGGTGACGAACGTCAGCGCATCCTGCGACAATTCGAAGATCGGCGACATGCGGGCGACGAGGAAGACTCCGGCGGTGACCATAGTTGCGGCATGGATGAGTGCGGAGACCGGCGTCGGGCCTTCCATGGCGTCCGGCAGCCAGGTGTGCAGCAGGAACTGCGCGGATTTACCCATCGCGCCCATGAACAGCAGCAGGCAGACGGCCGTCAGCGCGTGGCCACGATCGAGATGCATGCCAAGGAAATTGAGCACGATATCGGTCGGCTGGCCGCCCTGCCCGGAAGCGAAGCTCTGGGCATTGCCGAAGATGACATCGAAATTGATCGATCCGAAGAGGACGAAGACGCCGGCGATGCCGAGAACGAAGCCGAAGTCGCCGACACGGTTGACAATGAAGGCCTTCATCGCAGCGGCCGAAGCGGACGGCTTCTTGAACCAGAAGCCGATCAGCAGATAGGAGGCGAGACCGACGCCTTCCCAGCCGAAGAACATCTGGGCGAGGTTATCGGAGGTCACCAGCATCAGCATGGCGAAGGTGAAGAGCGAGAGATAGGCGAAGAAGCGCGGACGATGCGGATCGTGATGCATGTATCCGATCGAATAGACGTGAACTAGGGTCGAGACCGAGTTCACGACGATCAGCATCACCGAGGTCAGCGTGTCGACGCGCAGCGCCCAGGAAACGTCGATGCCGCCGGACTGGATCCAGCGCAGGACTTCAACCTTGATCGGGCCATCCGTATGGCCGAGCGCCACCGTGAAGAAGACGATCCAAGAGAGGACGGCCGCGATGATCATCAGGCCGGTGGTAACATATTCCGAAGCCTTGGCGCCGATCGCACGGCCGAAAAGGCCGGCTATGATCGCGCCAATCAGGGGAAGAAAGACGATAGCCTTATATAAAAACATAGCTTTATCAGCCCTTCATCACGTTGACGTCTTCGACCGCGATCGAGCCGCGGTTGCGATAGAAGACGACGAGAATTGCAAGACCGATCGCTGCTTCAGCCGCAGCGACGGTCAAAATGAACAGAGCGAAAACCTGGCCGACGATGTCGTTGAGGAACGACGAGAAGGCGACCATGTTGATATTGACCGCGAGCAATATGAGTTCGACCGACATCAGGATGATGATGACGTTCTTGCGGTTCAGAAAGATACCGAAGACGCCGAGCACGAAGAGGATGGCGCTGACCGTGAGGTAATGGGAAAGTCCGATGACCATGTTGTTGTTCCTTTGATCCTCGTGCCTCGCCTCAGACGCCCTGCCCCGGCTTGACCTTGACCACCTCGACGGCGGTCGCGGGCGTGCGGGCGACCTGTTGGGAAATGTTCTGGCGCTTGATGTGCGTGCGATGCTTCAGCGTCAGCACGATTGCGCCGATCATCGCGACCAGCAGAACGAGGCCAGCGATCTCGAAGAAATAAACGTAGTTGGTATAAAGCACGTCGCCGAGAGCGGCGGTGTTTGTCCGCTGCGTCACGGCCGGGATCGGCATGGCGACGGTCTTGGCAACGGTCGGCGAAATCACGCTGCCGCCGATCACCACGATAAGCTCGGCGGCGAGAATGACACCGATCAAAGCGCCGATGGGTGCGTATTCCAGAATGCCGGCCCTGAGCTCGGAGAAATCGATATCCAGCATCATGACGACGAAGAGGAAGAGAACCGCCACGGCGCCGACATAAACGACCAGCAGGATCATCGCCAGGAATTCAGCCCCCATCAGCAGGAAGAGGCCGGCCGCGTTGAAGAAAACCAGGATGAGGAACAGGACCGAATGGACCGGATTCCGCGCCGAGATGACCATGAACGCCGACGCCACAGCGACAAAGGCGAAGATATAGAAAAAAAGAGCCTGCAGACCCATGTTGGTGCCTTTTTCGTCTTCCCCCGGGCAGCGAGGTGTTTCCCCTGCCCGATGGGGCTCGGTCGGACCCATGTCCGGCAAAGCCCCGGTCTAGATTCAACCGCGACGGCAACGCTTGGCCGCCCGTCACGGCATATTCAAAATTCCGCTCAGCGGTACGGCGAATCGATCGCGATATTCTGCGCGATTTCGCGTTCCCAGCGGTCGCCATTGTCCAAAAGCCGCGCCTTGTCGAAGTAGAGCTCTTCGCGGGTCTCGGTGGCGAATTCGAAGTTCGGCCCTTCGACGATGGCGTCGACCGGGCAGGCTTCCTGGCAGAAGCCGCAATAGATGCACTTCACCATGTCGATGTCGTAACGCACCGTGCGGCGGGTGCCGTCGTTGCGGCGCGGCCCGGCCTCGATGGTGATGGCCTGGGCAGGACAGATGGCTTCACAGAGCTTGCAGGCGATGCAGCGCTCTTCGCCGTTCGGATAACGGCGCAGCGCGTGTTCGCCACGGAAGCGCGGGCTGACCGGCCCCTTTTCAAAGGGATAGTTGATCGTTGCCTTCTGCTTGAAGAAGTAACGCATCGACAAAAAGAATGCGCCGACAAATTCCTTGAGGAACAGCGAGCTGACGGCGTTGGAAATTCCGGCCATCTTCAACCTCCAAATCTGCTTGAAGCGAGGATCGACATCATCATGCCCATCCCGTCAGCTTCAGCACGAATGCAACGATAACGACCATCGCGAGCGACAGCGGCAGGAAAACCTTCCAGCCAAGGCGCATGAGCTGGTCGTAGCGGTAGCGCGGCACGAATGCCTTCACCATCGCGAACATGAAGAACACAAGGCACGACTTCAGCAGGAACCAGATGATGCCCGGAACCCAGTTCAGGATCCAGATATCGACCGGAGGCAGCCAGCCGCCGAGGAAGAGGATCGTCGTCAGCGAGCACATCAGGACGACGGCGGCATATTCGCCGAGCATGAACATCATGTAGGGCGAAGAGCCGTATTCGACCATGAAGCCGGCAACCAGTTCCGATTCCGCTTCCGGAAGATCGAAGGGCGGACGGTTCGTTTCAGCCAGAGCCGAAATGAAGAACACGATGAACATCGGGAAGAGCGACAGCCAGTGCCAGTCGAGGAACGAGGCCGGCAGGCCGAGCTTGGTGCCGAGGCCGGTCTGCTGCGAGAGCACGATATCCGTCAAGTTCAGCGAACCGACGCAGAGCAGCACGGTGACGATGACGAGGCCGATCGAGACTTCGTAGGACACCATCTGCGCGGCCGAGCGGAGCGCGCCGAGGAACGGGTACTTCGAGTTCGAAGCCCAACCGCCCATGATGATACCGTACACTTCAAGCGACGAGATCGCCAGAATGTAGAGGATGCCGACATTGATGTCTGCGACGACCCAGTTCTGCGCGACAGGCACGACGGCCCAGGTGGAGAGCGCCAGCACCACGGAAACCAGCGGGGCCAGCAGGAACACGGTCTTGTTGGCACCGGCCGGAATGATCGGCTCCTTGAACATGAACTTCAGCAAGTCGGCGAAGGACTGGAACAGGCCGAAGGGACCGACGACGTTCGGGCCGCGGCGTAGCTGGACGGCCGCCCAGATCTTGCGGTCGGCAAGCAGAATGTAAGCGATGAAGATCAGCAGGCAGACCAGGAGCAGCAGGGACTGGCCAATCATGATCAGCGCCGGCCAGAGATAGGTCGAAACGAATGAATCCATAGTCCTCTGCCCTTACTCTGCCGCAACGCGGAAATTGTTGCGGGCCAATGCCGAGCACTCGGCCATGACAGCCGATGCGCGCGTTATCGGGTTCGTCAAATAGAAGTCTTTGATCGGCGAAGCAAATGCCGATTTGCCCATCGCGCCGGCTTTTTTCGCAAGTGCGGCAATTTGGGCGCTATCGCCTTCGGCAATCTCGTCGATGCCGGCGAAATGGGGGAAGGCTGCATAGAGCTTCGCGCGCAATTCTCTCAGCGAATCAAAGGGAAGCTTCTTGCCGAGCACGTCGGAAAGGGCTCGGATGATCGCCCAGTCCTCGCGGGCGTCGCCCGGCGCGAAACCGGCGCGGTTGCCCATCTGGACGCGGCCTTCCGTGTTGACCCAAGTGCCCGACTTTTCGGTGTAGGCGGCTGCCGGAAGGATGACGTCGGCATTCTGTGCACCATTGTCGCCGTGCGAGCCGATATAAACAGTCAATTTCGCGCCCTTGCGGCTGAAGTCGAGCTCATCGGCGCCCAACAGGAAGAGGACGTCCATCGACGAGAGCATAGCAGCGGCATTGACGCCCTTTGCGCCCGGCACGAAGCCGAGATCAAGGCCGCCGACCCGCGCGGCTGCGGTGTGCAGCACGGCAAAACCGTTCCAGTCTTCCTTGACGACGCCAGCAGCGGCAGCGAGCTTAGCGGCATTTGCCAGAACCTCGGCACCCTCTTCGCGGATCAGGGCGCCCTGGCCGATGATGATCATCGGCTTCTGAGCATTCTTCAGCACGTCTGCGAAGCTGTGCGAGCCGCTGACGAGATCGGCCAGCGTATCTGGCCCAGCGCCGAGATAATCATAGGAGTAGCGAAGGTCGGCGGCTTCGCCGATTACGCCGATCGGGAACTTACCGCGGCGCCAGCGCTTACGGATGCGCGAGTTCAGCACGGCCGCTTCGAAGCGCGGATTGGCCCCGACGATCAGCAGCGCGTCGGCGGCTTCAATGCCCTGAATGGTCGGATTGAAGATGTAGCTTGCGCGGCCGAGCGACGGATCAAGCGCCGCCCCGTCCTGGCGACAGTCGAGATTTTCCGATCCGAGCGATTTCAGCAGTTCGCCAAGAGCGTACATTTCCTCGACCGAGGCAAGATCGCCGACGATCGCGCCGATCTTGTCGCCGCTGGTGGCGGAAACGGCCGACTTGATGGCTGCGAAAGCGTCGCTCCAGCTTGCCGGCTGCAGACGGCCGTCCTTGCGGACATAGGGCTTGTCGAGGCGCTGCGTCTTCAGGCCGTCCCAGATGAAGCGAGTCTTGTCGGAGATCCACTCTTCGTTGATCTGTTCGTTGACGCGGGGCAGAACGCGCATGACTTCGCGGCCGCGCGTGTCGACACGGATCGCCGAGCCAAGGGCGTCCATGACGTCGATCGATTCGGTTTTGTTCAGTTCCCACGGACGAGCCGTGAAGGCGAAGGGCTTCGAGGTCAGCGCGCCGACCGGGCAAAGGTCAACGACGTTGCCCTGCAGCTCGGAGGTCATTGCGTGCTCGAGATAGGTGGTGATTTCAGCATCTTCACCGCGGCCGATGAGGCCGAGTTCGGAAATGCCGGCAACTTCCGTCGTGAAGCGAACGCAGCGCGTGCAGTGGATGCAGCGGTTCATCACTGTCTTGACGAGCGGGCCGATATACTTGTCTTCGACGGCACGCTTATCTTCCTGATAACGCGAGCTGTCGATGCCGAAGGCCATGGCCTGATCCTGCAGGTCGCATTCGCCGCCCTGGTCGCAGATCGGGCAATCCAGCGGGTGGTTGATCAGCAGGAATTCCATCACGCCTTCGCGGGCCTTCTTGACCATCGGCGTGTTGGTGAAGACTTCCGGAAGCTCGCCATTCGGGCCGCCGCGAATATCGCGAACGCCCATGGCGCAGGATGCCTGCGGCTTCGGCGGTCCGCCCTTCACCTCTACGAGGCACATGCGGCAATTGCCGGCCACCGACAGTCGTTCATGGAAGCAGAAGCGCGGGACTTCGGCGCCGGCTTCCTCGCACGCCTGGATAAGCGTGTAGTGATCCGGAACTTCGATCTCTTTACCGTCAATCTTCAGTTTAGCCATCGTCCACTCAGTCCTATGTCACGTCTCCAGCCCAACCTGGCCGCAGACAATTTCATGATCGCAAACCGGATTGCCATCGGGGCGGCTCAAACGCCTGATGGCACCGGTTCGCTCACAATAAGCTTTGCCGAGCCTTGTCCCCGCAAGACCAGCTTTGCGATCGAGCCATGCGGGTCACCTGCATCGTCTCCATCGCCGTCATTCACGCTCCCCGGCCGCGATCCAGCCGGGGAAATCCTCAACTGCGGCCCTTCGGCAGCAGCGCCTTCGCCTGGCCAACCCAGTCATCGCGCCGGATGCGACCTTCGAAACCGAGTTCGCCATCGATCCGATCGATATCCGCATCGCTCCAGCCGGCAATATCGGCAAACCGCTTGATGCCACGTCCGTTCAGCACCTGCTCCAGCTTCGGACCTATGCCGGAAATCCGCTTCAGGTCGTCAGTCTTCTCAGCCACCTTGCGACCGCGCGGAGGGGCGGGCTTGGCTGCAACTGATGCGGCAACTTCAACCTTCTTTGCGGCAGCCGGCGCAGCGACTTTTACCTTCACCGTCTTCTTTGCAGTTGTCGTCGCGGCCTTGGGCGCGGCAACGACAGGCTTCGGCTCAGCCTTCTTTACGCCAACCGCCTTCTGCTTGGCAGCAACCGGCTTCGGCGCAGCTGCCTTGGCAACGGTCGCTGCCTTTACAGGCTTTGCGTCCCCTGCCCCGC
Source organism: Rhizobium centroccidentale (assembly GCF_030182565.1). Classification (NCBI taxonomy): domain Bacteria; kingdom Pseudomonadati; phylum Pseudomonadota; class Alphaproteobacteria; order Hyphomicrobiales; family Rhizobiaceae; genus Rhizobium; species Rhizobium centroccidentale. The sequence continues at coordinate 77,728 of NZ_JAQJCG010000011.1, read as the reverse complement.
CATTCGCAGCAGTCGGCTTCGCAGCAACTTCAGCCTGATGCTTTTCGTCGTCCAGGGCTTCGGCCAATTTGGTGGTCGCTTCAACGGCGCCTTGGAAAGCACCGAAGAATGCACCCGCCAGCTGCGAGGTAAAGCCGAAGCCGATCGCAGTAACCGCAGCAATGGCTGCGGCAGGATGGGCCATCAGCGGATGGATCGGCATGATCGGCGCGTTCCCAAACATATCGGCAGCGGCACGGCCAAAATCGGCCGATGCATTGCCGGCCGCTCCGCTTTCCTGCCTGATATCGTTGGTCTTCGCCATCTTCGATCCTTACTCGGCTGCTTCCAGAACCGCGCCGTGGCTCGTCGCGTTGGCGGTGTACTGGTCGATGCGCTTTTCGATCTCCGGACGGAAATTGCGGATCAGGCCCTGAACCGGCCATGCTGCTGCGTCACCGAGCGCACAGATGGTATGACCTTCGATCTGCTTCGTCACCTGGAACAGCATGTCGATCTCGCGCTTCTGGGCGTTGCCACGAGCCATGCGCTCAAGAACGCGCCACATCCAGCCGGTGCCTTCACGGCACGGCGTGCACTGGCCGCAGCTCTCGTGCTTGAAGAAGGCCGAGATGCGGGCAATCGCCTTGATGATGTCGGTCGACTTGTCCATGACGATCGCCGCAGCCGTGCCGAAGGACGACTTGACTTCGCGCAGGCCGTCGAAATCCATCGGGCAGTCGATGATATCGGCGGCCGGAACGACCGGGCAAGATGCGCCGCCGGGAATGACGGCAAGCAGGTTGTCCCAGCCGCCGCGAATGCCGCCGCCGTGCTTTTCGACCAGTTCGCGGAAGGTGATGCCCATCGTCTCCTCGACCGTGCAGGGACGGTTGACGTGACCGGAGAGCATGAACAGCTTCGTGCCGACATTGTTCGGGCGGCCGAAGGAGGAGAACCAGCCGGCGCCGCGGCGCAGGATCGTCGGGGCAACGGCGATCGACTCGACATTGTTGACCGTCGTGGGGCAGCCGTAGAGACCCATATTGGCCGGGAACGGCGGCTTCAGGCGCGGCTGGCCCTTCTTGCCTTCGAGGCTTTCGAGCAGCGCGGTTTCTTCGCCGCAGATATAAGCGCCGGCGCCGTGATGAACGAAAACATCAAAATCCCAGCCGAGCTTGTTGTTTTTGCCCAGCAATCCAGCATCGTAGCATTCGTCGATCGCAGCCTGTAGGGCTTCGCGCTCGCGCATGTACTCGCCGCGGACATAGATGTAAGCGGTGTTGGCACCCATGGCGAAACCGGCGATGACGCAACCTTCGATCAGCGTATGCGGATCGTGGCGCATGATGTCGCGGTCCTTGCAGGTGCCGGGTTCCGACTCGTCGGCGTTGACGACGAGATAATGCGGACGACCGTCGCTTTCCTTCGGCATGAAGGACCACTTGAGGCCGGTCGGGAAGCCCGCGCCGCCGCGACCGCGAAGGCCGGAAGCCTTCATCTCGTTGATGATCCAGTCACGACCCTTTTCGAGGATTTGCTTCGTGCCGTCCCAATGGCCGCGCGACATCGCGCCCTTCAGAGACTTATCCTTGAGGCCGTAGATATTGGTAAAGATGCGATCCTGATCCTGTAACATGCTTCACCTCTTACCGCGGCTTCTTGCCGAAGACCTTGATATATTCCGCTTCGCCACCCTTAGCGAGTGCCTCAGCCTGCCTGACCCAGTCGTCACGTTCGATCCGGCCCCTGAAATTCAGATAGCCATCGACCCAGCGGCGCTCCGCCTCATTCCAGCTGGCAATCTGCGCGAAGGTGAAGATACCGAGCTCGTGCAAGGTCCCTTCGATCTTCGGGCCCACGCCTGAAATGAGTTGCAGATTATCCGGCTGCGCGGGTCTTTCGATACCTGCGGGCCGATCCTTGTCGTCGAGCGACGGCTTGCCCGCAACGGGCTCCGCAGCTGCAGTGCCCGAAAGCGGCTGCGTTTCGGCCGCTTTGGCATTCTTGGCTGCTTCCTTCGGCGCCGTTGCCGGCGTCTTCAGGCTGGGATTGGTTTCGGCGTCCGTGCTTTTCGCGCGGCCGGCTTCCGACGGCGGGATCGATACGGCTTCGGCAGTGGCCTTGGCCGTCTTGCTTGCAACACTCTTTGCCTTCGCCTCATCCGAAAGCAGCGACGTCAAACCGCCTTCCGGAGCGGAGAAAACGCGATCGATCTGCGGGCCGGTCTGAATCTTATGGCCCTTGCCTGCGGCGAATGCATCGATGATCTCTTCGAGACGTGCCGGCGTCAGATCTTCATAGGTATCCTTGCCGATCACCACCATCGGTGCGTTGACGCAGGCGCCCTGACATTCGACTTCTTCCCAGGAGAGCGTGCCGTCGGCATTGCGCTCGAAAGCATGATCGTTGATCCGGCTCTTGCAGATCTTGATCAGTCCCTCGGCGCCGCGCAGCATGCAGGGCGTCGTGCCGCAGACCTGGACGTGGGCGCGGGTGCCGACCGGATGCAACTGGAACTGCGTATAGAAGGTCGCGACTTCGAGCGCACGGATATAGGCCATATCGAGCATGTCGGCGATCGTTTCGATAGCCGCCTTGGTGACCCAGCCTTCCTGCTCCTGCGCGCGCATCATCAGCGGGATGATCGCGGATTGCTGACGACCATCAGGATATTTCTGAATCGTCTTTTCAGCCCAGACCGCATTCTCCGCATTGAAAGCGAAGGCGGCAGGCTGGAATTGATCTTCGGCTAGTCGACGAACGGACATCTTTCACGCCTTATCTCAGTTTAAGGACCCACACCGCGTATTCGTCAGAGACGAGAATTCGCAGGCATAGGCCGACTGGTCTTTCTGCATAAACACAACAAACTTGCCGCCATTCGGCACAGCGGCCTTGATCTCGTAACCGCGGGAAAGGAGATCACCCATGGTCGAATCTCCGCCCGACGCAATCTCACTTCCACTTTTCGCAGAATTCGAATTGATCGAATTCGAATTCTGCAGGTTGATGCTCGGCAGGCCCTGCGTCTTGCCGGTCTGCTGTGCAGAGGCACCGCAGGCGACCAGAAGCGCTGGAATGACGACCTGCCAGGCTCGCATCAACGATCCACCTCACCGAACACGATATCGAGCGAGCCGAGCACGGCCGCGACGTCGGCGAGCTGGTGGCCGCGGCACATGAAGTCCATGGCCTGGAGATGCGCATAGCCCGGCGCACGGATCTTGCAGCGATACGGCTTGTTGGAGCCGTCCGAGACGAGATAGACGCCGAACTCGCCCTTCGGCGCCTCGACAGCCGCATAAACCTCGCCCGCCGGCACGTGATAGCCTTCAGTGTAAAGCTTGAAATGGTGGATCAGCGCTTCCATGGAGCGCTTCATCTCACCGCGCTTCGGCGGAACCACCTTACCATCGAGCGATGAAACCGGTCCGGTCCTGGCATCGCCGAGCAGGCGATTGACGCACTGCTTCATAATGCGGACAGATTCGCGCATTTCGATCATGCGGATGAGGTAACGGTCGTAGCAATCGCCGTTCTTGCCGATCGGAATATCGAATTCGAGATCGGAATAGCATTCGTAGGGCTGCGCCTTGCGCAAGTCCCAGGCAGCACCGGAGCCGCGGACCATGACGCCGGAGAAACCCCAGGCCCAACAGTCTTCCAGCGAAACCACGCCGATATCGACGTTGCGCTGCTTGAAGATACGGTTACCGGTCAGAAGATCGTCGATGTCATCGAGCGCCTTGAGGAAGGGATCGCACCAATCGCCAATATCCTGAACGAGCTTTTCCGGAAGATCCTGGTGAACACCACCCGGACGGACGTAAGCTGCGTGCATGCGCGAGCCGGAGGCGCGCTCGTAGAACACCATTAGCTTTTCGCGCTCTTCGAAGCCCCACAGCGGCGGCGTCAGCGCGCCGACGTCCATAGCCTGCGTCGTGACGTTCAGAAGATGCGACAGGATGCGGCCGATTTCCGAATAGAGCACGCGGATCAGCTGGCCGCGGATCGGGATATCGATGCCGAGCAGCTTTTCGACGGCCAGCGCATAGGCGTGTTCCTGGTTCATCGGCGCGACATAGTCGAGGCGGTCGAAATAAGGAACGGCCTGAAGATAGGTCTTCGTCTCGATCAGCTTTTCCGTGCCGCGATGCAGCAGGCCGATATGGGGATCGACGCGTTCCACAATTTCGCCGTCCAGTTCGAGGACAAGACGCAAAACGCCGTGCGCAGCCGGATGCTGCGGACCGAAATTGATGTTGAAGTTGCGAACGTTATGTTCTGTCATGACGGCGATGCTCGCGTTTTCGGAATTTCAGAGGATGGCAGGCCGAAGCCCGCCACACGCCAACAATCAGGCCTTCGCCTTTTCGTCGCCCGGGAGCACGTAGTCGGTGCCCTCCCACGGCGAAAGGAAGTCGAAGTTGCGGAATTCCTGCTTCAGTTCCACCGGCTCGTAGACGACGCGCTTGGCGGCATCATCGTAGCGGACTTCGACGAAACCGGTCGTCGGGAAGTCCTTGCGCAGCGGATGACCTTCGAAGCCGTAATCCGTCAGCAGGCGACGTAGATCGGGATGACCTGTGAAGAGAACGCCGTACATGTCCCAGGTTTCACGCTCGAACCAATCTGCGCCGGGATAGACGCCGCAAGCGGAGGGAACAGGCTGATCTTCGCCGACAGGAACCTTGACGCGAATGCGCAAGTTCTTCTTGGGCGACAGCAGATGATACACCACATCAAAACGCTCGGCGCGCTGCGGCCAGTCGACGCCGCAAATATCCGTCATGTTGACAAAGCCGCACTTGGCGTCGTCACGCAGGAAGGTCAGCAGGGCGATAACGTTTTCGGTCGTCGTCGTCACGTTCAGCTCGCCGTACTTGATCTCGCTCGAAGAAATCAGGGCGCTGCGAACTTCCGTGAGGTAGGCGGCGAGTTCGTTCAGGGCTTCACTCATAATACCTTGTCCCCTGCCTTACCGTTCGATCGTGCCGGTGCGCCGGATCTTCTTCTGCAGCAGAAGCACGCCGTAAAGCAGCGCCTCCGCCGTGGGAGGACAGCCCGGAATATAGATGTCGATCGGAACGACACGGTCGCATCCGCGAACGACGGAATAGGAATAGTGATAGTAACCGCCGCCGTTGGCGCAGGAGCCCATCGAGATGACGTAACGCGGCTCCGGCATCTGGTCGTAGACCTTGCGCAGCGCGGGCGCCATCTTGTTGGTGAGCGTGCCGGCGACGATCATGACGTCGGACTGACGCGGCGAAGCGCGCGGCGCAAAGCCGAAGCGCTCGACGTCATAACGCGGCATGGAAACCTGCATCATCTCCACGGCGCAGCAGGCGAGACCGAAAGTCATCCACATCAGGGAGCCGGTGCGGGCCCAGTTGATCAGCTCATCGGTGGAGGTGACCAGAAAACCCTTGTCGGCGAGCTCGTTGTTGATCTCGCCGAAGAACGGATCGTTGCTGCCAACGGGCTTGCCGGTTGCGGGATCGATAATCCCCTTCGGCTGCGGCGCAACGAGCGTCGTGTTGCTTGGGGCTACTCCCATTCCAGGGCTCCCTTCTTCCATTCATAGATAAAGCCGATGGTCAGCACCGCGAGGAACACCATCATCGACCAGAACCCGAACCAGCCGATCGCACCGAAGGATACGGCCCACGGGAAGAGGAAGGCGACTTCCAGATCGAAGATGATGAAGAGAATCGATACCAGGTAGAAGCGGATATCGAACTTCATGCGGGCGTCATCGAATGCATTGAAGCCGCATTCGTAAGCCGACAGCTTTTCCGAGTCAGGCGCCTTGAAGGCGACGGCAAACGGCGTGATCAACAGCGCCAGGCCGATTACCAAGGCAATACCAATGAAAATCGCTATCGGAATATAGGAACTGAGCAGTCCAGTCATCATGTCCATCCCTGCTTGCGTCAGCGCCGGGGCGGCGCATCTGAGCAAATGCCCAGCAAGCGAAAGAGCGTTGCAACAGAGCCGTGGTTAGCGCAGCCGGAGCGCGGGCGCAAGCCTTTTGAATCTGTCTGTTAGGGTACTATCGAGCGGTAGATATCAATGTGTTGCGACGGCAACGCGACAAATCAGCGCTGGCGCGAAAAGGCTCCTTCGCAATCGCAATAAATTGATGTTTGATTGTAAGGGCTTGGAGAGAATGGCGCGAGTGACGGGGCTCGAACCCGCGACCTCCGGCGTGACAGGCCGGCACTCTAACCGACTGAGCTACACCCGCGCATTGTTTGGCCTTTCAGCCGATGCAGATCTGAAATTTGCCTTGAAATGGCGCGAGTGACGGGGCTCGAACCCGCGACCTCCGGCGTGACAGGCCGGCACTCTAACCGACTGAGCTACACCCGCATTTCATTTCAAGCATTCCAGATGCTTCCGCACCCATCAAAGCGGCCCTCGCCGTTCGATGAGCGGCTAACTACGGGGTTCGTGTTTGGGTGTCAAGCAGGTTTGAATACAAATCGATGACAGAATGCGAATTGTTTTGGACGAGCACTCCCGTAGTTTTCGATCCCCTCGATTTCACATAGCAGGTTCCCGCCCCACGCATTTCATTCGAGCCTGATATGCGTAGGAATAATTAGGCAGGCCTCCCATCCGCTCATGTGGATGACCACGATCGGAGAGGTGTAAAATTCAAAAAAATCAAAAAATCTTCACAAACACTCTTGCGGTTTGTCGTCGTTCCGCATAGATCACGGCCACCGAACGCGGCGGGCCAATGACCCGCTTCGCAGAGGGGCGATTAGCTCAGTTGGTAGAGCGCCTCGTTTACACCGAGGATGTCGGGAGTTCGAGTCTCTCATCGCCCACCATTCTTCACGTATTCAATTGTCAGTTTGAGATCGCCGGCTGTTCGCTGCTGCAATCACGATGAGCGACTTTGCGCGACCAATACGTGTGGCTCAGTAGTTGCCGAGGATAATGACGGCCAGAAGTACCACGGAAACAAGTACGAGGGCTGCGATAATCATCAGCAGCTCCTTCAACATGAATCGTTCCATCTTGCTGTCATCCATGCCGTTTGCTCCCGCAAACCGTTACCACATTCATTCCCAACGTCGAATCGACGCGCTGAGTTCGGTATCAGTCCACATGTAAGTGGCCTCGTTGTCAATTTCAGCCTGAAGATCCTCGCAGGGACAACAGTTCTTCTTCCATTGTATTTCGTCGCCCTTATGGCACATGGCGCTTCGCCGGTCGCCGCCTTGGCGGTGGGTCTATATAGGCATCTGGCAGATTGACCGTCCGCGACAGTAATCTCTCCGCGATCTGCGCGGCGGCGGCACGCGCGCCCTCCCTGGAACAAAAGTTGCCGCGCACCTGTACAGCCGCGGCCAGCAGGCGAAAGAACGCGCCGCGCAGTTCCGACGACGGTGGCGTCGGCTCCAGCCAGAATCGATCCAGGCTGCCTTGATCGCTCAAACCATCGATATCGTAGATCGCCGCTCCCAGCGCTTTGACCGGCTTTCCCACCTGCAGCGCTGAAAGTGCCGCAGTCGAGTTGACAGTTACCATGCCCTGGCTGGCGGCAATCAGCCGGTCAAGACTGCCGCCATCGATCAGATGGAGGCGAGATGGCAATCCGTAAGAAGCGCCGATGTGCTCGACATAGGTCCGCCAGTCCACGAGCCCGTTGTCGAGCGGATGAAGCTTGAGGACGAGATGCGCGTCGGGCGCGGCATTCTCCGCGAAGGAACGGAGAATCAGCCGGATCGCATCCTGCTGCAGATGGAAAGGCGAGTGTGCTCGCAACTGAAAATCGGTCTGAAGCTGTAGGGGATAGACGAAGAATCGTTTGCCGCCGGCAATCAGATCCTTGATCACACCCTCTGCCTCTCGTGCCCTCCTGCCCCTGGAAGGAAGCTTCCTCAGCCAGCCGGCATATTCCATTAGGGGATGGTAGAGCCCATGCCGCCGATAGCCGGGATAGAGAAACCACAGAAAAACCGTCGGCAGATAATAGGCGAGATCGTAAAGCGCTTCCGCTAGGAAAGTCTGGTTGTAACGACGCGTCCAATCAGGTTCCGGCAGCTTGGACGCCGCCTTCAATATATGGGCCGGATCGGCCGGAAAGTGCGAATTCGAAGAGAGGCCGTCCCGTTCGAGCGTCACCCAGTCCGGCCGCAAATATCCCATCTCGACGACATTGACGGTAACGCCGGCACGCCGCGCCTCCTCGATGGCAACCTGATGATAGGGGCGCTCCTCGCCATGCAGAATCAAGTCGGTGAGGTTCTCGGCCTCGATTCGCTGTCTGACATAGGCGCGCCATCCAGCAAAATCGCCGCGATAATTGGAGACGCCGCGCCGGCGCCAAGAAATCCAGTCCCCGGCATTCAGGTTGATGCGGATACAGCGGCTGCCGGCCATCTCCAGAATCCTGGCGATCTCGACGAACAATGGCGAGGATGGCCCCTGCAGGAACAGGAATATGCGCGCGGGGGCGATGCCCTCCCCGCTCAGCATCACTCCGCAACCTCGGTGGCAAGGCCGGCATAGTGCAGCAACGTACCGAACAAGTTCCAGGGCGCCTCTTCCTGCGGCGGCTGTGGCTTTTGGGAGTGCGAGCGCGCGCGGCCAAGCGGAACGATGACGTAATCGGTGCGCGGGTCGGGGAACGGATCCGCAAAGGCCTTCAGCAAGGGTGCATGATCACCATAGAAGAGCAGCCAGACCGGGCGATCCAGCCTGTCGAGATGATGGGCGAGATTGCCGAGCGCATGATCGGCGCGCATCAGGAGCTCGCCATAGATATCCACCGGATTGACGAGGTCACCGCAGCGACCCGGCTCCCAGGGGCCGTGATTCGCCATGGATGCGACAAAGAGGAAATTCTTGCCGGTACCATCGTCGTCGATCGTCCGAATCACGCTCTTCGTCAGCGAGAGGTCGCTGACATAGGGGCCATCGCGTTCCGGATTGTGATCGAACTCGTCCAGCATCATCATCCGGTCGAAGCCGAGCTGCGGCAATGCCTTGTGACGAAGGAAGAATGTCTTATCGTAAGGATGGATGAACTGCGTCTTCCAGCCCGCCTTCTTCAGCCGCGCCGGCCAGACCACATCCTTATAGTGGCTGGCGCGCAGATAGGGGTAGCTGGCATCGATATGCACATTTTCGGGCAGCAGTCCGCTCAAGACGGCAAATTCGGTTCGCAGCGTATAGCCACCCTCGAAGACACTGGTCATGCGGCCCCATTGTGCGGCCTGCTCACGCAGGCGGTCGAGATTGGGAAGCTTGATATTGTCGACACCGAAATGTCTGAGGTCGATGAAGGATTCGGATTGCCAGACGACGATGAGCGGTTCGTCTTCACCATGCTCCCAAAGCTCCTGAAGCGCCGACATGAAGCGCCCGGACAATTCCGCGACGATCGCCTCGCGCCGGACACCGACCCAGATGACGAAATGAAAGACGACGGAGGCGAAGGTGCCGAACCTCACCGTATCGATCTTTACGTCAACCTTGCCGAGAAACTTCTGTGTGAAACGGCAGACCGGCTCGCTGACGACCCTGCTGAACAGCGCGAGCCATGGCGCGAAGGCGACGACCAACATCAACAGAACCCATAACAATTGGTTCGACGCCGGCAAAACCGATGGCTCGAGATACATATAGAGGCCGCTGAGGCCGAAAACATAAGCGAAGGCGATAATCCAGAAGACGATGTTCAGCGAGGTCGCGTAGAAGATCTCCTTGTATTTGAAAACATCCACGACCAGCGCGATGTCCGAAAAAACCAGAGGCTCACGGATAAACTCGAACTTCGCCCTCGATATGCCCGTGAAGATGACGAAGAAGCTGATGACAGCCTGCGTGCTGTAGAGCGGGCGCCAGGAAATGGCGAAGAAGGCGACATAGATCAATATGATGACCGGAATCCTGGCCACCCAGTCGCAAGCTACCCGCCGCCAGCTTCTTTTCGGGCGATTCTCGGCGGTGACGGCAGCCGGCATGGCGAAAGGATCGGTTAGCAGGACGATGACGCAGGAAAACGCGAAGCAGGCAAGCGTCAAAAGAACTGGAAAATCATGAAGCTTCAAGATTGCGCCATCCAAATGCCCGCCGCCTCTATGACATTTCTCATATCCGCGAGGAACGGGCCGCCAATTCCCTGACTTAGTTTCTCTTGCACGTGTTTCACCGACAGCGCAACACCGGTAGTTGTTTCGTATTACTTATCGCTATCAAAGCCTTGCTCGGCGGTATCGGCAAGACCGCGATCCCCCTCCCCACCAAATATTTTTCGCGTCTTGCGCGAAAACCACCATAGTAGCGGCGGTTTTATCACTGGTCCGAAAAATGCAAGCGCCGTCAGCAAAAATCCGAAATGGATTCTTTGCTTGCCGCGATCCAATCCTTGGACGATTTTTTCCGCGACCGCCTCGGCACTCCACGGTTTGACGGTCCCCATCAACATGTCCGCTTCGCGAGGTCTGAGAGAGATTTCCCGACGATATTGCGGCGTCATCGTATCGGGTGGGAAACAGATGGAAATCTTTACGCCTGAAGCGGCAGCCTCGGCGCTCAAAGCTTCGGCAAAGCCAATCAGCGCCGATTTGGATGCGCAATAGGCGGTATAGCCGAATATGCCGATCAAGGCCGCGCCCGAGGAGATCATCATGATCCGGCCGCTGCGCCGGCTCTTCATACCCTTATAAACAGCGCGAACCGCGTTGGCCGTCCCAAGGACATTGATGGAGATCTGCTCATCGAAAACCGATGCCGGCATCGCATCGAAGGCGCGGGGCTCGACGATGCCCGCAGAAACTATGAGGATATCGCAAGGGCCGAAGGACGCCTCGCAAAGCTTTACCGCCTCCGTGGTCTGCTCGGCCGAAGCCACATCAACGGAAGCCGTTCGGATAAAGGCGCCGTCGACACCGGGAAGCGCTGCGATTTCGGCACGTGCGTCTTCGAGGCGCCGCGTATCGCGAGCAAGGAGCGAAACTCGAGCCCCCCGCGCCGCGTAAAGCTTCGCTACCGCCAGACCAATTCCGCTTGAACCTCCCGTGACGATAACGTGCATGAGACGACCGCCCGAACTTATGAGCCGCCTGGAGCCTGGGCCAGGGGCAGCAGCTGCATCATCTTGTCCATATCCAGCGAGGCGAGACCGAAATTGCGGTCCTTCAAACTCTTGAGTTTTTCCGCTGTCAGCCTGACGGCGCGCCGGATCTGCTCCTCGGTGTGATCGCAGGTGATGAAGAAACGGAGCCGAGCCATGCCCTCCGGTACCGCGGGATGGATGATGGGCAACACATTGATGCCTTCGGCGAGCAGGTCGTTCGAAAGCTGCGCCGCACGAAGCGAATCGCCGACGATGACGGGCACGACCGAATGGCCCATGCTGAGGCCGGTATCGAGTCCTGCCGCTTTTGCTTCTTCAAGAAAAAGGTGGCCGTTGCGCCTGAGGCGTTCGGTTCGCTCCGGTTCGGACTTGAGGATATCGAGGCCAGCGATGGCAGCGGCGGCGAGAACCGGTGAAAGACCGACGCTATAGACGAAACCGCCGGCTTCCGCTTTCAGAATATCGGCGAGCGCGCTGCTGCCGGCAATATAGCCGCCACAGCTGGAGGTCGTCTTCGACAGGGTGCCCATCCAAATATCGACGTCACGCGGATCGAGATCGAAATGCTCGAACGTGCCGCGACCCCTCTTGCCGAGAATGCCAAGTGCATGCGCTTCGTCGACCATCAGCCAAAAACCGTAGCGCGTCTTCAATTCCAGCAGAGCGGGCAGATCGGCGATATCGCCATCCATCGAATAGATGCCTTCGACGATGACGAGGACGCGCCGAAAATCCGATGAGAGCGTCTTCAGGATATTTTCGAGGCTGTCGACATCATTATGCTGAAACAGCCGGCGTGCCGCGCCGGAAAGCTTGATGCCGGCAAGCGCGCTGTTGTGAATGAATTCATCATGGATCACCAGATCTTGTGGCCCCATCAGGCAGCCGATCGCGGCGACATTGGTCAGGTAGCCGCTGACGAAGCAGACGGCAGCATCGACGCCATAGACTGAGGCGAGCCTGCGTTCGAGCTCGACGTGACCAGGCCGCTCTCCTGCCACGAGGCGACTCGCCGAAGCCGAAATTCCGAAGCGGTCGATCGCCTCTTTGGCACGTGTGGCGACATGCGGATCGGTATTGGTCGCCAGATAGTCATAAGAAGCAAAATTGACGAACTCGCGCCCGCCGATGCGCGTCGTCGCGCCGGCAGCGGCATCATGCGACCGGTAGAAGGGATTGGCGACACCGAGCAACTCGCCTGCCGTACGTTGCGTTGCAACACGCTTGTACTCCGGCAGATCCTCGAAGCGCGTCACATGGCGCGGCTGTGCCTGCGGCTGCCGGTTCAGCCGTTCGGTTCGATTACGGCCGGAGGATTCGCCAACTCGGCGCATCTGTTCGAGCAACTTGCTTTTCTTCTGCTCCGCCGGATTGCCATCATCGGCATCATATGTGGTCACTGGACGGCCCTTTTTTCCTGGTCTGAGGCATGGCTGCGCGCCAGACGCTCGACCACCTCGTCTCCGGCCGCGTCACCACTAGCATCATCATCATTGCGATTCATGACTCGATCACGCAAGCGGCTGACGACATCGCCCACGGTCGTGCCCTCGCCTACGCCGCTCAAAGGAATATCGAAGCCGGTCTTCTGCTGGAAGCTCATGCCGAGCTCCATGGCCATCAGGCTATCGAGGCCGATATCCTTCAAAACCTTGTCGGGCGTCACCGTGTCTTCCGTCACGCGCAGGATGGCGGCAATCTCCGCAGCGACGAGCGCATGCAGGACGGCCTGAGCCTCCTCTTCCGATTTCCCTTTGATCAGCTCCTTGAGATCGATGCCATCTCCCTCGTTCAAAGCCTGATGGCTGCCTGTATGCCGCATCAGCGGTTCGAACAGCGACCGGCCGGAGATTGGCAGCAGGCGAACGGCATTCCAATCGATCTCGGCGATCATGACTGCCGCCGCATCGACCGCGCCTCTGTCCGCCAGCATATAACGCTCGACCTGCTCCAGAGCGTCGCGCGCCTTCAGCGCTGCCTTACCGATGCGCTTGGAGAGCAGATCATTGACCTCGATATTGCGGGCAAGGAAGCCCTTGTCGGCAATGGCGCCGAAACCGACGGCGAGCGCGGGCTTGCCGGCAGCGCGGCGAGCGCGCGCCAGGCCCTCCAGGTAGCCGTTTGCCATCACATAATTCGCCTGGCCGGGATTGCCGAGCATGGTCGTTGCCGAGGAGAACAGCAGGAAGAGTTCCAGCTTGTCATCTCGTGTCAGGCGATCCAGATTTTCCGCACCGCGGATCTTGACCTCGATAACGGGACGATTGCGCTCCGGCGTCAGGTTGGCAAGCAGCGCGTCATCCAGAACCATGGCGGCATGAACGATACCCTTCAGCGCGCCTTCGGCGCGAAGCGAGGCAAGCAGCGTCTCGACCGCGACAGCATCGGTGACATCGCAGGCATGCAGCGTCGTCACGACACCGCGCCTGGCCCAATCGGCTATCGCCTTTTTCGTTTCCGCATCGGCAATGCCTCGGCGCGAGCACAGCGCTACGCGGCGCGCACCCCTGGAAACAAGCCAATCGGCGGCGGATAGGCCGAAGCCGCCAATGCCGCCGGCAACCAGGAAAACGCCCCTGGCATCGAAGCGCAGAGATTTCGCAGGTGTCCGCAGGACATTGTCGACACCCGCAACAGGTGGACGCACCACGATCTTGCCGATATGGCCGGCATTCTGCATCAGCCGGAAAGCGTTGCCGATCTCGTCATAAGCGAAGGCGCGATATGGTAAGGGCGTCAGCTTTTCCTCGGCGAAAAGCTGGCCGATCTCCCTGAAGATGCGCCGTGTCAGGTCGGGTACATTGACCAGAAGCTGATCGGCGTCGATACCAAAATAGCTGACATTGCGCCGGAATGGACGCAGGCCGATCTTACGATCGGCGTAATAGTCACGCTTGCCAAGCTCTAGGAAGCGGCCGAATGGCTTGACCAGCTCGATGCTTCGCTCCATCGCTTCCGAAAAGAGCGAATTGAGAACAAGATCGACACCCTCGCCGCCCGTAAGCCGCCGCACGCCGGAAACGAAATCCAGAGAGCGGGAATCAAGCACATGATCGGCGCCGAGCATTTCGAGGAAGCCACGCTTCTCGACCGTACCGGCGGTGGCGATCACCTTGGCACCCTTAAGCTTGGCAATCTGGAGCGCCGCCAGACCGACGCCGCCGGCAGCTCCATGAATTAGTATGGTTTCACCCGGCTGAATGCGCCCAAGCTCGACCATCGCATAATAGGCGGTCAAAAAGGCCACCGGCACGGTGGCGGCGGCAACGGTTTCCATCTGCTGTGGCAGCTTTGTCACGCCATCGCGGCGAACACGCACATGGGTCGAGAACGCAGCAGGCCCGATCCCCATCACCTTGTCACCCGGCTTAAGATCATCGACGGCATCGCCAACGGCAAGAATTCGCCCAGCGAATTCCATGCCAATGGTGGCACCGGCAAAGCCGTCTTCCAATGCTTCTTCGGGCAGAACGCCCATAGCCCACATGACATCCCGGAAATTGAGGCCGGTGGCTTCGACGGAGACAACAACCTCGCCTTGGTCGGGCGCGGGAAGGCTCGTCTCCTCCCAGGCTACGCTATCCAGACGCCCGCTCACATGCTGGCGGATCGTTGCTGCCGTGAAATCACTGCCGCTCGCTTCGATGGCATCGAAGGGACCAGCCACAGCCCGGATTTCCCGGACCCTTCCGGTCACGCGATCCAGCAACCATTCCCTATTGTCCGTTTCCGCGACCATCAGGGTATCGATCACCGATAGCACTCGACTGCCAGCCATATCGGCATCCAGCAGGTGCACGTCAAAGGCATCGTATTCATTCTGAAGGACGCGTCCGAAAGCCCACAGGCCGGCATTGGCACCATCGATAGAGCTAGCCGACAGCGGAGAGCCGCCGGGCGCCACGATGACGAGTCGAGGCCGTGTTCCATCGGCGTGCTGAGACAGCAGGTTCGCCAATTGCATGAAGGCGGCGAGACGTGACAACGAGAGTTCCGCTGCATCGCCACGCTTCATATCCGCAAGATAAACGACGCGGCGCGTAGCCGGGTCAATGGTATCGAGAGCGTCGACAATATCCGGAGACGATGCACCAAGATCGATCACCGTTATATTCCTGCCCAGCTTGCCGAGACCCTTCCGGCCCTGCTCCGACAAGATCAGGATCGGATCGACGGCTTCCACGACAATATCCTCTGCCGGCTGCCGCTCGGAGACGGCCGACACCGTAATCAGCGCGCCTTCGGAAAAGGTCTGTTCATGGATCAGAGGCTTGGCAAAGCCCAGAGTTCCGACGAGATCGGCAATCTGCTGGGGTGTACCGAGCCGTCCGACCGGAAATTCGGGCGACTGGCTATCGGCAAACCAGCCTGCGGAAAGGCCGAAGACGAAATCGTTGAAGGCGCTCGGCGCGCGATCGGCGAGCAGCAACTGCGCGCCGCTGGCGGCGACCGACCGAACCATCCGCTTGATATCATCATTGTGGCGCATCAAATGCTGGCTCTGATCGCCGGAGGCAATCACGATGTCGGCGACAGGGCGATCCTTCAGCCTGGTTGGATCGGCCACAATAACATGTACATCACGCTCGAAGGCGATCTCCAATGCTCGGCGGGCTTGCTCGCGCGGCTCGGCGATCACGAGACATGCGCCTGCGGCCGCAGCGATCGTTGCCAGCTTTCGACTGAAAGCAACCGATACCGAGCCGACCTCAAGAACGTGCCCGATCGGCCTGTCAATGGCCTCGATGGAGGAAGCCAATGCCTCTGCCAGCATCGAAAGCCGTCTCCGGCTCAACGGAGAATGAACAAGCACATGCTCCAGCGTCGCCCCACCCGGCATATTTGCACCCTGGCTCACAGGCTCACGCCCCAGCACATGCGGACGTATCACCGCCAGATGCTCGATCGTCTCGCGATAGGCATCGCCAACGAGGACACTCTCGGCTACGCGCCCGGCGTCCTCGCGATAGATTTCCTGCACCAGCTCCGCCACCGGCGGCAGCGTCGGCTCCAGGGGTACATGCCACCTGCCGTCCCCCGTCTCCGCGATGCCGGCGTCCTCCAAAATGTAAAGGCAATTGACGAGGAAAGACCTGAACTCGGGATCACCGGGAAGGCCGGAGAATGCGACAGTACCGTTGCGGTCCGCAACCTTCAGCGCGATATCATGGCAGGCCCGATAGATCGCGGCGTCAAGAAGAAGACTTGCATTGTTGAGTGCATGGTTCCCATCGGAGGCGCCATGCGATGAAATCCACCGTGTACCGGCGCTAGGTCTGTCTCCGCGGGCGAAATGAGCTGAAGGCACTCCCTCATAATGAAAGGCGACGGAATCGAGCGTTGCCCTGCGGCGCAGCTGCGTGCGGCGGAAACGGCAATCGTCAAGAACGACGACCGGCCTGCCGTCTGCATCGAACAGAGTGAAACGGGCCTTGATTGAATTCGCGCTAAACCGCTCGATCTCGATAACGGCTTTGACGATCGGTCTTCCCTTGCCGAAAGCTCTCACTGTGCCGAAATGAACGGGAATATAGGGAGCACCGGTTTCGTCGCCGGAGAATTGATCAAACAATGCTACGAGGCCGTGAAACGCCGCATCGACCGACATCGGGTTGAGATTATAGCTGGCGAAGGGATGAGACGGCGGGGTAGCCGGCTTCAGATCCACTTCGATCGCATGATGACCAAAGGCCACGGCTTTCGACAGAAGTTGGAAATGCGGGCCATAATGCAATCCGAAACGTTCCGCCGTTTCGTAGGTCACATCGGAGGTCAACGTCGATTTGCGCTCTGTACCCGATCGCTCGAAGGGCTTGCCGTCCCCCTCGCTCGCCAAGGGCTTGCGGCAACGTCCAACTACGTGAACCGTCCATTCGTCATGGCTTAGGCGTTCGCGCGACCGGATCTCGATATCTCCGGTCTCCGGCGACAGGATCGTCGATAGCTCGACCATTCGATCCTGGGACAATTCGAGCGGCCGGATGATTTCGAGATTGCCGATTTCAACCTCATCCGCCCCGTAATAGCGTTGCGCCGCCGTTACCGCGATCTCGACGAAGCCACTGCCCGGCATGATTGCCTTGCCGTCGACCATATGTTCCGCAAGATCGGGGAAGAGACGGGCGTCGAGATGGTTCTTCCAATTCGAACCATTGAGATCGGCGCGCCAACCGAGCAGCGTATATGGGCTCTTGCGATCCCGACCGAAGATATCGATCTCATCCGTCGTCGGAGGGGTGCGAAGCTCCACTGGCTCGAAAGGCAGAGGCGGCAGCTTGACGAAGGCGTTGCGGGTGGCGCTGCCGCGAGCACGCAGCGCAGGCGCTCCATTGGCGACTGCCCGCGCAAATGATTGCGAAACCGGATCATGGTCAGCGACGGGCGCCTCCCGTAGCAAGGTCGGTATCGCAATGACCTGAACCGATGTCTGTTTGGCGATCTCCGCCACATAGTTCGACAGGATCGGGCGCGGCGAAATCTCGATGAAGAGGTTGCATCCCATCGCCATCGCGGCCTGACAACCGGCCTTGAAGAGCACGGGATCGCGAACATTGCGCCACCAATATTGCGTATCCAGCAGGCGCCCGTCACGCAATTCACCTGTTACCGTCGAAATGAAGATCCCCGTGCCGCTATCGGGTGCGAGATCGGGCAAGTCCGCGAAAAAGGCCTCTTTGGCGCGGTCGATAATCGGATGATGGAACGGATAATTGATATCGAGAATATGCGCGACGATCTGGGATTTGCGCGCTGCGTCCCTGTAGGCCTCTATCTCATCGGCCGGACCGGAGATCGTTACCGAATTCGGCGCGTTGATCGCCGCGATGCATATGTTGTCGAGACCTCTGGATTTCGCAAAGGCCAGCGCGGCATCCTCGCCTAGCACCACGGCGGCCATCTTGCCCTCGCCGGCGAGGAGATCCTGATGCAGCGAGCGCTTGGCGACGATGGCAACCGCTTCGGCAGCCGTCAACGCCTTGGCGGCATAAGCGGCGGCAATTTCGCCGACCGAATGGCCGAAGACCGCATCGGGCTTGACCCCCATGGACCACAGACAATCCGAAAGGGAAGCCTGGATGGCGAACAACAGCGGCTGCGCGATCTTTGTATCAGCCAAGCGCGCGGTAAGATCGGAAGCGACCAGGACATCGGTCAGCTTCTCTCCGAGATAATATTCAAAGAGCGCGCTGAAGGACTGGAAGCATTGCCGGAAATGGCGGTTTTCCTGATAGGCACCGACACCCATTCCCGCCCATTGTGAACCGTTGCCGGAAAAGACGAAAGCGATCTTGGCGGCCTGCGCCGGAGCCTCACCCGCCTCGCCGACCGAATTTTTGCCTGCGAGATGCGCATCGATCGCGGCAAGCACGGCCGCGCTGTCCCTCGCGCGGGCAGCAAAACGATGGCGCATGGGTTCGCGATTGGCCGCGGCGGAAGCAACGATCTGACGTGCTTCCTTGGGCTCGGCAGTTTCAAGACGGGTCCTGTATTCCTCGAGCAATGTCGAAAGAGCGGACGCAGTGTGAGCGCTGACGGCAAAAACAATCCCCTCGCCCCGGATTGGCGGCTCCGGCGGCGCAATCGGATCGGGATCGCTAATGACGACGTGGGCGTTGGTTCCGCCGAAGCCGAAGGAATTGATCCCGGCAAAGCGCACCTGCTTGGCCGGAAGAAGCTCGATTGTTGATGTGTTGACCCTAACGTTCAGTCCCTCGAAGTCTATGGACTCGTTCGGATGATCGAAATGCAACGAGGCTGGCAGGAAATTATTTTCGAGCGCAATCACGGCCTTCAACAACCCGAAAAGACCGGATGCCGGTTCGGTATGGCCGATATTCGTCTTGATCGAGCCGATCGGTACCGGCGCCCGCCGATTGCGGCCTATGACTTCGCCGATCGCCCAGATTTCGGCGGGGTCGCCGACCTTCGTTCCCGTTCCATGCCCTTCGATGAAGGCGATGCGATTGACGTCGATATTGCGCCCTTCATAGATCGACTGAAGCAAGGCGGCCTGCGCCTCACGCGACGGCATGGAGATGCCGTTGGTTCGTCCCGAAGAATTGACGCCCACGGCATGTATCCTGGCATAGCTGCGGTCCTTCTCGCGCAGTGCAACGTCCGTCCGGCGCAATACGATCGCCGCGCCACCTTCTGCACGGACGTAACCGCGGCCGTTGTCGTCATAGGCGCGGCAGAGCCCTTCCGGCGATAGCATGCGCGCCTGGGCAAAGCCCACGAAGGACATGGGGTTGAGTAGGATGTTGATGCCGCCGACGATCGCCGTATCGATCTCGCCGTTCTCCAGCGCCTTCACTGCCTGATCGAGCGCGACCAGCGACGACGAACAGGCCGTGTCGATCGTCATGCTCGGTCCGCGCAATCCGAATATGTGGGAGATACGGTTGGAAACGATGGAAAGCGTATTGCCCGTCATGAAATATGGGCTGCCCGAGGCGGGGTCTTCCAGCGTCAGATTGCCATATTCAAGGGAGGATGCCCCGACATAGACGCCGACGCGCTGTCCCTCGAATCCATCGATCGGCAGGTTTGCATCTTCCAAAGCGCGCCAGACTATATTCAGAAGGATGCGCTGCTGCGGGTCCATCTGCATCGCTTCGCGCTGGGAAAGGCCGAAAACCGCGGGATCGAAGGCGTAGACATTATCGAAAACGCCAGCTGCAAAACTGTAAGTCTTCCCCTGAATACCAACAGCCGGATGCCAAAAGCGCGCGAGATCCCAGCGCTCCTCTGGTATGCGGCTTACGGTACAACGCCCCTCCTTGAGGACAAGCTGCAGTTCTTCAATCGAACTCGCCCCTGGGGCAACGCTTGCGCGTCCGATAATTTCAACTGTCATGTTCTCTCAGCAATACTCAAAGAAGGGCACCAAACTGGCCGAATTCAATATCAACTGCACACGTTATTATCTGTGGTTGTTATCGACAAAAAAATTGCGTGTGCAACCAATATGCGGCAGCGCAACAACCGATGCAATATGCGATCTCTTACACCCTTCAATCCAAGTCGAAGATCGCAGCTATTGCTTGCGACGATTGTCGTGTTTTCGACAAGTCAGTTCGCGATGAATTTCCGTTGCCGACAAGGCACGATCCGTCACAATCATACAGATGTCGGCATTTGCCAACGAATAGGAGCGCAGGAGACCAGATGGAACCGCTGCCCTTCATTTTTCCAGGATTACTGTCCCAGATTCACCGCTGTTGCTGCTCCCTGGGACGCGATACCTAGCGGCGTACCGATAAGATTCAAGAACTTCCTGATGTCGACGGAAGGATGGCGCGACACGTAGATGACGTCGCGGCTCTTGACGGGGAAAGTCTGTCCCACGATCAGGCTGTCGGGATTGGACATATCGAACCGATAGACGATCGGATAGCGTCCCTTGGCATCCGGCACCATTCCCTTCCGCAGCAGGTCCTGGAAACGGGCGGGACCGAGCAGAATCTTGGCGATTTCAGGCTCTTCGTAGCGGAACAGGAAGAAGCCTTTGGCGTTGCTCGCATCGTCGATCGCGCCATGACCGAGGGCAACGGCCTCGAGCAGATTCAGATCGTTCGCGCCGAACTCGATACGGCCGTCTCCGCGAACAGAGCCGAGCAAGGTGAAGGTTCGCGGATCGCGGACGAGGAAAATCTGGTCGCCCGGCTGGACATAGATATCTTCAGAAGGATGCTCGATGATCGACTTCAGCAGAACCGTTCCGGTTCTACTGCCCCGAACCAGCGTAATATAGGTTTCGTAGGGCTGCGTCGCAGGCCCACCCGCCTTGGCGATGACTTCGGTGATTTTTTCCTTGGTCAGGTCCAACGGCACCATGGAAGGACGGCCAACCGCACCCGAAACGGTGACGCTCCGCGAGGGCGTGCCCATGCTTGTCACGATAACGTCAGGCTCGACGGCCTTGGTTGCCAGAGCCGCGAGGATTGCCTTGCGAGCCTGGTCAAGCGTCTTGCCGGCGAAGCGAACCGAGCCGGCATAAGGGATTGCCGCCGTGCCATCCGGCTGAACGACGATATCGAGCGATACCTGCTTCGATTGCGCCGTCGAAAACAGGCCATCGGCGCCAGCTTCGAAAATCGTGACCTTCAATGCATCGCCGACACCGATAACGACCGGACCGACGCCGCCGCCCATGCCAAAACGACGATTGAGCGTGGAGGAAACATAATCGGAAACCAGACGCGCACTGCGGCTGTCGATGTCAACGATATCGAACACGGCAGCATTTCTGCGGCCTAGTTCAACGCTGGATTGACCAGCGTCCTTTACAATGGCGCCAGCTAAAGGACCTTCGCTCGAGACGGAATTGCACCCCGCCAGAACCACGCAACAAAGTACGGCGCCAATACGAAACAATTGAAAACCTCAAACCAATTAGCTGCCGTGATTACCTGATGGCATACATCGACATAGAATGCATCAAATCTATCGACGCCTTGAAAAGCATAACGGGCACGCGTCAACAAGCCCAAATGCCGGGAATACAATCAAAAATATCAGGTGCGATCATCTGAACACACCCGGGTTTCAAGAAGCGCCCGATCAAATCGGATTTATATGGAGCAAAGGCAGTTAAAGCAATTTGCACGAGTATTATTTAGAATTTAAAATTAAAATTTTCTGAAAAATAAAAAGAAGCCGTTAAGTAAAGGCAATAGTAAAAAATCGCCCCGATCGCCGACATAAAGTTCCGCAGAATCGCACTTATGCCGCTTTTCATAAGATTGCTATTGCCTGTAAAAGAGTTGAGTC
Organism: Rhizobium centroccidentale; assembly: GCF_030182565.1. Taxonomy (NCBI): domain Bacteria; kingdom Pseudomonadati; phylum Pseudomonadota; class Alphaproteobacteria; order Hyphomicrobiales; family Rhizobiaceae; genus Rhizobium; species Rhizobium centroccidentale. The sequence goes on along the minus strand of NZ_JAQJCG010000011.1, from coordinate 55,872 downwards.
CTGATCCGCAACCCATGCAGAGATGACAGACCACAACAATCGGTACTTGCCGAATTTCTGCCTCCTCGGCAATGCTCGATTGTTCATCGGCACTTACAAATTCCGCCAACTCGCCGCGAGGCGACAGCGGTTTGGGAGCCGCGATGCGCCAATGCGAGAACGTCTCCGGATCGGCGGAATGCCGATTGAAATGAAGGTTATGTATTAATGCTTGGTTTTTCAAAGCGCTCCCAAAAGAAAGCATCGAAAAGTCCTCTGGAGATATTCGATCAGTACGAGCAAGGCAGGCCAGCGCACCAGAACGCCATCGATGCACTTCAAGGATGGAACTGTGCGTTTCCGCCGGCATTCGGTCTCAGCGCCGGCAACCTGCCCCTTTATGCCGACGACCGCATCGATTGGGCGTTGCACACATTCGGATCGATAGAAGGCAGGACCGTTCTCGAAGTCGGTCCGCTCGAGGGGATGCATACCCACATGCTGAATTGCCATCGCCCGGCACGGATCGATGCAATCGAAGCAAACCGGCTCTGTTTTTTAAGATGTCTGGTAACCAAGCAGATCCTGAACATAAATACCGCCTCTTTCATGCTCGGCGATATTCAGGCGTGGCTGGCGGAAGGCGAAGAAATCTACGATTTAGCGCTTGCATCGGGGGTTCTCTATCATATGGCCGACCCCGGTGAATTTCTTCGCTTGCTGGCAAAGCGATCCAGCGCGGTTTTCATCTGGACGCACTTCGTCCTGGAGGAGGCAATGCCAGAGGGCGACGTGCGGTGGCTGCCTTTCAGCGGCAAGGTGGAGACGAAACTGATAGACGGCATTGCGGTGCGCTATTACGAGCGTAGCTATCACCATGCCAATGCCAATGCGTCTTTCTGCGGTGGCATGAAGGACCGGCACTTTTGGATGCACAGGGACGACATCTTGATGCTGCTGCGTACATTCGGCTTCAATGACGTTGTCATCCGAGATGAAAATCTAAGCCATCCAGGCGGCCCCAGCTTCTCGCTGCTGGCACGAAAAGCGCCCAGCAAGACCTGACGAGGTTCGAATGCCAAGGCCTGACATCCGCGATATCGATAGGCATCTTGACAGATATGATGCTATGCAGGGTGCAATAGCGTCATCCCATCGCCAATTTCGGCACTGTGCCGATCTGGTAAAAGCGCCGGAGAAACTCCGTGCTTTTTAACCTCGAATATGATCGCGGCAACGTTATCGAGGGCTATCTGATCCCCGATGGCTTCTCCGACAAACCACAGATCAGAATCTCGGACGCCGATGGCGATCTGATGATCCTGCCATGCGACCAGCTCAAACAGGCGGTCATCGACTCAGGACGGCACGAAGACGGCTATGTCGGCTTCAGGCTCGATACGACAATCATGCCGGACCTCATGGAACGTACCTCGCTGATGATCCATGACGCTAAATCCGGATTGTTAATCTATCGGCGACCGCAAGTATCGAACACGATTCCGTTAAAGATTGTAAGGCTAGAGACACAGCTGCTGCCAATGGTCAAATTCGACTACTATTGCGGGCGCAACTTTCAATATGAGCTTTCATCCGTCGAGCGCTTCGGTCACGAAACCACCCTGCAGGCCTTTCATCTGAACGCCATCCAGTCGATCTATCTTAGTGGCCGGCTATTGATGCGCAATTATGAAGAATTCCTCGACAAGGGATTCAAGGCCATCGTTCTGCTTACCGATCCCTATTACGAACTTGCTCTGCGGATATTCCTTCTGAAACGAATGGCGAAAACTCAGATTTCCTTTTTCGGCGATCGCGACAAGATCATCCTGGCGCCTGCTGCGGAGCATTTTGCCGAGGTAAGCCTCGAAAACGAAGCCTCTCTCAAGACAGCCCTGAAGAAAGCGCCTCAGAGTGTCAGAAATGTTCTGGTATCTCCGGTCACCCGGCAATTGGCCACGACCATACCGGAACAGACCGTGACACGCGGCGATGTTGCTACCGCGATCGATCTTCTCTCGCGCTTTGCCATTGTCGGTTTCGATACGGACAGTCTTTATTTTCAACAAGCGCTCAGCGAGCTCATCGGTATTTCGGTTGACGATTTTCCGTTGCCACCCAGACACAGCACCCTTGAAGACGTTGCAGCAAGGTTGCGTTCATTGCATATTGCCGAACTTATGCTCGAAGAGGATTTGATTTTCGACCACTATGTGCGTCAGGCGATGAAACCAACCGCGCCCGGACTGCCGGAAACGATTGCAAGCTGACATGCCGAAGACAGTCATTGAAGACGCGATAGTCCAGGACTCTCCGCGGGTAAAAACGAGCCGGCATATCCTGCCTTCGCTGTTTCGGCGCAGGCTGCCGGCGCAGCGTACGCGTACCGATCTCGAGGACGTCGAATACATACCAGTGCATGACGGCAACGAGCCCGAAACACAGTCGGGCGGCAAGCCGCCGCTGAGACTCATCGGCTTTGTCCTGCTCGTTATTCTGCCTTTCCTGGCCAGTTCAGTATATTACGCCTTCATTGCCTCGAACCAATATGTGGCGGAAGCACGTTTTGCCGTTCGTGCCGTGTCGGGAGCAGGCGACACCAGCGATGCCGGTGATGCCGGCGGAGCCACCAGCGCTCTGAACATGCGCTCGGCTTCGCAGGACGCTTATGTCGTCACCAGCTTCATCCACTCGACGGAAATTTTGAACCGGATCGGCAAGAAACTCGATTACCGGGCCATGTTTACCCGGCAGGATGCGGATTTCCTGTCGCGATTCAGCTCGGCGCGATCCGACGAAGAGTTCCTGAAGTACTGGAACGATCATGTCAGCGCCTATATAGACGTCACCTCCGGCATCATCACACTGAAGGTCCGGGCTTTCACGCCTGATGATTCCGTCAAGCTCGCGGACGCCATCATTGAGGAAAGCGAAAAGCTCATCAACGAGCTTTCCGAACGGGCGCGCAACGACATCGTGCAGAGCATGAAGGCCGACGTTCAGAAAAGCGGCAAGACCTATGGCGATACATTGATCGCCCTCAACCAGTTCCAAAATGCATCCGGCCTTCTGAGCCCGCAGACACAGGCGCAGAACAACGGCACGCTTCTGACCGGGCTGCTTGCGCAAAAGCTGGAATTCGAAACACGTCTCTTCGTCATGCGACAGTCCAACGCCCAGAATTCTCCGACCTATCAGCAGCTCAATCTCGCCAAGGACAGCCTCGATGCGCAGATCGAGAAGATGAGATCGGAGTTGACAGGCCCTGAGAATGCGAGCCTTGCAAAGGCTCTGCTGGATTATTCCAGGCTTGAAACCGATCGTATGATCGCTGAAAAACTCTACGAAAGCGCGCAGAAGAACTATGACGCCGTACTTGCCGAAGCTCTGCGCAAGACTCTCTACCTCGCCGTTTTCGTCAAGCCGGTACTGCCTGACGAATCGATATTTCCGCGTCGAGTCAGCACACCGCTGATCATATTGCTTGCGCTTGTTGTCGCCTGGGCGACGCTTTCTCTCATCTGGGCATCCGTCGAGGATCACCGGATATGAGCGGGAAAGCACCATGATCAGCTTCAAGAACGTCTCCAAATTCTTCAAGACACAAAGCGGCAAGAAGATCATCCTCGACCGGGTGCATTGCGAGTTCGAATCTGGCTATTCCTACGGCCTGCTTGGCGTGAACGGTGCCGGAAAATCGACGACGATCCGCATGATTGCAGGCACGATGCTGCCGAATTCGGGCAAGATCAGCAAGAATGTCCGGGTATCCTGGCCGCTGGGCCTCGGCAGCGGCTTCAATCCCTTCATGACGGGGCGAGCCAATGTTCATTTCGTTGCGCGCGCTTATGGTGAGGATGTCAGGCGCGTCTCCCGCTTTGTCGAAGAGTTCGCCGAGTTGGGAGACTACCTCGACGCCCCGGTGCGCACCTACTCCTCGGGCATGAGCGCGCGATTGGCATTCGGGCTTTCAATGGCGATCGAGTTCGAATGCTATCTGGTGGACGAGGTTCTTGCCGTTGGCGATGCGCGCTTCCAGGAGCGCTGCCGCATCGCATTCGAGAACAGACGCAAGAATTCCGATATCATCATGGTGTCCCATAGCATGAGCATGATTAATACACATTGCGACAGGGGTATTGTACTTGTCGATGGCAGACTTATCGTCTTCGATAAGGTAGAGCAGGCTATCGAAGCCTATTACAGATTGAATCGATAGAAGATCAGGGATCGACGGCAAGGCCCAATATGGCTCATGATACCGAAAACGCGCCAAAAGCGCTTCAGCTCAGCGCGACGGAGCATAGCCGGAACGTGGCCACGAATCTGTCGGTGACCGCGCGGAAACTGCGCTTCTCGACATCGAGGCGCAGCCAGCTGTTCAAGGCCGTCGGCCTGCGGCCGCGGCCGATGCAGCAGATCATCGGCAAAGTCATGCTGGCATCGACCTTTCTGCTGATTGTCGTCCCCAATGTCGCTTCGGTCTACTATTTTACCTGTGTCGCGTCCGATCAGTATCAATCGGAAACGCGCTTTACTGTCCGCACCTCCACGCCCGCACTCGGCAGCAATCAGATTACCAAGGTGACCGGCCTGCCGCCGGCGCAGATCGTACAGAACACCTTGATCGTCACTAACTTCATCAAGAGCAAGGACATGGTTACCGCGCTCGAGGAAAGGGTCGACTTTCAAAAGATCTACGGCAGCGACTCGATCGATCGGATTGCGCGCCTGAAGAAGGATGCGAGCTCGGAAAAGCTGCTCGATTACTGGGAAGACATGGTTTCCGTCAAAATCGATGCGAATAGCGGCATCGTGACGGTCAAGGCGCGCGCTTTCACCGCGGCCGATGCCCAGAAGGTATTGCGCGAGGTCGTCGCCGCGTCCGAAGTCGTTGTCAACGACGTCAACACCCGCATCTGGCGCGATGTCATCTCAACCGCCCAGGCGAATCTCGACAATGCTAGGGATCAGCTGCAGAAAGCGCGGGATCAGCTTTTGATTGCTCGCAACCAGACAGGCGTCCTCAGCGTCGAGGGATCGTCGACCGTTATCACCAACTTGATCTCATCCGTGCAGAAGGAGAGGATAGAGCTTCAACAGAAATATGATGCGCTGCTTGGAACTGTCTCCGCCGATGCACCGCAGATGCGCGTGTTGAAACGCGAAATCGACAGCAGGCAGAAGCAGATCGATCAGCTCAACAGCCAAGTCGCAGGACAGAACAAGTCCGCGCAGAATCTTGCGGACGTTTCCGTGGACATGTCACAACGCGAACTGGAACAGAGCCTTGCCGAACAGCAATTCGCCACGAGCATGAAGACGCTCGAGCAGGTCAAGTTCGTCAGCAAGCAGCAGCTGCTCTACCTCGATACGTTCCTGGCGCCCAGCCTCCCCGACGAGGCCGAGTATCCGCAGCGGACACTCTGGATCGCCGGCATCTTTAGCGTGACAATGCTTGCCTGGGGCGCGGTTTTCGGCATCCTCGCAAATCTCCGAAGTCGTCTGGCGTAGTTGCACGAAGCCCCATGCAAATTTTGCGCGACATCGTCTATCAATTGCTTCCAAGACCACGGCCATCCAGTGCGTTGGCGGAAGATGGTGAGCGTGTTGCTCGGCGCCTGCTGATCTTGTCGCGCCATCCCAATCCGAGTTTCAGCTATTATCTTGCTGAGCGGGCCAAGACACTCGGCCACATTCCGGTCATCATGAAAGGCCTCGACGACCCCCTCGACGCTATCGATAGCGACGGGCTCTTCGTCATCATTTGCCGCTACATCAAGCAGCCGCAATTGCGCTGGCTGGAAGAAAGACGAGGCTCGCTTGCCGGGGTCGCCTATTTCGTCGATGACGACATTCCCGCGGTCGTGACAGGCAACGAGGCCGGTTGGCTCTATAAGTTCAGGCTGATCAAATTGGCCGTCCGCCCAATGCCGAGGGTCAATAGGCTTCTCACTCATGTCTGGACCTCGACCGAACCCCTGGCAAACGCGCTCGCGATGAGAAACCATCGGATCGATATCCTGCCCCCGCTTCCAACGGACGCAGCAGAAATCGTGGTCAATACCGGGGATGACGGAGGCGCGCGGCTGAGGATGGTCTATCATGCCACCGGCGTCCATCGCCGCGAACACGAGTTCCTCATGCCCATCGTCAAAGCCGCGATGGAGAAACACGGCAATCTGCATTTCGAGGTTTTTGCCGCCGGCGCTCTCGCCCGACGCTGGGCTTTGCAAGGGATCGATCCAGCAAGAATGACGATCATCCCGCCGCTTCCATGGCCGGCCTATCTCGCAAAGACAACGCATCATCGAGCTGATATCGCTCTGGCCCCCCTTCTGTCCGGAAAGACGAATGCAAGTCGTTCGGATACCAAGCGGATCGACATCAGCCGCCTGCAGGCAGCAGCCATATTTTCCCGATGCCCGACTTTCGAACGATGCGTCGTTGCCGGGGAACTTCACATCGGCAATACCGCCGAAGAGTGGCTTGCCGCTATCGACCTGCTCATAGGTGACCGCGCGCGGCGGCTTTCTGCGCGCGATGCCACACGATATTCGATCGAGAAAATGCGGCTATATGCCAGTCCGACATTTCCAGGCATACGTTTTGAACCTCTCAGCGGCGCGGGCTAGGCCAGGAATTTCGCAGGCAATGCCTCTGCTCGCATGTGGAAGAAATCAATATTTCGATGACACTCAAAATCATACCGAACGCCGATCTCGAACGGGAAATCTCTACTGATGCCGATCTCAGCCTATGGAAATCCCTGGGGGATGATCCGGCTTTCGAGATCAGATTTTTGCCCATGCGAAAGAAACTGGTCGTTATCTATGTGGTCGCGACCGACGAGCCCCTAGATCCCAAGTTCTATATTAATCGCGGCTATGGCTTCCGAGAGAAGGATACGGTCTCGCTTCCGGAAGGGCATCGTTTCGTCATTACCGCCGATATCGGTTCGGTCGGCTCCATTTGCGCCCTGCGTGCCGATCCGGCAAGCTTCCCGACGACGTTCCAGTTCGCCGCCAAGACCTTTGCGTCAAAAAAATCGGCCGAGGCATATATTGCGACCCTTCTTGAACCGGATGGAAGGACCAAGCGTGTCGATCTCGGCAAGCTCCCGCAATATTGGATGAAATTGCCCAAGCTTCGCTTTGGGCGACGCGCCGCAAGTCTGACCGTGCAATATGCCGACGCCAGCTATGGGCTTGCCTCCGCACTGGAGAGGGCACCAATATCTGCAACGGCCGGAACCTGGCTGAGCGTCGTCGTCCCGGTCTACAATGCGCCGCCCCGCTATCTGAACGACCTCGTCAAGTCTTTCGAAGAACAGGGCGAAACAGGCACCGAGCTCATCCTGAGCGATGATGGCTCGACGTCGCCGGAAACGCGGCAATGGTATCAGAGCCGGCAATCGAAAGACGATATCCGCTTTGTGCTGAATGAGCGCAACGGCGGCATCGCGGCCGCTACCAATGCGGGTCTCTCCCAAGCACGGGGACAATGGATCGCTTTTCTCGATCATGACGATGTTATCGCACCGCATGCCTTCAAGCTCATCCGGCATACGCTGGAGCAAAATCCGGGCGCGAATTTCCTCTATACGGACGAACTGGTGGTCGACGACATCTTGAAGCCGACGGGCGTCATGCTGAAGCCGGCCTATGATTCCGTGCTGCTGACGGGCGTCAATTACATCAACCATTTTTCCATCTACCGCCATGATCGCCTTCGCGAGATCGGCTATCTCCGCATGGGCTACGACGGCTCGCAGGATTACGATCTGCTGCTGCGTTATCTGGATGGCGTTCCGGAGGAGAGCATCCTCCACCTGCCCTACCCGGCATATTGGTGGCGCCGCAATGGCAAGACCTTTTCCCGCAAGTTCATGGAGGCCGCCACCACGAACGCCAGAAAGGCGCTGGTCGAACGATTCGAGCGGCTAAAGCAAACGATCGCCGTCGAGGGCGCTCTCACCACGACGCTGCACCGGATCATCTTCGAAGCCCCGCATGCGTGGCCGAAAATCTCGATCGTCATTCCGAGCAAAAACAATTTCGATCTGATTTCACGCATCCTCGGCGATCTCTTTGAAAAGACGGATTATCCGCATTTCGAAGTTTTGGTCATCGACAACGGCTCTACGGATCAACCGGTTCTCGATCTCTACGAGCGCTACCGGCGGAGCGAGCCGCGATTTTCGGCAACTATCACACCGGAAGCCTTCAACTTCTCGCGCTCGGTCAATCGCGGCCTGAGCGCAGCGACGGGGGAACACTATCTCATCCTGAATAACGACGTCGAGGTCATCGAAGCGGACTGGTTGAAGGAAATGGTCTCCTGCCTCGCCTATGACAGGACCGGCATCGTCGGCGCCAAACTGCTCTTCCCCAACGACAAGATGCAGCATGCCGGTGTAGTCATCGGTTTCGGCGGTCTTGCCGGTCACTGGTACATGAACAAGCCGAAGGAGTTTGGCGGACCGATGAACCGGCTGCATGTGCGCAACACCATGACCTGCGTGACCGGAGCGGTGATGCTGATCTCGGGGGACTGCCTACGGAAAATCGGTCTCTTCGACGAGGAGAATTTCGGGGTCGCCTATAATGACGTGGATTATTGTCTGCGGGCGCACAAGGCCGGCTATCGCATCGTCTGGACGCCGTTTGCTTGCCTTTATCACCATGAATCGCTGTCGCGCGGCTCGGACAAATCCGGCGAACGGAAGAAGCGCTTCGAGCAGGAAAAGCAGAACTTGCGCCGGCTCCACTCCACGCAGGGTTTCATCGACCGCGCGCTGAACCCAGCCTATAGCCGCGACAAATCGGATCCCAGGATCGTGGTGCCGACGCGGCTGTATATCCCGTCGATGCCGTAGTGCAATTTGTCGGTGAACCGCGTCAGAGCTGGATCAGGTCCAGATCACGGCCGATCTCGCTCTTGGCGATGTCGACCACGCTTCTCTCATGGGTAAACAGGATCGTCTGGAAACGATCGGCCGTCGCGGCAAGCACCTGCAAGCCTGCGCTGACACGCTCGTCATCGAAGGTCTGGAAGATGTCGTCGACGATCAACGGCGCAGGCTCGTTGCGAGCGGAGTAATCTTCGAGGAACGCCAGCCGCAACGCGAGATAGAGCTGGTCGCCCGTCCCCTCGCTCAGACCGTCGAGCGGCACGCGTTCGCCGGCCGCACGTTCCGCCAGCAACTGCAGCGCATCGCTTTCATCATGGGCTTCGACAAGGCGGGAGAAGCGGCCACCCGTCAGCTGCGAAAACAGCTCGCCGGCACGGCTGATGACGGGATCGGCCTGCTTCTCGCGATAGGCTTCCATCGATCCTGCCAGCATGCGGGCCGCAATCTTCAGCACGACCCATTGCCGCGCGAGATCCTTTGCCTCCTGTTCGGCCGAGAGCTTCTCGAAAACCGCGTATTCGGCACTGGCGCCCGTTTCCAGTGCTTGACGTTGCCGGCGGTTCTCCGCCAGCCGTGCGGAAAGTTCGCCATGGATGGCGAACTGCCGCTGATCTTCCTCGGTCAATCGCTCCATTTCGAGATCGGCGGCAACGCGTTCGAAGCCGGCAAGCTCGGCGCGAAGTTCGTCTTCGGCCTTGCCGTCGGCCTGCAGCCGGAATCGATCACGGCTTTCGGCGAGCCGGGCAGTAAGACGCGAGCGTTCGTGCAGGCGAGAGAGAAGTCCCGGCAGATCTTCGACGCCGTCGAGATCCGCGGTCAGATGATCGAGATCGGTAGCGATGGCGGCAAGCGCAGCTTCCTGGCGTACTACGAGCCCTTCGCCACGCTGCCGTTCCTCTTCCAGGCCGTCGCGCTTCTTCAGCTCGCCGCGCATGGCGTTGACGCGCGTGTGCAGCGCCTCGACCGCGGCATCCGGCGGCAGATGATCCAGCTCATAGCCGCTATTGGCGGCAAGGGTCGCCAACCGCCGCTCAAAATCCGCCATGTCGCGCCGCATGCCGCTGACCCGGCGCAGGCGGTTTTCGCGCTCCGCCAGGACATCAGGCAGTTCTTGCCATGCCTTCAAGGCGGCATTTGCCATGTCCAGCGTCGTATCGGGTGGCAGACCAAGCAGTTCTACGGCTTTGGCGAATGCGCCGCGCCAATCGGTGTGCTGTCGCTCCAAGCTCTGTTGCTGGTCGCCGAACCGGGCCAGCCTTTCACGCGCCGCACCGATCTCCCCTTCCCGCGTGCGGCTTTCGCTCCAGCGTTCGGACAGAAGGCGCAGATGCTTGCGCAGGCCTTCCGCAATCGCTGCCGGCGGAAGACGGCCATTCTTGTAGCCAGTCGCCTCGACGATATCCTGCAGAGCGGGCAAGACTCGGTCTTCCGCCAGTGCATTCTCATCGCGTTGATCGACTAAATCCCGCAAAGCCTTGCGCTCCCGTCGCAGCAGCTCCACTGCGCGGCGCCATTCCAGCATTGCCGATGGATCGAGGGCATCGACGCCACAAGGTTCAAAAAGCGCTGCGAAGGCTGCCTGGGCATCCTTCAGCGCTTTCTCGCAACCCTTGAGCCGACCGGAAGCCTCCTCCCGCTCCCGCAGCAGACGCGCCTGCCGCAAACGATAGTCGGCGTGGCGTGCAACACGATCCGCGTCACTCAGGGCGGCATCGGCCAGACGGTCCGCCTCGGCCACGCTGACGGTCAATCCCGCAAGGATCTTTGGTTCCGGGGCTGCGCCGTTCGTCCATCTCTGCTGTATGAATGACCATTGCGCATCGCGGCTCTCGCGTGCAGCGGCGATCTGCTCGCGCGTAACAACCGGCCCGGTGCGCTCGGCATCCGCGAGGATTCGTTCTATCTCAGCAAGCTGCTCATCATAGGTCTGCAGCTTGCCGGTGGCGTCGCGCACCTTCGATCGCGCGGCGTCGATCGCATCGCGATGTCCTGTAATCTCCGTCACTTCCGGCAGCGGTACCGAGAATAATATATCAATGTCACCGATCGGTGGCTGCAGACGTCCGGCCGTCTCGTGAAGATCGGCCTCGGTGCGGCGTATCTGGGTTTCCAACCCATCAAGGCGGGCCAAGGCGGAGAGATCACTGCCCAAAGCCTCGAGTTGGTCAATATAAGGTCTCGGATCGATCAGCCGCCCGTTAAGGCTGTCCTTCTCGAGCGCGGCCAACTGCCTGCGCTCACCGTCAGCTTGCTCGGCAAGCGACTGCATCTGCCGCGCAAGCTGCCTGCCCTGCTCCACCAATTCGGACAGGCGCGCGCGATCGATATCGCTCGGCTGCCGCCGCTCCAGCTCAGCCTCGGCAAGACCAAGACGACGGGTAAGCTGCGCGAGCGTTGTGTCGTAACCGGCAAGCTCCTGATCGACGCGCGGCAGATCGTGACGCTGGGCGCGGTAGTTGCCGGTATCGGCAAAGAGCTGCGTGATATCGGTCGACATCCGCAGTAACGCTTCATCCACCTGGATGCGCGAGAGATCCTCTTCCGCGCGCAGAACGGCTTGCCGCGCGCGTCGCAGTTCCGCTTCGCTCGCCTCTTTATCCCGCAGTCTCTGTTCTAGCTTGTCGGCAAAGCCGTCCGGTATGGCGGCAAGATCGGAAAGGCCATCGAGCGCATGAGTTTCCGCATCGATTTCTGACAGCAGAGGCTGCAGGGTCTTCAGCCGCTTAAGCCGATCCAGCGACTCGCGCGTGCCGCGCCGCTCCGCCTGCAGGCGCTCCAGTTCCGTCTCAAGTTCAGCGGCTTCGGCAAGCAGCTTCTTCCAGTCGCCGGACTTCAGCTCGTTGTCTCGCTCTGCCTTGCGGGCATCCTCGTAACGGTCGAGGGCCTGATAGAAGCCGCGGTCCTTCGAGCGCCTGGCCGCATAGATGCCGTCAGCCTCCGCTTCCAGCGACTGGCGCAGGCGTGAGAGGCCGGTCAGTCCGGACGCCGCCGAAAATAGCAGGCTGCCGATCTCGCCGCCGCTGCGCAGCATGGCGGACGCGCCCTGCCGCAATCGCTGCGAATCGAGACCGAAGGCGCGCTCGAAGACATCGCGACTGAGATTGCCGAGGAAGGGCGCAAGCGCATCTTCGGCGAGCGCCGTCTCCTTGTCGTCGGGCGCGAGAAGCGTGCCCTTGCGGCCGCGGCGGCGGCGGAAGCTTAAGCGTGCACCGTCACGCGCGCTGATGTCAGCGCCGATCCTCAAGGCTCCGGGCTCATGCAGGAAGCTTTGCTCGGCAGCGGTCGGGAAACCGAAGAGAAGATCGGAGATCGCGCTCAAAGCCGAAGATTTACCCGCCTCGTTCGGACCATAGATCACATGCAGCCGTGCATCGGGGCGAAAGTCGATCGCTCGATCGGTCAGCGCACCGTAGCGGAGAATGTCGAGGCGGGTAAAGCGCATCAGCCTGCCCCCTGCCCGCGCGTCAGCAGCAATTGCCGAGCCTCTTCGATGAGAGCATCCATGCTGTCGTCCAGTGGCCGTTCCGTCGCGCCGAGGCCGCCCGGCAGGCGCACTGCGATCTCGTCGATCAACCGGGCTGCCTCCGTCGCAATATCGGTATCGCCGGCATGGTCTGTCAGCAGCTGGCGCAGATCGAGCGCGCCGTCCGCCTCCGCCGATCTTTCCGGCGGCGGCTCCAGCCGCAGTTCGAGCTTTTCCAGCCAGATATCCTCATGCACACGATGGCAGGCAGCTTCCACCTCGTCGCGCCATTGCTGGCGGTTGGCGGCTATCGCGCCGTATAACGGTGACACACCGGAAAGCCGGACGCGCAGCGCGGTCATACGCCCCGCCATCTCATCGGCAATCGGCTGCACCGCCTGCTCCACATGGCGCAGGATCGCCGCCTGATCGTCCTCCGGTCCAACCACGATATCGACTTGCGCAAAACGCGCTTCATCGACGATCAGCCGCTCATGATCGATCCGCCCGTCTTCCACAGTCACCAGCACTGCGCCCTTGGTACCGCGCTCGCGGATATTGCGACCCTGCAGATTGCCGGGAAAAATGACGAGCGGTTCCTGCGCCACCACTTCAAAGTCGTGCACATGGCCGAGCGCCCAGTAATCATAGCCGCGCGAACGCAGGTCATCCACGGAGCACGGCGCGTAGGGCGCGTGCGGCTCGCGGCCGGTGAGCGAGGTATGGAGAATGCCGATATTGAACCAGCCGGAAACGGGCGCGGGATAGGTGATCGCCAGATTGTCGTTAGCGGAGCGTTCGGCAAAGCCTTGGCCATGCAGTGCCACCTTCAGCGCTTCCAGTCTGACGCTACCCGGCTTGCTGGTCGGAAATTCGTGGACGTTTGGCGGCAATGTGATGGTCTTGGTGATGACGCTCGCCGCATCGTGATTGCCGCGCAGCAGGTAGACCGGAATTCCCGTCCGCTCCAGCCGCGCCATCTCGCGGTTGAAGAACAGGCCGATCTTGTTGTCCTTCCAATCGCCGTCATAGACATCGCCGGCAATGACGAAGAAATCGACGCGTTTTTCGATCGCCAAGCCCACAAGGGTCGAGAACGCCTTGCGACTCGCTTCGACGAAGACCGCCGCAACGGCGGCGTCCTTCAAAGCCAGGCCCAGGAAGGGGCTGCCAAGATGGAGATCGGCGGCGTGGATGAAGCTGAAAGAGGGCATGGGCTCCAATAGCAATCAGATATGCTGTCCTTCCCTTGTACGGAAATGGAGGCGCGATGAATACCGCGCCTACGGCTTCATCCAACGGTTTCGTAAGCCGGCCAGCGCCTGCCATGTTTCTCAGTCACGCGATTGCGATCCTCGATCGCCAATGTGCGCTTGTGGCCCTGTCGGACGGCTGCTACTGCGCTATCATCTTACGAATAAAAGAGAGGAGACTTTTCATGAGACATCATGCCTTTGGACGGACGCCCTTTATCGTGACGGATGTCGGCTTCGGGGCCTGGCAGATCGGCGGCGCATGGGGCGATGTCAGCGAGGCCGACGGCCGCGCGGCGTTGAACGCCGCTCTCGATGCCGGCATGACCTTCATCGACACCGCCGACGTCTATGGCGACGGCCGCTCGGAAAAGATCATTGCCGATGTGCTGAACGCACGCGGCGGCGAGCGCCCGATGGTGGCGACGAAGGCCGGTCGACGGCTGAGCCCGCATGTCGCCGACGGCTATAACAAGGCCAATCTCGAAAGCTTCATCGACCGCAGCCTGAAGAACCTCGGCGTCGAGAGCCTCGACCTCGTCCAGCTTCACTGCCCGCCGACCGAAGTTCTCTATCGGCCCGAAGTTTTTGCCGGTCTCGACGAATTGCAGAAGGCTGGCAAGATCAAAGGATACGGCGTCAGCGTCGAGAAGGTCGAGGAAGCGCTGAAGGCGATCGAATATCCGGGCGTGCTCAGCATCCAGATCATCTACAACATCTTCCGCCAGCGTCCCGACCATCTGTTCTTCAAGGAAGCCAAGCGCAAGAACGTGGCTGTCATCGCCCGCGTGCCGCTGGCCTCCGGCCTGCTCTCCGGCAAGATCACCCGCGATACGCAATTCGCCAGCGACGACCACCGCAACTTCAATCGCCACGGCGAGGCCTTCGATGTCGGCGAGACCTTTGCGGGCGTGCCGTTCGAGGTTGGTCTCCAGGCCGTGGAGGAAGTGCGCAAGCTGGTTCCGGCCGGTGCGAGCATGGCAGCCTTTGCACTCCGCTGGATCCTGATGAACGATGCCGTCACCGTCGTCATTCCGGGTGCGCGCAATGCCGAGCAGGCTAAGGCCAACGCGGCCGCGGCCGATCTCGCTCCGCTTCCGGCCGATGTCATGGCGGCGACGCGCGAGATCTACGAGCGCCTGATCGCGCCGCATGTTCATCATCGCTGGTAACATCCATATCTGAAATACGTGGCCGGAACGAGCTTCGGCCACGATGGGCATATTGTTCCGCAGGTACAGAGACAGCATCAATATGCTGCTGCCAAGCTCGCCGCCGTTGAGGAAAGGGCCGGACAGGCCCAAGGAGGAATGCCATGAAAGTAGCGCTGGTAACGGGCGCCTCTCGCGGTCTGGGTGCGATGATCGCCTTGAAGCTTGCCGAGGCCGGCTGGGCCGTCGCCGTCAACTATGCGAGCGACACTCAGGGGGCCGAGAAGATCGTCGAGACCATTCGGCAGCGTGGTGGGCAAGCTTATGCCGCACAATTCAGCGTGATCGACAAGGACCAGCTCGTGGACGGCCTGGAAAAGATCGAGGCAGCGCTCGGACCGGTCGATCTCATCGTCAACAATGCCACAGGCCCTCAGCCCGAAATGCCGCTCATGGAGCAATCCTGGCGGACTTACCTCGACCAGCTCGAATTCTTCGTCAAGGCGCCTCTGGAGCTGCTCCAAGCTGTGCTCCCCGATTGGCGGGCGCGCAAATCCGGCCGCATAATCAATATCGGTTCCGAGATCGCTGAGCTTGGCAATCCGAATTTCGGCAATTATGCCGCCGCCAAGGGCGCGATGCTTTCGATGACGCGGTCCTGGGCAAGGGAGCTCGCGCCGGAAGGCATTACCGTCAATCTCATTGCGCCTGGATGGATACCGGTCGAGCGCCATTCCGATGCCTCGCAAGAAGCAAGGGACGGCTATCTCGCGCACACGCCGATGGCCCATTTCGGCAGGCCGGAGGATATCGCCGACGCCGTCGTCTTCCTCGCCTCGAGCAAGGCAGATTTCATCACCGGTCAGAAGCTTGCGGTCAATGGCGGCCGGACGCTGCTCTGACGTCGCCAGGCAGAAAAACGGATTCTATAACAAACGGCTCCAACCGAGATAGCGGTGCTTACCGCCATTTTACATCTTCAGCGAGCATTGCGGTTTCTGCGCACAGTCACCGAATCGAAGCATTCCCGCAGTTAGCGGCGCAAAACGATCTCACTCTTTGCGTTCCATTTTTGCGCGCACCTCGAGAAAGGCGTTTGTAAGACCCATCAAAACGGGCGATGTGACACTCCCATTTGCTCCGCCGATCGGGTCCGCAATGTGAATGTTTCTAAGATCGTTCATGAAGTCATCCCAAAGCGCCGGTCCGCCTTTCTCAAGAAGTTCGGCGCGGATGCTCAGGTCTTCGCTGGCAGGCAGATGCCGCCTACCCCAGGCGCCGATCATGGCGATCATCGGCACAAGCTGAATCGCCGGTTCCGTCAGGCTGTAAATCGCCTTCTGACTGTGGCTGGGATCGTCCAGCTTGGTGATCAAGCCGAGTGAAACAAGGCGCTTTAGGCGCGCGGCGAGTATGTTGGAGGCAATCCCCTCCTCGGAGCGATTGAGCAGTTCGCGAAAATGTCGGCGATTGCCGAACATGATGTCTCGAATGACGACCAAGCTCCAGCGATCCCCCAACACTTCCATTGTCAGGTTGATCGGGCATCCCGACCGCCGCTCGATATCCATATTCGCTTCCTTTGGTGAATCGATTGCAATGTAGAGCGAGCCATGCTAACACACAACCAGTTGCAAATTGCAATTAGATGGAGGACAGCATGTCGAAAGTTCGTGTTGCAGGATTCTCGCTCTCGATCGATGGCTTCGGGGCTGGACCGGAGCAAAGCCTGAACGACCCTTTGGGCAAGCGCGGGCCGGAATTGTTTGAGTGGTTCTTCCCGACCCAGACATTCCAGGCGATGTTCGGCAAAGAGGGTGAAACCGAGGGTGCCGATGCGAAATATGCAGCGTTGGCAAATACCGGTTTTGGTGCCTTCATCCTCGGCCGCAATATGTTCGGCCCCATCCGCGACGAATGGCCCGATGAAAACTGGAAAGGCTGGTGGGGCGACAATCCGCCCTATCACGCACCGACCTTCATCCTGACGCATTATCCGCGCGAGCCGATCGTCATGGAAGGCGGTACGACCTTTTATTTTGTCACGGACGGGATCGAGGACGCGCTCGTGCAGGCCAAGGCTGCGGCCGGGGCCAAGGATATCAAGATCGGCGGCGGTGTCAGCGCGGTGCGGCAATATCTCCAGGCGGGCTTGGTCGACGAGATACACTATGCCATTTCGCCAGTCGTGCTCGGGAGGGGCGAGGCAATGTTTGCCGGCATCGACCTGCCTTCGCTTGGCTTTCAGGTCGCCGCCCACGAGGCGACTGCGAAAGCCACGCACATCGTCTTGAAGAAGTGAGAGCCATCATATCGTTCGTCATCTGCGCGGGTTGGAGCCATCCGCTTTGACAAAGTGCGAATGTTCGCATCTCCTATCGATTGCTCAGCGCCTAATCTGCATGGGACCATAAAAAAGGGCCCGCTTTTGCGGGCCCCAATCTTGTCCACCCCGCAAGGCTAAAGCCTCGTAGCGGGTGAAACGAATTAGCTGTTGACCGAGTCCTTCAGGCCCTTGCCGGGCGTGAACTTCGGTACGTTACGGGCAGGAATATCGACCTCGGCGCCGGTGGACGGGTTACGGCCCTTGGTGGCTGCACGGTGGGAAACGGTGAAGCTGCCGAAACCAGCAAGGCGAATGTCGCCGCCCTTCTTCAGTTCGGCCTGGACAGTATCGAAAACAGCGTCGACAGCGGAAGCAGCGTCAGCCTTCGTGATACCGGCCTTCTCGGCCACTGCGGACACGAGCTCATTCTTGTTCATGTTTCCACCCCTTTCTCTGGTATGAAACGACTTATCAGTAAGCGGGGCGCAAAATAGCAATGCTCTTACCCGCCGCAACCCCAAAAGCCCTGCAAATCAAGGAAAAGCAAGCGTTGCCACACGCTTTTCACAAAAAAAGACCGGCAAAAATGCCGGTCTTTTCGTCCATTTATGTCAATTCGACAGAATTGAGGCGAAGGGGCTCAATGAGCGATGGTAGAACCCACTTCGTCGACGCCTTCGACCGTTGCGATCACAGGCGTTTCCACGGTGCCATCCCATTCGATCGGCTCGGGACGGCGGACAAGCGCGTGCTTGATCACCTCCCCCATGCGCGACACGGGGATGATTTCCATGCTGTTCTTCACGTTGTCCGGAATCTCCGCCAGATCCTTGGCGTTTTCTTCCGGGATCAGCACCTTCTTGATACCGCCGCGCAATGCTGCCAGCAGCTTTTCCTTCAGGCCGCCGATCGGCAGCACACGGCCGCGCAGCGTGATTTCACCCGTCATGGCAACATCCTTGGAAACCGGGATGCCGGTCATGATCGAGACGATCGCGGTTGCCATGGCGACACCGGCCGACGGGCCATCCTTCGGAGTCGCACCTTCCGGCACGTGCACGTGGATGTCGCTCTTGTCGAAGCGAGGTGGCTCGATGCCAAAATCGACAGCGCGCGAGCGGACGTAGGAGGCCGCCGCCGAGATCGATTCCTTCATGACTTCCTTGAGGTTGCCGGTGACCGTCATGCGGCCCTTGCCCGGCATCATCACGCCTTCGATCGTCAGCAGTTCGCCGCCGACTTCGGTCCAGGCAAGACCGGTGACAACACCGACCTGATCGTCGCGCTCGGCTTCGCCGTGGCGGAAGCGCGGCACGCCGAGATAGTCGGAAATATTCTCCGCCGTGACGGCGACCGACTTCACCTTGCCCTTGATGATCTCGGTGACCGCCTTGCGGGCGAGCTTCATCAATTCGCGCTCGAAGTTACGAACACCGGCTTCGCGGGTGTACTGCTGGCTAATCGCCATCAGGGCGCCGTCGGTGACAGAGAATTCCTCCGGCTGCAACGCATGTTCCTTGATGGCCTTCGGCAGCAGGTGCCGCTTGGCGATCTCGCGCTTCTCATCTTCCGTATAGCCGGCGATACGGATGACTTCCATGCGGTCCATCAGGGGCGCAGGGATATTCAAAGTATTCGCCGTCGTGATGAACATCACGTCCGATAGGTCATATTCGACTTCCAGGTAGTGATCCATGAAGGTCGAGTTCTGCGCCGGGTCCAGCACCTCAAGCAGGGCCGAAGACGGATCGCCGCGATAGTCCTGGCCGAGCTTGTCGATCTCGTCGAGCAGGAACAACGGGTTGGACTTCTTCGCCTTCTTCATCGACTGGATGACCTTGCCGGGCATCGAGCCGATGTAGGTGCGGCGGTGACCGCGGATCTCGGCTTCGTCGCGAACGCCGCCGAGCGCCATGCGGACATACTCACGGCCGGTCGCCTTGGCGATCGACTGAGCGAGCGAGGTCTTGCCGACGCCCGGAGGGCCGACGAGGCAGAGGATCGGGCCTTTGATCTTCGTCGCGCGAGCCTGGACGGCCAGATATTCGACGATGCGCTCCTTGACCTTTTCCAGGCCGAAATGATCCGCTTCGAGGATCTTCTCGGCATTGTTCAGGTCGGCCTTGATCTTCGACTTCTTGTGCCAGGGGATGCCCAGCAGCCAGTCGAGATAGTTGCGCACCACGGTCGCCTCAGCCGACATCGGGCTCATCTGCCTGAGCTTCTTCAGCTCGGCATCGGCCTTTTCCTTGGCTTCCTTCGACAGCTTGGTCTTGGAGATGCGCTCTTCCAGTTCGGCCATCTCGTCACGGCCTTCTTCGCCGTCGCCAAGCTCCTTCTGGATCGCCTTCATCTGTTCGTTCAGGTAATATTCGCGCTGCGTCTTCTCCATCTGGCGCTTGACGCGCGAGCGGATGCGCTTTTCGACCTGCAGAACCGAAATCTCGCCTTCCATGAAGCCGAGCGCCTTTTCCAGGCGAGCCTTGACGCTGGTGGTTTCCAGCATTTCCTGCTTTTCGGTGATCTTGATCGAAAGATGCGATGCAACGGTGTCCGCCAGCTTCGAATAATCATCGATCTGGCTGGCTGCACCGACCACTTCCGGCGAAATCTTCTTGTTGAGCTTCACATAGCTCTCGAATTCGGAAACGACGGAGCGGCTCAAAGCTTCGAGCTCGACCTGGTCTTCTTCCGGCTCATGCAGGACATGGCCAAGGGCTTCGTAGAAGTCTTCACGGCCGGTATATTCGTCGATTTCTGCGCGCGCACGGCCTTCCACCAGCACCTTGACGGTGCCGTCGGGCAGTTTCAGCAGCTGCAGGACATTCGCAACGGTGCCGACCTTGTGGATGGCGTCCGGCGCGGGATCGTCATCGCTGGCATTGATCTGGGTGACGAGCATGATCTGCTTGTCCGAACCCATGACCTCTTCCAGCGCGCGAATGGATTTCTCCCGTCCGACGAACAGAGGCACGATCATGTGGGGGAAGACCACGATGTCGCGCAACGGCAATACCGGATAGGCAATGCTGTCGTGTGCCGCAGACGTTTTCTTACTCATGTCATTTCCTTTCCGTCGTCCCGTTCCCGGGCTCTCTGCCGGCGGGGGGATTTAGCCGGCTCTCTCACTTGGTAAACAAGTGGAGCTTCACACTGCCTATTTCAAGTCACAGGAAACGCCCGCCACAAGGCAACGATCCCGCATATCCGCAAGGAGGAACGCAACAACAAAACACCAAAGCCCGACAACTCGAACGCTGCCGGCGACGTTAAGATCCGAAGAAAAACGCCGGGCCTGCGCCCCGTCCGCCTCGTGCTCCAGAATCATGCCATCATGGCTGCAGCTGGGGTTCTTCACAACCGGTTTCGACGGCATTCCCATAAGCTTATCCAAGACTTTATCAGCAAACCGTGCGATTTTTCAAACAGAAAGGGGCCCGTCGATGACGAGCCCCCGATTCGTGATCATGGATGATGGATCAGGCCGTTGCGTTGGCCTTTTCCTCCTGCCGGTCGGCATAGATGTAGAGCGGGCGGGCCGAGCCGCGAACCACTTCCTCGGAAATGACCACTTCGCGCACGCCTTCCAGCGCCGGTAGCTCGAACATGGTATCGAGGAGGATCTTCTCCATGATGGAGCGCAGACCGCGGGCACCCGTCTTGCGGACGATCGCCCTGCGAGCGATTTCGCGCAGAGCATCCTCGTGGAAGGTGAGCTCGACGTCTTCCATCTCGAACAGGCGCTGATATTGCTTCACCAGCGCGTTCTTCGGCTCGGACAGGATCTGGATCAGCGCATCCGCGTCCAGATCTTCCAGCGTCGCCAGAACGGGCAGGCGGCCGATGAATTCCGGGATGAGACCGAACTTCACCAGATCTTCCGGCTCCAGCTCGCGCAGCACTTCGCCGACGCGGCGGTCATCCGGTGCCTTGACGGTCGCGCCGAAGCCGATCGAAGTCTTCTCGCCACGGGCGGAGATGATCTTGTCGAGGCCGGCAAATGCACCGCCGCAGATGAAGAGGATGTTGGTCGTGTCCACCTGCAGGAATTCCTGCTGCGGATGCTTGCGGCCGCCCTGAGGGGGAACCGAAGCCACGGTGCCTTCCATGATCTTCAGAAGCGCCTGCTGCACGCCCTCGCCCGAGACATCGCGCGTGATCGACGGATTGTCCGACTTGCGGGAAATCTTATCGACTTCGTCGATGTAGACGATACCCCGCTGCGCGCGCTCGACGTTGTAGTCGGCGGCCTGCAGCAGCTTCAGGATGATGTTTTCGACGTCCTCGCCGACGTAGCCGGCTTCCGTCAGCGTCGTCGCATCGGCCATGGTGAACGGCACATCGATGATGCGGGCGAGCGTCTGGGCGAGATAGGTCTTGCCGCAGCCTGTCGGACCGACGAGCATGATGTTCGACTTCGCCAGCTCGACGTCACCGTTCTTCGATGCGTGAGCGAGACGCTTGTAATGGTTGTGAACGGCAACGGAGAGGATCTTCTTCGCCTGCCGCTGGCCGATGACGTATTCGTCAAGAACCTTGATGATGTCCTGCGGGGTCGGAACACCGTCACGAGACTTCACCATCGAGGATTTGTTTTCCTCGCGGATGATGTCCATGCATAGCTCGACGCACTCGTCGCAGATGAATACGGTCGGTCCGGCGATCAACTTCCGGACTTCATGCTGGCTCTTACCGCAGAACGAACAATAAAGCGTGTTCTTTGAGTCGCCGCCGTTGCTGCCGCTGACTTTGCTCATATCACTTTCCTTCCAGCACGCCGCAAATTTCCAAATTGAAATTGCGGTCCACTCTATGCGCCCGCCGGACCTGCCCCTCGTTTGCAGATCGCGGCGCCCTTCAGGGTACTGAACGCAGGCCAGGCAACCAACCCGAACTGCGTGGCAACGAATCCCCCTTCGAATGCCGAATGCTATGTCATAAAAACGCTACATAGCATTAATGCGTACTATTACCGCGTTCCGCTCCACATTAAACCCCTATTCGATCACAAATGGGATAGAACTGTGGCGTAGAAGTCACCGCCTAGTGGATAATCACGAGGCGGTTTCACCTTCTATTTCGGTACGCGACGTCAGCACCTTATCGATCAGACCCCATTCCTTGGCCTCATCCGAGGACATGAAATGGTCACGATCGAGCGTCTGCTCGACCTCTTCATAGGTCCGGCCGCAATGCTTGACATAAACTTCATTGAGACGACGCTTCATCTTGATGATGTCGCGCGCATGACGCTCGATGTCCGAAGCCTGGCCCTGGAAACCGCCCGACGGCTGGTGAACCATGATGCGGGAATTCGGCGTTGCGAAACGCATGTCCTTGTCGCCGGCGGCCAGAAGCAGCGATCCCATGGAGGCGGCCTGGCCGATGCAGAGCGTCGAAACGGCCGGCTTGATGAACTGCATCGTATCGTAGATCGCCATGCCGGCGGTCACGACGCCGCCCGGCGAATTGATATAGAGCGCGATTTCCTTCTTCGGGTTTTCGGCCTCAAGGAAGAGAAGCTGGGCGCACACCAGCGTCGCCATATGGTCTTCGACCGGTCCGGTCAGGAAAATGATACGCTCTTTCAGCAGGCGGGAATAGATATCGTAAGACCGCTCCCCGCGGTTGGTCTGCTCGACAACCATCGGCACCAGAGCCATAGCTGTATCGACTGGATTTCTCATGTGCGTCCTTTATCAAACTTGCCCCCGGCGACGGAGACGCCGGGAATCGGAGTAAAAATCCTTTACTCCTACATAGAGTGTCCCTGCCCTGCACTTCAAGACGCCCGAAAGCATAACGTCAAAAAGCACTAATGCCCCACGAAGCGTTGACAAAGCATTTCTAACCACGGCGCCTCGAATGCCAAGACGCCGTAGCGACCTACCGTCCGCTACCCACTACAAATCGCGGTCGCAAGGTGAAGGAAAGATGAAGGTCTGTGCCGGTCCGGCGGGGATCCTCAGCACAGGCAAAATTTACCAACTGATTTAAGGAACTTGCCATCTTATTGGGCAAGGATGAGCCGATCGCGGAAATCGTCGTGCTGTTTGCGCCGACGGCCCAAAAACAGCGGAGATGTCCGATCGTGCTGAATATGACCACAGGCCTTACCATCTGGTGTTCGGAAGCCATTACCCTGGCGACCGTTCTCCTTCTTGCCTGGCGGCACGATCGCAAATCCCCCGCCTATTTGATCTGGGCTCTGGGTTTCACCGTCAGCGCCGCGGGATTCGCCTTGGTGGCGGCTCGCGGCGTCATCCCCGATATCTGGTCGATCCAGATCGGCAATGCCGTCGGGCTGCTTGGCGAAAGCGCCTGGATCGCCGGCTTCCGCGTCATGGACAAGCGCAAGCTGGAATGGTCGGCATTCCTGCCGCCTGTGCTCTGGCTGATCGGCGTCAGCCTGCCTTGGGTCACCGATAATTTCATCAATCGCATTATCGTCTACGATCTCGCAGGCGCCGTCGGCGCGACCCTGCTCGCTTTTGCCGTCCAACCGGCTGATGGGCGGCGCGAGCCGGCGCGCGGGCAGCTCGGCATCGTCTTCGTGACACTCGCCTGCTTCTGCTTCGGCTCGGCTCTCTGGATGGTGTTGACGGCCCCGCCATTGGGACAGGCCATGATCTATCGCGGCTACATGGCACTCGGCTATGCACTGCTCATCATCGTCGCCATCATCCTCAACGGCAAGCTTCTCATGGAACGCGCCGAACGACGCTGGCGGGCGATTTCCATCACCGATACTTTGACCGGAGCTCTGAACCGGCGCGGCCTCCAGGAAAGCTACGAGATCCTTGTCGGCGAAGGGCAGCAACAATCACAAAAACTCGCCGCACTGCTGTTCGATCTCGACCATTTCAAGAAGATCAACGACCGCCATGGCCACCAGGCTGGCGATGCGGTTCTCGTCGAGTTTGCCCGTATCGCCCGTCAGTTCGTGCCTCGCACCGGCGCATTCGGCAGAATGGGCGGAGAGGAATTCGTCGCCTTCGTTCCGATAGACGAGCAATCGCAGGCCGAAGCGCTGGCGGAAACCATCCGCGCCGATTTCTGCCGCGTGCCGCTGCTCGCCGGCCGCTCGCTGGTGCCGGCGACGGTCAGCGTCGGTGTCGCGATCATGCCGCGCAACACTGTCAGCTGGGACCGGCTGGTCTCCTTCGCAGACCGCGCGCTTTACGCCGCCAAGCGCGCAGGCCGCAACTGCACCATCGTCTTCAATGAAATGGAGACCGCCAGGGAGCCCGACGCGACAACTGCGGCGGATGAAGGCGAGCTGGTACCGACACTCGACGACCAGATTCACGCCTTGCGGCGCATGGGCACGCTCGCGAGGATGTAACCGGCCCATCCGGCGCATCCAATCTGCGAGGCGTTTGGCCTGACCAAATCCTGCGACCGCCGGACAAGGACAGCCATCCTCAAACGCAGAAGGCGCGCCTGAACAGCGCGCCTTCGCAAATTGTGCGGCAATCTTCGGCTGTATCAGCCGTAACGACCGGTGATGTAGTCTTCCGTGCGCTTGACCTTCGGCGCCTGGAAGATCTGCTCGGTCGCACCGTATTCGATCAATTCGCCGAGATACATGAAGGCGGTGCTGTCGGAGATACGGCTCGCCTGCTGCATGTTGTGCGTGACGATGACGATGGTGAAATCGCCCTTCAACTGCGACACGAGTTCTTCGACCTTGGCGGTCGAGATCGGGTCCAGAGCCGAGGTCGGCTCGTCGAGCAGCAGGACTTCGGGACGAATGGCGATGGCGCGCGCGATACAGAGACGCTGCTGCTGGCCACCGGAAAGGCCAAGACCGCTCTGGTGCAGCTTTTCCTTCACTTCGCTCCACAGTGCCGTTTCCGTCAGCGCCGCTTCGACGCGGACATCCATTTCCGCCTTGGAAATCTTCTCATAGAGCCGGATGCCGAAAGCGACGTTTTCATAGATCGACATCGGGAACGGCGTGGGCTTCTGGAACACCATGCCGACCTTGGCGCGCAGATCGTTCAGATCGACGTCCTTGGTGAGGATATTGCGGCCATCGAGCAGGATCTCGCCCGCGACCGTCTGGCCCGGATAGAGATCATACATGCGGTTGAAGGTGCGCAGCAGCGTGGATTTGCCGCAACCCGAAGGGCCGATGAAGGCGGTGACCGCATTCTTGCGGATATTCATGTTCACGCTCTTCAGAACGCGGTGGCCGTTCTGATAGGTGAAATCGAGGTTCTTCACCTCAAGTTTCGCCAGGCCGAGATCCGACTGGGAAGCGGCGTCCTTCCCCTGCTGTGCGTTGACGCTCTGGAATTTGTTGTCGCTCATGTTCATGGTCTCATTCCTATCGTTCGGCGGCTGCGTCACTGGCGGCGCCCACTCAAGACACGGGCAAGGATGTTAAGCGCAAGGATGGCAACGGTGATGATCAACGCGCCGGCCCAGGCCAGCTGTTTGAGATCCTCGCCGGCATCGGCAGCGAGCGTATTGATCGCAACTGGCAATGTGGCGATCGGACCGGTCAGGTCTGCATTCATGAATTTGCTGTAACCGGCCGTAAAGAGCAATGGCGCGGTTTCGCCGCTGATGCGGGCGACGGCCAGCAGGATGCCGGTGAGGATGCCGGTCCACGCGGAACGGTAAACTACCATCATCATGGATTTCCAGCGTGGCGCGCCGAGCGCTGCGGTCGCCTCACGAAGCGCGTTTGGCACCAGCAACAGCATGTCCTGTGTCGTGCGGTTGACGACCGGAAGCGCGATCAGCGCCAGCGCAAGGATGCCCGCGATAGCGGAATTGCCGTGCATAGGCACGACCACGGCGCCGTAGACGAACACGCCGATGATGATCGAGGGCGCGGACAGCAAGATGTCGTTGAGGAACTTGGCAGCTTCGGCAAGTTTGCTGCCGTTGGCATATTCCACAAGATAGGTGGCGGCAAGAATGCCGATCGGTGCGGCGATCACGATGGCGAGGCCCGTGACCAGCACCGTGCCGTAGATCGCGTTGATCAGACCGCCGCGCGACCCCTGGGCCGGGATCGACATGGTGAACACGTCGAGGTTGAGCGCCGATATGCCGCGATAAAGCAGGGTCGCAAGAATCACGCTGAGAAAGAAGATGCCGAGGATGGCCGCGATGAAGCACAAGACCATCATCACCCGGTTCTTCCCATAACGCCGCGACACGAGGTTCTGACGAATTGCATTGTCCATGGTTTTTTCCTCAGTGCGAGTCGCCGCGGCCGATCATCCATCTCGCAAGCGCAAGCACGCAGAAAGAAAGGACGAACAGGAGCAGGCCGAGCGCAATCAGGCTCGACAATTGCAGACCGTCGGCATCGCCGAAATTGTTCGCGATCTGGGCGGAAATGGTGGTGGACGGCGAGATGATCGACGATTGCAGACGGCTTACCGAGCCGATGACGAAGGTGACCGCCATGGTTTCGCCAAGCGCGCGGCCGAGGCCGAGCATGATGCCGCCGACGAGGCCGCGGCGTGTATAGGGGATCAGGATGTGGCGGGCCACTTCCCATGTCGTCATGCCCATGCCGTAGGCGGATTCACGCAGCATCGGCGGCACGGTGCTGAACACGTCGCGGGAGATCGCGGTGATGAACGGCAGGATCATGACGGCGAGCACGAGGCTTGCCGTCAGCAGCCCGACGCCTGGCGCCGGCGGCTGGAACAGCAGGCCGATCACCGGCACCTGGCCGACCGTCGCCATCAGGAAAGGCAGGATGTTGTTCTGCATCAGCGGCACGAGAATGAACAGGCCGACGATGCCATAGATAATGGAGGGAACGCCTGCCAGAAGCTCGATGGCCGTGCTGATCGGACGGCGCAGGCTGCCGGGGCAAAGTTCCGTGAGGAAGATGGCGATGCCGATGCCCAGGGGAACGGCAATCAACATGGCGATGAACGAACTTACGAGTGTGCCGACCACGGCAGGGACGGCGCCATAAATATCGGCCGGCGCGCTCCACTTGGTACCCCAAAGGAACGACAAGCCAAAGGTCTGAAATGTGGGCAAGGCATCGATGACAAGAACCACGAGGATGGCCAGCAGCAGAAGCACGACAAGAATAGCCGAGCCAAGCGTTATCAAATAGAAAATCCGGTCCTGAATCCGAAACTTTCTGGTCGCGGCGGAGGTATTCACAGCCTGGAAGCCAGCCATCTGAGTCGCGTCAGCCATCGATTTCCCCTTGTCCTGTCACGAAAGGCGGACAGGGCAATACCCTGTCCGCCGCAACTTTCTCGCCTAACACAAATTACTTCGTGCCGAAGTCCGTCTTCCAGGACTTCTCGACGATCTCGACAACATTGTCCGGTACCGCAAGATACGACAGGGCGGTCGCGTCCTTCTGGCCATGCTCATAGGACCACTTGAAGAACTTCAGTGCCTCTTCGTTCTTAGCAGCATCGGCCGGCTTCTTGTAGAGCAGAACCCAGGTGGAGGCTGCAATCGGCCAGCTCTTTTCGCCCGGCTGATTGGTGATGATCAGGTTGAAGTTCTTGGCCTTGGCCCAATCGGCGTTGGAAGCGGCAGCCTTGAAGGTCTCGAGGCTCGGCTCGATAACCTTGCCGGCAGCGTTCTTCATCTTCGCGAAACCGATGTGGTTGGCGACGACGTAGGAATATTCAACGTAGGAGATCGAACCAGCCGTCTGGTTGACGGTGGTGGAAACGCCTTCCGAACCCTTGGCGCCGAAGCCAACAGGCCATTCAACGGCCGTGTTCGAGCCAACCTTTTCCTTCCACTCCGGCGAAACCTTCGACAGGTAGTCGGTGAAGTTGAAGGTCGTGCCCGAGCTGTCGGCGCGGTAAACGACCGAGATTGCCGTGGACGGCAGCTTTACATCGGGGTTGAGCGCCTTGATGGCTGCATCGTCCCACTTGGCGATCTTGCCGAGGAAGATGTCGGCCAGCGTCTTGCCGTCAAGAACGAGTTCGCCCGGCTTTACGCCTTCAACGTTATAGGAAACGACGATACCGCCGGAGATCATCGGGAACTGGGCAATGCCGTTCTTCTCGAGGTCGGCGTCGCTCATCGGCTTGTCCGAAGCGCCGAATACGATGGTCTTGTCGAGGAGCTGCTTGATGCCGGCGCCCGAACCGACCGACTGATAGTTGACGACATTGTTCGTCGCAGCCTTGTAGCCTTCAGCCCACTTGGACAGAACCGGTGCGATGAAGCTCGAGCCGGCGCCCGTGATGTCGGCAGCGGAGGCCGAAGCGGACATAGCCGCGATGAAGCCTGCAGTCAGGCAAAGCGAACGAAATTTTTGATTCAACATGATTGAACTCACTTCCCAGAGTGACGAAAGGATGGCGAGCAGGAGCTAAGCACGAAGTATCCCATCGGTTAGGAACCCCACCTCGACCTCCCGGCGACAGTGATGGCTCTAATGCCGCATTGTTTCAGTTTGATGACAGTTTAATGAAGCAGCGGTGACACAACCTGCAGCAAGCATGATGACCGTTGCCGAGCTACAGGAAAAGGCTCGCATCCTTTCATAAAGCAAGGCGATCTTCACGTTTTAAATCAAGGCCATACTCAAAGGCGGATTACATAGTCCTTGCGAGTCGTTTCAATAACTTCCCACGTCCCCTTGAAACCCGGCTTCAAGATCATGCGGTCGCCTGCGCGCAGATGAAACGTCTCGCCGTCATCGGCTGTCACAACGGAATAGCCGAAGAGAATGCTGAAATACTCCCACTCGTCATAGGCGATCTTCCACTTCCCTGGAGTCGCCTCCCACAAGCCCGCGTAAAGGCCGCCTTCAGCCTCATCAAGGCTCCAGGTTCGGAAGGTCGGGGCTCCCGAAACGAGACGATCCGCTGCGGGCGCGCCCGTTTCCGGTTCAACGCCGCCGATGTCCACTGCCAGATAGGTCGTCACGAATGTCTCCTGTCTATTGCCTCATGTGGCTCTCCGCGAGCTCAAGGACATGCGAACCCGGAACGCACATCATCCTAACCTGCCGCCCGATATCAAGGGCCACCTTTCAGGGAAACGTCAGAAAACAATGCCCTAGTGCGCTTCGTTAATTTGGCTCGACCATCTCGATCGGGCCGAAATCGTAATCGCGGTTCAGAAGGAGCCAGCATGTATGAACTAGATGCCGTTATAACAGAGTGGATCAATGGCATAGCCGGAAACCCGACAGTCGACCGCCTGATGATCCTAATCTCGGCATACGGCGTTCCCTTGTTGATCGCTCTTGTCGCTATCCAATGGTGGGTCGGAGAACGTCGATCGGAAACCCGACACGCACTCGTTGCTGCGGGCCTGACATTCGTCGTCAGTCTCGGTATCAACCAGGTCATCCTGCTTTTTGTCAGCCGCCTTCGCCCGTATGATGCCGGGGTCACCAAGCTACTTGTAGATCGCAGCAATGACCCGTCCTTTCCCTCTGACCACGCGACGGCCGCGTTCGCAATCGCCGCCGCATTTACGCTTCAACGCATGCCGGGGCGGAGCCTCTTCTTCCTACTCGGCGCGATCCTCGTATCCGTCTCGCGAGTCTATGTCGGCACGCATTATGTCACTGACGTCATGGGCGGGGTACTTACCGCCTTTTTCGCGGCGATCCTGGTCAAGACGCTCTATCGACCTGAAACCCGGCTGGATCGCTTTGTAACCGGCATCCTATAGGGTCAGTTTGAAGAGACCCATGAGAATTGTCGAGGCCATATCTGCGAGCGCCGCGTTTTCAAGGTTTTTTCGGCGATCGACTCAATACAACCTAATAAAAAGCGTTCTCAAGGGTATGTGAGGAACCACATCAGACTTTCGCCAGCGCCTGCTCCAGATCGGCGATGATATCCTTGACGTCCTCGATACCGATGGACAGACGCACCACATCCGGACCGGCGCCGGCCGCGACCTTCTGCTCGTCGGTCAACTGCTTGTGGGTCGTCGAGGCAGGATGGATGACGAGCGAACGCGTGTCGCCGATATTGGCAAGATGCGAGAAGAGCTCCAGGCCTTCGACCAACCCCTTGCCGGCTTCATAGCCACCCTTCAGTCCGAAGGTGAAGACAGAACCGGCGCCCTTCGGCGAGTAACGCTGCTGTAGGGCGTGGTTCGGATCGTCCTCCAGGCCAGAATAGTTGATCCATGCCACTTTCTCCTGCGCCTTCAACCAGCGTGCAACGGCAGCCGCATTGTCGGAGTGGCGCTGCATGCGCAGCGGCAGCGTTTCGATGCCGGTCAGGATCAGAAAGGCATTGAACGGCGAGATGGCCGGGCCGAGATCGCGCAGGCCCAGCACGCGGCAGGCAATGGCGAAAGCGAAATTGCCGAAGGTCGCATGCAGAACGATGCCGTTATATTCCGGACGCGGTGAAGACAGCATGGGATAATTGCCGGAGGCGGACCAGTCGAAAGTGCCGCCGTCGACGATGATGCCACCCATGGAATTGCCGTGGCCGCCGAGGAACTTCGTCAGCGAGTGCACGACGATATCGGCGCCATGCTCCAACGGCCGGATGAGATAGGGGCTGGCCAGGGTATTGTCGACGATCAGTGGCAGGCCATGCTTGTGTGCGATGGCTGCGATCGCGGCGATATCGACGAAGGTGCCGCCGGGATTGGCAAGGCTTTCGATAAAGACGGCGCGGGTGCGACTGTCGATCTGCGCTTCGAAGGTAGCAGGGTCGGCGGAATCGGCCCAACGGACCCGCCAGTCGAAATTCTTGAAAGATTGCCCGAACTGATTGACCGAGCCACCATAGAGCCGCTTGGCCGCGACGAAATTGTCACCCGGCTGCATGATGGCATGGAAGATGAGGAGCTGCGCCGCATGACCGGAGGCGACGGCGAGAGCCGCAGTGCCGCCTTCAAGGGCCGCCACCCGCTCTTCCAGCACGGCCTGCGTCGGGTTCATGATACGGGTATAGATATTGCCGAACTGCTGCAATCCGAACAGAGCGGCTGCATGATCCGCATCCTGAAAGACGAAGGATGTCGTCTGGTAGATCGGCGTCGCGCGTGCACCTGTCGCCGGGTCCGGCTGCGCGCCGGCGTGGATCGCAAGCGTGTCGAAACCTGGGTTGCTGGTTGGCATAACTTTCCTCCCGCCGGATCTTGTTCGTAACGGGAAAAGCATAACGCCTGGCACATGAAAGTTAACCGCGAACTTTGCCGTGCTTCTCGGCTCGCAGAAAAAACTTGCCATCTTTCAGTGAGATCGCGCGATAAACGGCCGAATGCAGCCGTCATGCGCGATCTCGGTCAAGCGACCAGGCGCGGATACTCAATAGCCGGGCAGCGGTCCATGACGACCCTTACCCCTGCGGCTTCGGCTCTTGCCGCGGCGGCGTCGTCACGCACGCCAAGCTGACCCCAAATGACCGGGGGCCGCGGCTCGATCATGATCGTCTCCTCTACGACCGATCGGAGATATTCGGGCGCCCGAAAAACATCGACCATGTCCACAGGCTCGGGAATGTCGGCCAAGCGTGCATAGACCCATTGCCCCAGAATTTCCTTACCGGCCTGTCCGGGATTGATGGGGATGACGCGATATCCCCTGTTCAGGAGATAGGCCATCACACCGTTGCTCGGGCGCGCGGGATTGGGCGAAGCGCCGACGAGCGCGATGGTCCTTACGGACAAGAGGATATCGGCTATATAGGAATCGTCATAACTATCGTGGTTCATCACGAAGCCTCCCACCTCGATCACACTTGCGTTTTGTCACAAATATGGAAACCGCAATGGCGGTCTCCGCGTATATATATTGTATTATAACAACTTCAGGGAGGATTACTCAGATGAAAAATTTCATCCTGCTGGGCCTGCTCGTCACTTCGGCCGCGACGCCGGCATTGGCGATTTCGCGATATAATTCCATGTCCATGACCTGCGCCGAGGCCAGGGCGGTCATCAATCGGGAGCGCGCTGTCATCATGCGTTATCCGGCCAGACGAACACCGAACATGACGCTCTATGATCGCTATGTCGCCGACAGCGGCGCCTGCGACATGGGCTTTTATGCCTATCAGGATTATCTTCCCACGAAGGATCGCGCTTCCTGTCCGGTCTACATATGCCGGCCGGCAACCGATCTCGATGACGATGATTTGATTTTCCGACGCTGATCGCGATAGATTACGGCTTGATATGGCGGACGGCTCACGAGTTCGATACGACCATTGATTGTCGCAGGCACGGTGCATCTTCGGCACTGTGGCCGTGCACGAGCATTTATACGCCTGCGTTCAAGCCCTTCCCAAAGCGCTTTCATAAATTTTTCCGAAGCCACAGGGTTGCGTTCTCAGGAAATGCAATCTTTGTTCGCTATTTATTCGCATATAAATTAGAAACTTCGCATGGACAGTCAATTCCAACGAGAACCGAATGCGAACGCGGAACATATGCTATTTCATTATTTTTTCCACAGAATAATTTTCGAGTTCGCGCAATGATATACCCCATCAAGTTTTGATTCGATGATTCTATACTTAGCTCTTAGTATGATTTTTATCAGCGGCATCGCGCGCTAGCTGTAATATTTTTCATCTCTTGTAGAATTATCCACTCTATTCATGGGGAAAAAAGAGATTGCGCGCGGCGTTTGCGCGGCGATTTTCGCACGCCCGGCAACACACGGCGCTGCAGGCGACACAGCCCTCTGTCGTTTTTAAGTAAGAAGTGTCTAATGCTACTCCCGCGTTCACAGGACATGCGATATTTGTTCGCGCTTCATACTCCAATAAATTAGTTATTTATAATTCTAGAAAGGGCGATTTGGAACATAACGAAAACCCCATTCTCGGCGCCCCTCATGACCGGAGCGAAGGGGAAGCCGTCAGAATGATCGATATTTCGTTGCTTTTCGATGTATTGCGGATCATATGGGGACCGCACTCCCACAAAATACCAAGCATTGCCATTACGCCTGCCAATTTCCGAGGTTTTCCGTGTCTCTCGACGTTATCGCGCTCGTTCTTTTCGGCGCCCTGCTGCACGCGACGTGGAATGCGATCATCAAGGCCGGAACCGACAAGTCGCTCGATGCGGCGCTGGTTTCGGCCGGCGGCGCGGTCGCGGCATTGCCCCTTCTACCGTTCCTTCCCCTGCCCGCCTCTGCGGCCTGGCCGTTCATCGGTGCCTCGGCCATCCTTCAATTCGCCTACTTCCAGTTGGTGGCGGCCGCTTATCGCGCCGGGGATATCGGGCTCGTCTATCCGCTGATGCGCGGTGTCGCGCCACTCATCATTGTCTCGACAAGCAGCTTCATCCTGAAGGAAACGCTTTCGGGCGGCGCATTGATCGGCACCATGACCATTTGTGCCGGCATATTGACGCTTGCCTTCGAGGCCCGAAAGGGCAGCCGCCGGGCGATCGTTCTCGCCCTCGCCAATGCCGTTGTCATCGCGACATATACCTATGTCGATGGCATCGGCGCGCGGATATCGGGCAATTCGGTTTCCTATACTCTATGGATGGCGCTCCTGCCGCCCATCCTCCTATTCGCCTGGGCGATATCGCAACGCGGCCTTAATGCCGTCGCCGCCCACGTCCGCTACAACTGGTGGCGCGGGCTGATCGGCGGCGGCGGCTCGATCGCCTCCTACGGACTGGCATTGTGGGCGATGACGAAGGCGCCGGTCGCCATGGTCGCCGCCTTGCGCGAGACTTCGATCCTCTTCGCTTTGGTGATATCCGTCGTCGTTTTGAAAGAGCGATCCAGCAGCTGGCGGTATATTGCCGGCGCCATTATTGCTGGCGGAGTGCTGGTTTTGCGGCTGGGTTGATGATAAATTGTGTGGTTTTATTTTACCACACAAGCAACATGTTGATTTTGCTTTATAATTTTTACAGCCTCCCCAATCAGACGATATTGACCCTGGCTCTTAATCGATCTATAAGCCGCCGCAGATTGCAGCCTTTCCGGGCTGCTTTCTTTTTGGCACCCATCCATGCGTGCCAAACCAAGCAACAAGAAACGCCCAGACGCCTTCGGGCCAAGGGTCCTAAAAGAGAGTATGCAACATGGCAACCTTCTCCCAGAAGCCTGCAGAGGTGGAGAAGAAGTGGGTTCTCATCGACGCCGAAGGGCTTGTCGTTGGCCGCCTCGCTTCTATCATCGCAATGCGTCTGCGCGGCAAGCATAAGGCTACCTTCACGCCGCACGTCGACGACGGCGACAACGTCATCGTCATCAATGCCGACAAGGTCGTCTTCACCGGCAAGAAGTACGAAGACAAGGTTTATTACTGGCACACCGGTTATGCCGGCGGTATCAAGGAGCGTACGGCTCGCCAGATCATCGAAGGCCGCTTCCCGGAGCGCGTCGTTGAGAAGGCCGTCGAGCGCATGGTTCCCCGCGGCCCGCTCGGCCGTCGCCAGATGAAGAACCTGCGCGTCTACGCCGGCTCCAACCATCCCCACGAAGCTCAGCAGCCGGTCGTCCTCGACGTCGCCAAGCTGAACAAGAAGAACGTAAGGAGCGCCTGATAATGGCTGACCTTTCCTCCCTGAAGGACCTCGGCACGACGTCGGAAGCAGCTGCTGCTCCGGTTCACGTCCGCAAGGTTGACTCGCTCGGCCGCTCCTACGCGACCGGCAAGCGCAAGGACGCCGTAGCCCGCGTTTGGGTCAAGGCCGGCTCCGGCAAGATCATCGTCAACGGCAAGGACTACACGGCTTACTTCGCCCGTCCGGTTCTGCAGATGATCCTGCGTCAGCCGATCGTCGCTGCTGCCCGTGACGGCCAGTTCGACATCATCGCAACCGTTGCCGGCGGCGGCCTCTCCGGCCAGGCCGGTGCCGTTCGTCACGGCCTGTCCAAGGCGATCACCTACTTCGAGCCGGGCCTGCGCTCCGTGCTGAAGAAGGGTGGCTTCCTGACCCGCGACAGCCGCGTTGTCGAACGTAAGAAGTACGGCCGTGCAAAGGCACGTCGTTCCTTCCAGTTCTCCAAGCGTTAATCGCTTATCCGAGATCGGATTATTGGAAAGGCCGGGGTTTCCCCGGCCTTTTTCTTTGCGGCATTGAAATGGTGCAGATTTGCCAAGGCAGGGAATGCTTTTTATGGCAAAGTCCTCCTACAAGCATCGGGGAATTGAATGCGCGGCCTCATCTTTTCGTTTCTGTTCTCGATCAGCATCGTCTCACCGGCTCTGTGCGACGACGCTCCGCCAGCCGATAAGGCCGCAGAAATGCAGAGCATGAAGGATTTTCTTCAGACAAACCCGGACTGTCGCGAATTCAACGACAGCTGCTCCTATTGTGTCGTGACCGATGGGCGGGCCGATTGCTCAACGCCGCAGATCGCCTGCGTGAAAAAGACGTATCAATGCACCGCTCGATCGGGCAAATAAGCATCGAACACGACCTATCTGCGATTCACAGAACGGAATTCCGTTCCATCCCGTGAGGCACGTCATGAGCACCAACAAGGCATCCCGCTTTGCGGCCACTCCCGAGCCGCCCTATTATATCGTCTCCTTCGCTTCGATCCGGACAGCCGGTGACAATGGCTATGGCGCCATGGGCGAACGCATGGAGGAAATGGCATTGGCGCAAGACGGCTGCCTTGGTCTTGAGAGTGCGAGAGGCGCCGACGGCTTCGGTATCACCAATTCCTTCTGGCGAGACGGGGAAAGCATTCTTGCCTGGAAGAACGTCGTCGCCCATCTGGCGGCGCAGAAACTAGGCCGCGAGCGCTGGTATGAGCAATATAAGGTTCGCATAGCGCGGGTAGAACGGGCTTATGATTTCCAGCTGCGCGAGGGAGACGCGTTTGCCGAGCACCTCGATTGATCACGCCTTCACTACCGTCAGCTTGACCTCGGCTGCCAGCGACCCGACCTTTGCCGGCGCGCTCTCATTCATGCGCCGCCGCTTCACCAAATCACTCGAAGGCGCCGATGCCGTGGTCTGGGGCATCCCCTTCGATGCCGCCACCTCGAACCGGCCGGGAACGCGCTTCGGGCCGCAGGCAATCCGCCGCGCCTCCGCAATCTTCGACAATGATCCGCAATATCCCTTCGAGCGCGATCTCTTCGCCGAGATGGCCGTCATCGACTACGGCGACTGCCTGCTCGATTACGGCAATCATCAGGATACGCCCGCTGCAATCGAAAGACAGGCGGCGACGATCCTCGACAGCGGCGCCTTCCTGCTGACGCTCGGTGGCGATCATTTCGTCACATGGCCGCTGTTGAAGGCGCATGCCGCCAAGCACGGGCCGCTTGCACTGGTGCAGTTCGATGCCCATCAGGATACCTGGTACGACGACGGCAAGCGTATCGACCACGGCTCCTTCGTTGCGCGCGCCGTACGCGACGGGCTGATCGACCCCGACCGCTCCATCCAGATCGGCATCCGCACGCATGCGCCTGACGATTTCGGCATCCAAATTCTGTATGGCCATCAGGTCGAGGACATGAACGCCGGCGAGATTGCTTCGACGATCATCTCGCATACCAAGGGCGCGCCGACCTATCTTACTTTCGATATCGACTGCCTCGATCCGGCCTTTGCTCCGGGCACGGGAACGCCGGTCGCCGGAGGTCCTTCCAGCGCCAAGATCCTGTCGGTGCTGCAGCGGCTGCATCAGCTGGATATCCGGGGCGCCGACGTCGTCGAAGTCTCCCCTGCCTACGACCACGCCGACATCACCGCCATTGCGGGGGCGACCGTGGCGATGTATATGCTCGGTCTCCACGCCGAACGACGTGCGAGCGGTCGTTGAGACATGATTTCGGGATAGGGAGGAAGGTTTTCGAAAGCCGCCCTACCGCTTCAGCAACGAGCGTTATGAAATTGAATCTACTGCATGGCAAACTGAGTCCGGAAATATCCGCAACCTATTGAAAGAGCAGGAATAAGATGGCACCGAAAATCTTCATCGATGGCGAACACGGAACCACGGGCTTGCAGATCCGCACGCGCATGGCCGACCGCCGCGATGTCGAACTGCTGTCCATTCCCGAAGCCGAACGCCGCAATGCCGCCATGCGCGAGGACATGCTGAACAGCGCCGATATCGCCATCCTCTGCCTGCCCGACGATGCGTCGAAGGACGCGGTGAAGATGGTGGCGGGCAACAACAATGTCCGCGTCATCGACACCTCGACGGCCTTCCGCATCCATCCCGACTGGGCCTACGGCTTTGCCGAGATGGACAGCAACCAGGGTAACAAGATCAGGGCGGCGCGTTTCGTCGCCAATCCCGGCTGTTATCCGACAGGCGCGATCGGTGTCATCCGGCCGTTGCGCGCCGCCGGCATCCTTCCGACGGACTATCCCGTGACGGTCAATGCGGTCTCCGGCTATACCGGCGGCGGCAAGCAGATGATCGCCCAGATGGAAAATCCCGATCATCCGGATGCGATCGCCGCGCCGCATTTCCTTTATGGCCTGCCGCTGACCCACAAGCATGTGCCCGAGATGACCACCCACGGCCTGCTGGAGCGCGCGCCGATCTTCTCGCCTTCCGTCGGACGCTTCCCCCAGGGCATGATCGTGCAGGTGCCGCTGCATCTCGGCGATCTCGCGGAAGGCGCGACGCTGGAGAGCATTCACGCCGCGCTCGTCGACCATTACACCGGCCAGGATATCGTTCAGGTCGTTTCGCTCGATGAGAGCCGCGCCCTGCCCCGCGTCAACGCCGTCGAGCTTGCCGGCAAGGACACGATGAAGCTCTTCGTCTTCGGCACGCCGGGCGGAGCGCAGGTCAACCTCGTTGCCCTGCTCGACAATCTCGGCAAGGGCGCATCGGGTGCAGCCGTACAGAACATGGACTTGATGCTGAGCGCGTAACTCAGTCCAACGCGGATTGAAATTCGATAGGCCCGGCCCGTTTATTCAGGCCGGGCCTTTTCACGTCAAAAGCAGTTTTGCGCAATTTAGGCTCCGCTGCCGTACTCGGCCTTATTTTTGCCGTTGCCCTAAATTAGCGGAACCTACACGGAAAAGTGAACAACCGTTGGGCTTGCGACCAATTGTCGGCCGGATTTGCTCTTTAACGGCTTTGCTGGCCCGAATAGGTGGGACGTTAAAAACCATCCCTTTTTCAATGAATATCCAAGAATGAGCCATCGTAAAGGAATTGGTTACCATAATTCGGCATGCTTCCAGACAGCCGGCAAGTTGGCGACCGAACGCGACACTTGCGTTAGGGCGCGTGTGCGTTCTTGAGCCGGCTTGGTGTCTGTGTAGTTTGGATAACGAGTATCATGGCGTTCGTAACCGAAACGTTCGGTAACTTCAATTCGCGCTCCGGCTACGCCTCGCGATCAAAAAAATCCCTCAGCATCCGTCCCGGCACCCTGGCCACCGGCGTCGCGGTCGCGGCTTTCGCCTGGGTGGCTGCAACGCTGATGACGACGCAATCGATGGTGCTGTCGCTTCCCGGCGCGGCGGCGCCGACCGATAATTTCCTGGCACCCCGCGCATCGGCATTCATCGTTCCGCAAAGCCATGTGGCGCGCCCTGTCCGTTATGCGAGTCAAACCACTTCGCTGCATGGGCAAAGCCGCTTCGGCAGCGTCGCCGCTGCGGAGGTTCAAACGAAAGCTGGCGGGACGGATGCGGTTCATGCGCAACTGGCATATGCACTCGCACAGCAGACATCCGATATGAAGCAAGCTCAGATTGCGGCCGCAAGCATCAAGAGCGGCCGTCTCGAAGTAGCTGCGGCTTCGCCTGAGACGATCGACCATCTGCGCAAGGTTATCGCGATCAATTTCGCAACCGCAGTGCAATCGCTAAGCCAGGCAAAATATGCGGCTGCCCTGATGCCGGCTGCAGGCCCCCTGAAAGCCACGGAGCAGCCGCCCGCGGTCGCTTCCGCGGCCCCGGAGATCAGTCTGCCCGCCATTGCGGAAGCAAAGCCGGTGCCTGCGAAAGACGCCGACATTGCGGTGGCGGAAGCTGTGCTGAACGTCATTCCCGTGGCCCGTCCCGCCCGAGAAACGCCCGTGCAACGCGCCGGCGCCACAAGCGCCATCGCCAGGGCAACGGGCAGCGAAACAACCACGCAACCGCCATCGCGCATGATGGCCTATGCCGATCCGGATGACAGCTCGGTCCGCAAGAATAAGCCGTTCATCAACCCGTTTGCCGCCATCAGCCCCGGCCCAGGCACTGCGATCTACGATATCGAAGCGAAGACCGTTTACCTGCCGAGCGGCGAACGCCTCGAGGCCCATTCCGGTCTCGGCCACATGCGTGACAATCCCCGCTATGTCGACCGCAAGAATACCGGGCCGACGCCGCCTGAAACTTATAACCTGACATATAGGGAAAGCCTGTTCCATGGCGTGCAGGCCCTGCGCCTGACACCCGCAAGCGGCGCCCGCGTCTATGGCCGCGACGGCCTGCTGGCTCACACATACATGCTCAGAGGCGGCCGCGGCGAATCGAATGGCTGCGTTGTCTTCAAGGATTACAACCGCTTCCTGGCTGCCTTCCGACGCGGCGAAATCAAGCGGTTGAAAGTCGTCTCGCGGATGTCGTCGGCTGCAAGCGTCGCTTCCGCGCGTTAGAGGGATTTGAGGCGCAAAGCGCCTCAATCTCTCACGACGATCGAGGTCTGGCGCGGCAGTTCACCATAGAAGCCGCGCCAATTGGCAATCGCGAAGCCGAAGACGATCAGGGCGCCAGCCTGATGCGCCAGGGCCAAATGCAGCGGCACATGCAGCAGCAGCGTCGAAATGCCGAGGATCGCCTGGATCAGCACGAGCACGAAGAGAACGACGGACCGGCGCGCATGGGTCGTTTGCGCCGCCGCGCGTAGCGAGAGGATCATATTGATCGTGACCACTGCGAAGAGCGCATAGGCACCGAGACGGTGAACGAACTGGACCGTCTTCGGGTTCTCGAAGAAATTGATCCAGCCCGGCGACTGTATGAAAAGATCGCTGGGCACGACGGCACCATCCATCAGCGGCCAGGTATTGTAGCTGAGACCGGCGTCCAGCCCGGCTACGAGAGCACCGAGATAGATCTGGAACAAAGCCATGAAGACGATCAAACCGGCGAGTTTCGCCGAATGACGCGTTGGCGGCGGCTCGTTCGAATGCGGCGACAGAGCGCGCATGAACCACATGCAGGCGGCAAAGATCAGACAGGCGGTCACCAAATGTGTGGCAAGCCGATACTGGCTGACGTCGGTGCGTGCTTCCAATCCCGAGGAGACCATCCACCAGCCAATCGCACCCTGAAGGCCGCCGAGCAGGAAAATGCCGGCCAGCGGCAGCCAGAGCTTTCGCTCGACACGGCCAGTCAGAACGAAGAACAGCAACGGCAGGCCGAAGATGATGCCGATGGTGCGCGCCAGCAGGCGATGCGCCCACTCCCACCAGAAGATGCCCTTGAACTCCTCGACCGTCATATCCTTGTTCATAATCTGGAATTGCGGGATGCGCTTGTAGAGATCGAATTCGTCCTGCCATTCCTGTGCATTCAGCGGCGGGATGATGCCGTGGATCGGCTGCCATTGCGTGATCGACAGGCCGGAATTGGTGAGGCGCGTGGCACCTCCCACCAGCACGAGACCGAAGAGAACCAGAAGTACGCAAGCGAGCCAGATGCGTATGGCGCGGCGATTGCGGTCCTGACGGGCCACTTCCTTCAAAATAGCCTGTTCGGTCGTAAAATTAGTGGCAGCCATGGCTTCTCCCTTCGATCAGGCTGTTGATTTGCCCGATAGGGGCGTGCAAAACAAGTCCCGGGAGTTTGCGGCATGCCGTCGCGGCATGCTGTCATAATGAGGAGAAAAACCCGTGCCCCTTCGCCTGCGCAAATTCATTGGCATGATCCTGCTCGTGCTGCTGGTTGCAATCTATGCGATCGTTGCCATGATCGTTGCAGTGCGAACGCTTGCAGATCAACCCGGCTGGGTGCATTTCCTGTATTTCCTTTTCAGCGGCATCATCTGGGTGCTGCCGGCGATGGGCATCATCAAATGGATGGCCGGGCCACGCCCGCAATGACGCTCGTCCCGGCACGATTTACGTTAGGCTAACCCTGATCCGCGCCCCATCCCGCATGACTGTCCCATCTTAAGCCAAAAATAAGCCGTTGCCCGCCAAACTGCGTCCGAATACCGCCGGAGCGGAGAAGACCGGATGCAGATCCAGACGCGAGATATCGCCCACATGGCCGCCCAAGCAGCGGACGAGCGGATTGCGTCCATCGACATGAAGCCCGCGGCCGCCGATCAACTGCGGATCGACATCTTCGACAGTATGGCACCGCTCGAAGCCGAATGGCGCGCACTGGAACGGGATGATCTCAACTCGCTGCACCAGAGCTATGACTGGTGCGCAGCTTGGGTGGAGAACCTCGAACGCCCTCTCGCCATCGTCAGGGGCTCCATCGAAGATCACGTCGCCTTCATCCTGCCGCTCGAGATCATCCGCAGTCGCGGAACAAGGCGGGCCGAGTTCATCGGAGGCCACCATAACAATATCAACACGGGCCTGTTTTCAGCCCGGTTCCTGGCGAATGGAGAATTGACGGCCGCTCAGGCGAGCGCCATCTCGGCGGCTTTGCGCGGCAGGGTGGACGTCGTCATCCTGCGCAACGTCCCGCTCGAATGGCGCGGTCGCAAAAGCCCGCTCGCGCCGCTGACGTCGATCGAAAACCAGAACCATGCCTTTCAGATGCCCTTCCTCGGCAGTTTCGAAGCAAGTCTGAAGCAGGTGAATGCCAAGCGCCGCCGCAAGAAGTTCAAGCATCAAAGCAGGCTTCTCGATGCCAAGGGTGGCTACGAATATGTGATCGCCGGTCCTGATCGGCAGGACGCATTGCTCGATCGATTCTTCCAGCAGAAGGCAGTCCGCTTCAAGGATGCCGGCTTGCCCGATGCGTTCAAGGATGACCGGATCAAGGCCGCGCTGCACGCTATGTTGCACCGACGCCAAGACGATGGCATCGGCGCGACACTGCAGATACATGCGCTGCGCCTGAAAGGCGAGCATGAGGGCCATATTCCGGCCATCGCCGCCCTGTCCCGCAAGGGAGATCATGTCATCTGCCAGTTTGCCTCGATCGACGAGGCTCTGGTTGCGGAGGCGAGCCCCGGCGAATTGCTGTTCTGGCTGATGATCGAGCGGCTGCATCGCGAAGGCGTCGCGCTCTTCGATTTCGGTATCGGCGACCAGATTTACAAGCGTTCCTGGTGCTCGATGGAGACGGTGCAGTATGATCTCTTCCTGCCTGTCTCAGGCATAGGGCGTCTCGCGGCGATCGCGAACCGGGTCATCACGCGTACGAAGGTCGCGATCAAATCCAATCGCAAGCTTTATTCCTTCATCCAGCGGCTGCGGGCGCGACACGGAACCGGCGCCGCATCGGATGACGGAGGCGGTGACGCGGATTGATCAGGCAGCGTCCCGGCGCGTATCCGGATCATGCTCCTCGCGCCAGCCGGACATCAGAATGATGTGTTCGTAGCCGGCCTTCTGGAATTCCGTCATGGCAGCGATGAACTGGCTTTCGTCGGGTTCGGGCATGGAGAGGATGATTTCCGTCTCCTTGCTGCGCGTCAGCCGTGCGACGCCGGAGACTTCGGCCGCGCCACACTCCACCAGAACGATGTCATAGGCCGAACCCAGTGCGTCGAGGATCAGCGACAGACGGTCGGCGCCGCGCATGGCGCGGGCAAGGTCGCTCATGCCTTGCGGCACGAGATGGGCGTCCGACAGGCGATCCGGATGGATCGTATCGCCAAAGGCCGCTTCGCCGCACAGCAGGTCGGTTACGCCGGGAAGTTCGTCGTGCTCGGCCATGAGCCTGGAGGGACATCCGGTGCCGGTCATATCGACCAGCACGATACGGCTCCCTGCATCGGCAATGGTCCGCGCCAGCATGACGGTGGCGGTCGAGCCGTTGTCACCGGTCGGTGATATGGCGATCGCCAGCCGCGAGCCGCTATCGATCAGATAATCGGCGACGGATTGGATGGAGAAATCCTCCTCTTCCTCCGCGGCAGTCTGAGCAACCTGCTTCGGCCCGTGATCCGGAGCGATTGCGGTGTCCAAGGCGATTGCCTGCTCTGGAGCAGTTACGGTATCCGCAGCCCGAACCGGGATTTCCTCGACGGGGACGGAGAGCATGCTTGCGGGCGTCTCGACGCTGCTCGCTCGCGCAACTGGCCGAACCGGAGCCGGTTCGGTGACGGGTTGAGTGCGCTGCGCCGTCTCCAGCGCGGCGGCATCTTCCTTGCGAACAAGCCCAACCGGACGCAAAGCGCGACCGCTGAACAGCTCCGCGAGCATGATAACGATGGCGGTGAGAATGAAAGTGGCAAGGGTAGCGACGACGACGATCGGACCGACCTTCGGGAAAGAGGGATCGACCGGCTCGACCGCTGTGGAAACGATGCGCGCATCGGCAGGGCTGGAATTCTTGTCGACGCGAGAGGCCGC
This sequence comes from Rhizobium centroccidentale, assembly GCF_030182565.1. Lineage (NCBI taxonomy): Bacteria > Pseudomonadati > Pseudomonadota > Alphaproteobacteria > Hyphomicrobiales > Rhizobiaceae > Rhizobium > Rhizobium centroccidentale. The sequence continues at coordinate 12,399 of NZ_JAQJCG010000011.1, read as the reverse complement.
CTCGCGATAACGGGCGAGATAGGTCTCGAGCAATTGCCGCTCGGCCGTAGCTTCACGCTCCAGGGCGTTGAGGCCGACTTCGTCCTCCCCTGCCCGGGCGCTGTCGGCCTTCAGCGTGTTCGATTGGGCGAGGAGTTGTTGCTCGCGCAGCTGCGCTACCTTTGCTTCGTTCTCGATGCTTGCCAGAATCCTCTGGGTCTCGCGATCGATCTGCTGACGGATATCGACGAGCTGCGCCCGCAGGCTCTTCAGCCGCGGATGCCCATCCATCAGTGTCGTGGAGAGATCCGAGATCTGCGACTCGAGATTCGACTGGGTCGCCTTCAGCCGCTGAATGGTCTGCGAGCCTGCGACGTCGGCAAGAGTATCGGTGGAGCGGCCGCTGGACAATGCGCTGCGCACCGCTTGCGCCCGCGCCTCGGCATTGGCCTTGTCGCCACGCACCTGTGCCAGCTGCGTCGAAATATCCGCGAGCTGCTGCGTGGCGAAATTGTTGTTCTGACTGGTCTGGAGAAGACCGTTGGCGGAACGATAATCTGCAACCTTCTTTTCCGCCTCGCTGACCTTATCGCGCAGCTTGGCGATCTCCGGCTCTAGCCAGCGCGTCGCCTCGCTGTTGGAATCGAGCTTGGCGCCGCTTTGCATGGATAAATAGACTTGCGCCATGGCATTCGGCACGCTGGCGGCGAGATCCGGATTGCGGGACGTGAAGCTGATGCCGATGACGCGCGAGCTGTTGATCTGATAGACCTGCAGGCGGCTGTTGAAGGCGTCCAGCATCCGCTCTTCCGGGGCCTTGTCGGCTGCCGCCTGCTTCAGATGCAGCTTGATCAGAATATCAGAGAACGCGGAGCCGTTGTTGCCAGCAGCGAATTCAGGGCGATCGTAAAGCTTTAGATTGGTGATGACCTGCTTGACCAGATCCGCCGACTGCAGGATCTGCACCTGGCTGGCAATATTCAACTCGTCCAGCAGAGGGCCGGCACCGGCATCGTTGCTCGATGTCGTCGCCGCAAAGGCGGGCGCACGCTGCTCGATGAGGATGCGGGCCTCGCTGCGATATTCCGGCGACATGACCTTGGCAATCGCGAGTGCCGCGCAGGCGCCGGCCAGCGTGATGGCAACGACGCGCACCCGCCGCTGCCACACAGCGCGAAAGAGCTGAGCGAGATCGATGTCCACATCCTGCTGGGTGCTGTTGACACCGGACATATGCAAAACTCCGTAATAGAAAGCCGGAATTAATCGTAAACGACTATAGTAACCCAAGCGTTAATAGTATTTCGTCAGCATTATTTTTGGCATCGCTAATTTTTTCCTGGATTTTCATTTGCTCTTTACCGACCGTTAACCCTAACGGATCGATAACGACAGCAGTGTCCTTCCCTTTCCAATGAGCGCGAAATGCCCTTCGCAAAGCCAAAGATTGTCCTTGCACTCGGCATGGCTGCCGTGAGCGCCGCGCTCACCGGCTGCAATACCTATCAACCGGCACCCAAGGCCTTCAACGAGGCCACGATCCAGCCCTATACGCTTGATAGCGGCGACCGGTTGCGCGTGACCGTGTTCGACCAAGCCGGGCTGACCAACACCTATACGGTCGATCAGGCCGGCTATATCGCCTTCCCGCTGATCGGCCAGGTCGCTGCCCGCGGCAGGACCCTGCAGCAGCTCTCCGGCCAGATCGCGCAGAAGCTTCGCCAGGGATATATTCGCGATCCAGACGTCACCATCGACATCGACCGCTATCGCTCGGTCTATATTATGGGCGAAGTCGGCCAGCCGGGCCAATATTCCTATGTGCCGGGCATGACCATCCAGAATGCCATCGCGGTCGCAGGCGGGTTCACCAGCCGGGCCAACCAATCCAACGCGGATGTCACCCGCAAGATCAACGGTCATGTCATGACTGGACGGGTCGGCATCTCCGATCCGGTGCTGGCAGGCGACACCATCTACGTCAGAGAGCGGTTATTCTAACCGCGACCGCTCATGGCCCGACCGCTTCGTATTCTTCATTGCTTCAGATCGCCCGTCGGCGGCGTCTTCCGCCATGTCCGGGATTTGGCGGAGGAACAGAGCAAAGCGGGCCATGAAGTCGGCATCCTTTGCGACAGCCTGACGGGCGGCGAGCATGAGGATCGTCTGTTCGACGATATCGCGCCGTTCCTGGCTCTTGGCGTCGTTCGCCTGCCGATCCGACGGCAAATTACCTTCTCGGATGCTGCGACACTTTGGAGCAGCTACAAGGAAATCAAGAGTTTGCGGCCGGATGTACTGCACGGGCATGGCGCCAAGGGCGGCCTGCTTGCGCGCGTTCTCGGCTCGATACTGCGGGTCAACAGGTGTCGCGTAGCCCGCCTCTATACTGCGCATGGCGGAAGCCTGCATTTCTCGCGCAGCTCGTTCCAGGGCATGCTGGTGCACAGCCTGGAACGGGTGCTCGAGTTTCTCACCGATGGCCTGATCTTCATCTGCGATTTCGAACGCCGCACCTATGAAAGAAAGATCGGCAAGCCGCGCACCCGTTCGGTGATGATCTATAATGGCATCAGCGAAAGAGATTTTCGCACCATACCGACACGATCGGACTCCGTGCATTTCGTCTATATCGGCATGCTGCGGGACCTCAAAGGTCCCGATCTGTTTGTTGACGCCTTTGCGAAAACGGAGCGGCGTATCGGCAGGCCGCTTTCCGCGCTGATGATCGGCGACGGGCCGGACAGAGACAAATATCACCGGATGATGGTCGAACGGGGCCTCGGTCACCGTATCGGTATGCTGCCGGCGATGCGCGTGCAGGAAGCCTTCACGGTATCACAGAACATCGTCGTCCCCTCGCGCGCCGAGGCCATGCCCTATATCGTTCTGGAAGCGCTCGCAGCCGGAAAGACCGTCATCGCCTCACGCGTTGGCGGCGTTGCGGAAGCACTTGGCGACAACAGCCCCGCACTCGCCAAACCCGAAGATGCCGATGACCTCTCGCGCATCATGGCTGAAGCGATCATTGAACCGCTATGGGGTGCTCGCAACATGCCCGATATCGGGACGATACGATCGAATTTTTCGGCTTCGGCCATGGCGCGGGATACTTTGCACCTGTATCAAAATATACTTGGCCTGAACCGCGACGGTTAGAATACAGCCAAGTGTTGTAAGTGTTTCTTAGCTGATATCTGATACGCCCTTGTCTGGTAACGACCGGATAAGCTGCCATGAACACTACGGAAAAGTCCGAGCAATTCGACTTGGACAATCTTCGCAAGCAGGTTTCGGAAATCCGCACCCGCGGTGTGAGCGAGACTCACGGCGATCGCCCAGACGGCATGAATGCCTATGCGCGGCAGATCGCCGAACAGCTTCGCGAAACCAACCAGTCTCCGGCAATCATCGTCGGACAATACAGGCTGTTCGAATTTCTGTCGCTGCTCGCATTCGGGCTTGCGATCCTCCTCTTTGGGACCTCGGATAGTCATCCCTTCCTGTCGAAGACCGTGGTGACGACCGCCCTCTGCGGTCTTGCTATCGTCTTCCTGCAGATTGCGGATGCCTATCAGATACCGGTCTTGCGCTCGCCGCATCACTTCCTGCACCGGATTCTCGGGTCTTGGGCTGCCGCCTTCGCGGTCATGGTTATCGCCCTCCTCCCCTTCGACATCAACAACATCTACTCCCTCTCGCTTCTCAGCCTTTGGCTCGCGGCAGGCGCAGGGTTCCTTCTCGTGGCTCGCCTGCTGTTTGCCTATGGCATCCGCCATTGGGCTCGCAACGGCGTCATGGAGCGGCGCGCCGTCATCGTCGGTGGTGGCGAACCGGCAAAGGAACTCATCCGGGCGCTCGAGCATCAACCCGACAACGATATCCGCATCTGCGGCATTTTTGACGATCGCGGCGAAAAGCGCTCGCCAGTCATGGTTGCCGGTTACCCGAAGCTGGGCACCGTATCGGAACTGGTCGAATTCGCCCGGCTCGTGCGCATAGACATGCTGATCATCGCGTTGCCGATCAGCGCCGAGGATCGCATTCTGCAATTGCTGAAGATGCTCTGGGTGCTGCCGGTCGACATTCGTCTCGCCGCCCATGCCAACAAACTGCGCTTCCGCCCCCGCGCCTACTCACATGTCGGCGCCGTGCCGATGCTCGACATCTTCAACAAGCCGATCCGCGACTGGGATGGCGTTGCAAAACGCATCTTCGACATCTTCTTCAGCCTGGTTGCACTTGCTTTGCTCTGGCCGATCATGCTCGGCGCGGCAATTGCCGTGAAGACAACCTCGAGAGGGCCGATCTTCTTCATGCAGAAGCGCCACGGCTTCAACAACGAGATCATCAACGTCTTCAAGTTCCGCTCGATGTACACCCATATGAGCGATCCGTCGGCGCGCAATGCCGTGACCAAGAACGACCCGCGCGTCACCCCCGTCGGCCGCTTCATCCGCAAAACGTCGATCGACGAGTTGCCGCAGCTTTTCAACGTGCTGCTCGGCAGCCTGTCGCTTGTGGGACCGCGTCCTCACGCCGTTCTGGCCGCCAGCCATAACCGCACCTATGCCGACGTCGTCGAAGGCTATTTCGCGCGCCATCGCGTGAAACCGGGCGTGACCGGCTGGGCGCAGATCAACGGCTGGCGCGGCGAGATCGACACCGATGACAAGATCAAGTTCCGCACGGCCTATGATCTTTACTACATCGAGAACTGGTCGCTGCTGTTCGATCTGAAAATCCTCTTCCTGACGCCGTTCCGTCTGCTCAATACGGAAAATGCCTATTGAGCGCGATCAACCTGCCATCGTCGCGCGTCGCGCAGCCACAGCTGGCGGCCATGCGGCTGGTCGGCACGGCAAGCGTTGCCGTCGGCGTGTTTCTGTCGGGCTTCGTTATCGCCGAGCCGGCACCCTATGAGCTGTGGCTCGCTTTTCTAATCGGTACCTGGTTCATTCTCGGGCTCAAAATCTCGCGCAGCGTCGCGCCACTGCTGGCGCTGTTCCTGCTGTTCAATATTGGTGGCATGCTGTCGATTACGCAGATGCATGATCTCGCCGCCAGCGATCATCTCGCCGGCCCGATCTATATAGCCGTTTCCACCTTCCTGGCGCTGAGTTCCGTCTTCTATGCCGCCATCACCGAAGACAACGAAAAGCGGCTGAAGCTGATCTTCAGTACCTGGGTCGTGGCAGCGCTGATCACCGCAAGCCTCGGCATCCTCGGCTACTTCCATGCCGTGCCGGGCTTCGACATCTTCACCCGCTATGACCGCGCCATGGGGGCGTTCCAGGATCCGAACGTCTTCGGCCCTTATCTCGTGGCGCCAAGCCTTTACCTCATGCACGGCTTGCTGATCGGCGACCTCAAGAAGGCGCCGATCAAGGGCATCTGCCTGTTCGTGCTCGCCTTCGGCATTTTTCTGTCCTTCTCCCGCGCCGCTTGGGCCCTCTTCGCTTTCGCTTCGGTGATGCTGATCTTCTGCATGTTGCTGAAGCACCGCAGCAATACCTTCCGGCTGCGCATTCTGGTGATGTCGCTGGCGGCCATCATCCTCATGGTCGTGCTGCTCGTCGGCGCGCTGCAGTTCCCACAGGTCAGCGACCTGTTTTCGACGCGCCTGCAGCTGGTTCAGAGTTATGACGGCGGACATCTTGGCCGCTTTGAGCGCCACAGCATCGGCTTCCAAATGTCCATGGAACGGCCTTTCGGCATCGGGCCGTTGGTCTTCGGCCAGATCTTCCGCGAAGACGAACACAATACCTGGCTAAAGACGCTGACCACTTATGGCTGGCTCGGCTTCGTCACCTGGGTCAGCATGATTTGCTGGACCATCTATATCGGCTTCCGCAACCTCCTCAGGGAGCGTCCCTGGCAGCCCTACCTGATGATCGCCTGGATTGTCATTCTCGGCCATGTCGGCATCGGCAACGTCATCGATACCGACCACTGGCGCCATTTCTACTTGCTGATCGGCATCGTCTGGGGCTGTGGCGCGCTGGAGCAAAAGTATCAGCGTGACTTGAACAAAAGGAAAGCTGCTTCGTGAACATTCGCACCAACGTCAAACACCTGTCGTTGCTGCAGGTTCTCGAGCCGAGCGGCGGTGGCTCGGGACGACATTTTCTCGACCTGTGCCGGGCCATGCAGCATCGCGGCCACTCCGTGACCGCTATCTATTCCCCGGTGCGCGCCGAGCCCGCTTTCGTCGCAGAACTGGAAAATATCGGCCTGGACAATGTCATTCCGCTCGGCATGCGACGCGCGCCCGGCCCCTGGGATCTGACTGCATGGTGGCAACTGCGCAAGATCGCGGCCGTTCATGGGCCGTTCGATTTGATCCATGGTCATAGCTCGAAAGCCGGCGCGCTTACGCGCCTGCGGCTACCAGGGCGCCATGTCCCCGTTCTCTACACGCCGCATGCCTTCCGCACCATGGATCCGACGCTCGGTGCGAAAGGCCGCCTGATCTATGGCGGGATCGAGCGCCTTCTCGGGACATGGCTGACGGATCGCCTGGTCTGCGTTTCGCAGGATGAATATAATCACGCCCTGTCGCTCGGCATTCCGGAAAGACGCTTGCGTGTCGTCGTCAACGGCGTCAATGCGCCTCCGCTCAGCCAGCGAGCGGCCATCCGCAGACGCTACGGCATTCCTCAGGAAGCTTTGCTCTTGGGCTTCGTCGGCAGGATGACGCGGCAGAAGGCGCCCGAGCGCTTAGTCGCGGCTTTTGCGCGGATAGCAACCCAATTGCCGCAGGCCCATCTGCTGATGATCGGGATCGGTGAGCTGGTCGATGTCACAAGAGAAATGATCAAGGCGGCCGGGCTTGAAGATCGCGCCCGCATCGATGGCAGCGTGCCGGGTGTGACGGCCATCGACGCCTTCGATGTCGTCGTCATGCCGAGCCGCTACGAGGCAATGTCCTATGTGATGCTGGAAGCCGCAGCCGCGGGCAAGCCGCTGCTGCTCGCCGATGTCGGTGGCGCACGCACGGTGCTGGAGCACGGCAAGAACGGCTACATCGTGCCGAACAGCGATAATCCGGAAGCGTTGGCGGCCGCGATGGCTCGTTTTGCCGATCCGACGTTGCTGGCCAATTTTACCGCCGAAGCCCGCCGCCGCAAGGATGGCTATACGCTGGCCGGCATGGCTGATGCGACCGAGAAGATTTATCTCGACCTACTCGGCCACCCCGCCCCTGCCCCACTGGAGTTGATAGCAAACTCCACTTTGGACAATAAGCGTAAGGGCCGGGAGAAGAGCGCGGTGGCCCTTTAAACTCGCAGAGGATTTTCGTCGGAAATCGGTTCCGCTTTTCAAGCCGATGCGATAGACTTAACTTATGATTACTTCAGCACAATTGCGCGGCGCGCGCGCCATGCTCGGACTGACAGTGGAAACGCTTGCCAGCGAGAGCAAACTTCCGGTTTCGGCGATCGAAGCGCTGGAAACAGGGATCGGCTCAGCGGATATGAGGGCGCTTGCGACAGTTCGCTCCGTCCTCGAGAACCACGGCGTGCTTTTCCTCGCCGGCGGCAGTGACGGCACCGGCGGCCCCGGCATTCGCTTCAAGCATTGGTCCGAGAATGATGGCATTCGGCCTGAGAACCTGAATGCCACCAATGACGATTGATAGCTGATGCAGGGTAGCAATCTCCAGGAGCCGCTTCCTGCCTTTAAAGCCTTGCGCGATCTGCTTCAGGCCGCCAGCTTCCAGCCTTTGACAAGTTCTTCGGGCGCAGAGAGGGCTGCAGGCAGGATGTAGCGTTCGGTGTTGTTTGCCGGCTCCCAGCCTTCAACAATGGAGCCAACCGGCAGGCCATGCCCGAAATCGTTGAGCGTCACGAGCTCAAGGATCATATGGCCATAGTCGTCGCGCCATTCGCGCCGCTCGCCACCTTCGAAAAGGCGCAGCCGACCCTTTGTGCGCGGACGCTCGCGTGCGGTCAACCATTGCGCGACGGATGCCTCGGCATTGGTGAAGGACACCACATCATCGGCATCGCCATGCCAGATGGAGACAGCCGGATAGCGAGCAGCTTCGGGGGAAACTTCGCGAACGAGCTCGCCCCATTTTTCCGCTGCGCGGCTTGAGCCGCGTTTCATGACATCAAGTGCCGACATGGCATCGCGGGCAGCGCTGAAAGGCAGGCCGCCGATGATGGCGCCTGCGGCAAAGAGTTCTGGATAGGTCGCGAGCAATGCCGCTGTCATAGCGCCACCGGCCGAGAGGCCCATGACGAAAATCCTCCTATCGTCGATTGCATGCAGGCGACGGCTGAAATCGATCATTTCTCTGATTGAGCCGAGTTCACCGCGATCACGCGTGACCATGCTCGGGCGAAACCAGTTGAAACAGAGATTCGGGTTGTTCGATGCCTTCTGTTCCGCATAAAGCACGGTAAATCCATGCTGGCGCGCGAGTGCCGTCCATCCGCTCGCGCGATCGAAATCCTCGGCATTCTGATGACAGCCGTGCAGGACAACGACGAGCGGCATCGGCCCCTTCACACCCGGCGGCACATATTCGAGCATGCGCAAATCGCCAGGATTGCGGCCGAACCACAAAACTTCCGTCAGCCGCTGCGGCAACGGGCGCGTGGGAACGCGACGGCGCGACGGCTGCGATTGCGGCTGCGTCATCGGAAATTTGAGCTGCGGCAGCTCGACGGAATCGACGAGCAAGCGGCGAAGCCGGCTCGGAACTTTAAAATTCATCATGGACCTTTCTATCCACGTCAGCCACGGCAGGTTTTTTCCTCCGCTGCGGGCTGGCGCGCACTGTTCCTTTCCAGAATCAGTGACATCGAGAAATCGAATCTCTTTGTGCAACGCAGCAAATATAGGGAGGCCGGTCCGCTTCGAACAGGCACAAAGCATCATTGCTGCTATGTGAAATCAGCTTAAATCGATTAGATTTCCGGCCATAAAAAAACGCAGTTGCGTCAGAAATAAGCCCGTGCGAGCGCGAGAAGTTTTGCGTCGTCCTTCACGCCCTGGCGATAAAGCTGAATAATCAATGCGCCGAGGCGCTCTGCCTCAAGGCTGCGGGGGTCCATGCCGCGATCCTTGCAGACCGTGTCCAGTACCTTCTCGAGGCGATCCAGATCGTCTGAAAACAGCGGCAGATCTCGTGGATGGATAGGTGTGTCCAGCATTTGCGCGTCTCATAGTCCGTGGGCAGAAGCACGCAGTACCTCGCCGGCACCCGTTTTATTCCCGACGACAGGATTAGACTATGCGCCTTGCGTGTGGGGTTGGCAAGGAAGCATTTCGGGCGATGCATTTCTGATTCGCAAACTTTACGGAGATTCGATCGAGGGTACAATTTTAAGTTAATGCATCACCCAGCCTTTATCCGCATATGCAATAAGCGGGAAAAAACGGAGGCATAATGATGACCAAATTTCTGATACGGACGGCTCTCAGCTTGGCGCTTGCAGCAACGGCGCTACCGGCCCTCGCACAGAATTTTTCGAATCTTCCGCTGCGCAACCCTCATCAGCCGCCCGAAGGATATATTTCCGTGCAATCGGGAATATCGATCTCCTATCCCGTGGCGGACGGCGACAGCGAGGAGTAGCAGGAGAAGGCCTTGAAATCCTTCTATAAGATTGCCGCAAGCAGCTGCACCACCCTGCTCGACACCATCGCCGATGCCTGCGAGATCAGCGCTCTGTCGAGCAATACTTCGGTCAACAATCCAGACAATCGCGGCACGAGACTTTCCATCAACGGACAGGTGACGATGTCGGTGAAACTGAAGCCGCCGACAGCGGCCGCAAAATAGCTTTGCCCCATCGCAGTTCATGATCTCCGCGGAAGCCAACGGATCGGTAAGAAATGCCGGCGATAATCCCCCTCGCAATTGAGGGACGATACCATGGCGAAAGCGAAACGACGCACGCGGCGCAAGCCGCAGTCCAAGGCGGGCAATTCGATGTGGCTATGGGGCGTTGTCGGCCTGGCAACGGTAGCCGGCCTCTACGCCTATCAGCATCGCAAGGATATGCCGTCGATGCTGGCGCATGCCGGAGCAGCCGCCGGCATGCCGCATATGGCCCGGGAGACGCCCGTGCCGGCGGCAAAGCCGCAGATAAGGACGGCAGCAGTCACTTCGGAGCCGCGCGCGACATCCGCCCTGCCGGTGCCACCCGCCGCCATTCCCGTGGCGATGCCGGTCAATAAGATACCGGTCGAACGGCCGATACCTAGCTTGCGTGCACAATCGGATGGTCGTTTCGTGCTGTGCGGCGCCGGATCCGGAACGAACTGCGTCGTCGACGGCAATACCTTCTGGCAGGATGGCATCCGGATTCAGTTGGCCGATATCGATGTGCCGGACGCCGGTGCCGCGCGCTGCCCCAGCGAAAGACAGAGGGGCGTGGCCGCGAAACTGCGCCTGCAGGCCATTCTCAACGATGGAAACTTCGTGCTTTCCGGCAGCAGCCGCCGCGACGACCCGAATGGGGGCAAGCTGCGCATTGCCATGCGCGCGGGGCGCTCGCTTGGCGATCAGATGGTGTCGGAAGGTCTCGCGCGTCGGTGGACCGGCCAGGCTACATCCTGGTGTAGCTGATTTTCAGAAATTCGATTGGGAGTTCAAGGAGATAAATGGTCGGGGCGACTGGACTCGAACCAGCGACCCCTTGACCCCCAGTCAAGTGCGCTACCGGGCTGCGCTACGCCCCGACCTGCCGAAACGGCTTGTTTCGTTTAGAGTTTAGCGTTTCCCGACGCAAGCGAAAAGTGTCGGCCTGCTCAGAAAAAATTGCCGTTCAACGGCACAGTTGCCTCGGTCCGCGGCTCGGCTGATAGGTGTTATCGGAGGCGCGATAAGAGCGGTAGCGGCTTGCGCAGTCACGCGCATGAGCGCCGTAATAGCTCTGTGAGCCTTGCCTGTTGAACAAAGTGCCGGTCACAAAAGATTTGAAGAGCACGCCGCTATCCGAATCGTCGTCATAATAGCTGTCCGAGCCATGCAGCCGATGGCCGCTGCCCCAACGATTATGGTGATGATGCCGATGGCCGTGGCCATGACCGTGATCGCGAACCTGGATGATGTCCGATCGTCCGGTTGCAGGCACTGTCAGGGTCGGCATGGTGAGGGCATTCGCCGGCATGATGGCACCCGCCGCCAGTATAAGACCAAAGCCTGCGGCAGTTATCGATCTCGCAATCGTAAACATATGCGACTCCTTCGAAATCCGGCGGCGCCATCAAGTAAATCCGCACAACAACCTTGCTGCCGAGCACGCCGTCATTATCTGTATATAGTGATTTGGAGCCACACTCATAGATGCCCTTCCGTCTTTATGTGCGACGGACTTCGCAAGACGGAAAGTGGGCGGAAAGTCAAAGCAATGAAGCCCCATGTAATGAGTCTCCTGTTGTGCCTATCGCTGCTCTCCGCGTGCAACACGACGGAATCGGTGCAGCCCATCCCGGGCAGCATCACCTATGGCGGCCAGCCGCATATGAAACTGACGAAATCGCCTCCCGGGTCGCAATTCCAGCATCACTTTACGAACCAGTGGGGCCAGGATGTTATCGAAACCTATATCGTCCAGCCGGACCGAAGCGTGAAGCTCGTCAACCGCCAGGAAATGAGCCCGCCAGATTAGAGTCTTCGCGCTTTTCCACGAATCGCGAAAACGCCCATCCCTTTGCCTTTTACGCAACTCCGGACGGAAAACCGCTGCAGTTTCCTGGACTTGCTCTTGAGGTTCGTTGGATCTGAAAACGAACACTCCGCCTGCATGAGCCGACGGAGTGTGATGTAATGCAGATAAAAGCCACACTTACCAGCAGCGATAGCAGCGGCGATAATAGGGCCGGCCATAATAGCCGCGGTGATGATGATTATCGCTGACAGCGGCGCCGACGAGAACGCCACCGATGATGCCGGCAGCAGCCAGAGCGGCAGCCTGGTTTTCAGCCTGTTGCGCCTGGGCGCGATTGGACTGGTAGGTCGCGCCGACGCAGCGATTATAACGCTGCGTGCCCGGACGGAACCCCTGCGACTGGCAGGTCATTTCCGCATTCATCGCAGATTCCTGCGGTGTCTGACAGCTCGATAGAATGGTTGATATAGCGACAAGGCTCGCCGCCATCGTGGCACGTATGCGCATATTCCCTCCGGCAATTTAGGATACAACCCCGGGAAAGCGAAATACAGCCAAAGGTAAGCTTTGGCAACCAACCTTATCAAGCACCGCGCGAAATCCGTCAAACCGTGGCAAAACTGCACGCAAGGATGGTATCGTGCTTAACGGCCGGATAGCAGCTTAGTGCAAAATGAAAAGACCCCGCTGATGAACTGACCCCATAAAGTTGGACGGTTCATAGGCTGGGATGATTTGAGGGCTGGGTCCTGTATTTCACAGGGCTCAGCCCTTTGAGTTTCATCCTGAT